>NZ_JBIEKF010000009.1:0-40288 GCF_043496975.1 Halomonas sp. B23F22_10 | reverse complement strand
AGTTATCGATCATCAAGATCATTTCGGGCCTAAGCTCCTGATTCTATTCAGTCCGGCGACTCTACCACCCGGATCGTACTCACAATCCTACTCACAATGCCCGAATCAACCCCTTGCGAGCCGGCAGATACAAAAATGCCGCCTCGGCGGGCGGCATGATGCTCAGACACGCGAAAGCCGCCCCGTCAGATTGCGAGGCGCCACTGCTTTGCGATGGTCATGGAGATAGAGGTCATGGCCGCTATAGTGTGGTGGAGCCGCGACACTGTCAAGAAAGGAGATCACCATGCCCTCCCCGACCAGATTCAACGTCCCGCGCACCCTCACGCCCGAGCAGATCGTCGAGAAGCTCAGGCAGCGGCCGTATGACCGGGCGGCACGGGAGGCGGCCGATCTCATCGAGGAGATGCTGGAAGAGCGGGAGGCGCAGGGAGAGCGGCGACACTGAGGCGGCCATCCCTGGCCTTCGGAGATCATGCTGAGCTGTGACGTCGGCTGGCCTCCTTGGCGGCGGGCCCGTCGCGGGCTCGCAAGCGCCTGACGTCACGCTTTCAGCGTAGCGGGGCAGGCCCAGGCGCTATGTAGGAGATCGCCCCGGCGCGGCGTGGGCGATCTCTAGCAGCGAGGCGTCACTGCTCACAGCTGCGCATTCCTCCACGCCACCACCCCATAGACGACGGCCAGCCCGCCCAGCACCAGGGCGAGGCGGAGGTCGTGCGGATGCTGCCACGCCAGCCACAGCGCCGGCGCCAGCGGTAGCGCTTTCAAGATCGGCCAAGCCCTTCCAGCGTGCTCTATCATCCATGCGACGACGGGGTTGGCCTCGATGCCGCCGCGCTTGAGCGCGCCGATGGTGGTGATCGTGTCGGCGAGGCTGGCGATCAGCAGCAGAATGGCGGCGATAGTAGCCAGTGTGATGGGCATGATGGTCACTCCTCGAGCAGGGCGTCACGCCGCGGCAGATAGTCGGCGACGATGATGCGATTGATCTGGTCGGCGCGGTTCATCACCTTGGTCAGCATGTCATCGGCGCCCTCGGTGTCGCCGCGCAGGGTCAGCTCGCCACTGTCGAGCGCACTGATCACGCTCTCGGCGCGGGCCAGGTAGGCCTCCTTGGTGGTCTCGCTCATGACGGTGCCGCCGAGCTGGTCGGCCGTCATTCGGCAGACCAGGGCGGTGAGCGCCTCGATCTGGCGCGCCTGGTCGGCAACGACCTCGTGCAGGTCGCCGACCTCCCGCTCGATGCGGCGGCGGGTGGCGGCCTTGAGACGCAGCACGGCCGGCAGCGTCAGGCGCGCTTGGGCGAGCTCGTCAGCCGTGGGCGCACGACTGCCGGAAGGCGCCAGGGCGCCATGCGGCAGGCGATACCAGGCCAGGCCGGCGGCGTGGCCCAGGGCCAGCGTGCCCTCGGGCAGGGTGATTTTAGTCGGCTCGTCGGCGTCGTTGGGGGTGCGGTCGATGACGATCAGTTGGGTCATGCGGGAATCTCCCAGGGCGTGTCGTAGATAACCGAGCGCACAAAGCCCTCGGCGCTGTATTTCTACTCGACAAATCGAGTTTGTATACCTATATTTATAATCATGGCCATTCGGAGGGCGTCATGATTATTTGTGTTGAATCTCAGTCCATTGAAGTCGCGCAACACCCTGTCTTTACGTACTACGCAACTAGCCGCGATGGCCGGGTTTTTACGCGCCCAGCGGTTCGCTTCAAGGGCATGAGGCGCGCCGGCCCTCTGCCTCGCGCTAGTCATTGGGTGGAGGTGGCGCAGTTCACGGTACAGCCAAAGTACACACCCCCTTATCGCAAGTGCCGAGTCACGCAGGACGGGAAGACAAAGATCGTCTCGGTGCATCGCTTTATGCTGGAGTGCTGGATCGGGATTCAGCCTCGCTCGCAGATTGTGCGTCATCTCAATGGCGACGCGCTGCGCAACGAGCTGGACAATCTGGCCTATGGCACCGTGAAGGAAAATGTCGAGGATGCCTTCCGTCATTCCGGCAACTATGCCGAGGGCGCCAAGAATGGTCGCGCCCGATTGACCGAGTGCGATGTGCGAGACATTCGCGCCCGCTTCGATAGCGGCGAGTCGGTGCCGAGCATTTCACCAGACTATCCGCAGGTGTCGAATAACTCGGTTGCCAACGCGGCGAAGCGCTTTACGTGGTCGCACCTCGCGTGAAGTGCAGCGTGGTCTTCTTGTGGTAACGGCGATTGGTGATGATCACCAACCGCAGCAACCGGTACATGCACTGGCGAATCTCCGCCGCCAGCGTGTGCTTCTCGCTCTTCGGGAATTGGCGCAGGGCCGAATACCCATAACCAATCATCCGCTCGATCTTGAGCTTGATTCTCAGGTCTTCCATGAGGGCTCCTTGTGCGCCGCTCTCGCGGCGCGTTCAGAGTGCCGGGGTTCAGATGGCCGATTAGACCAAACGCGAGAGCCGCAAACCCCGGCTGTTGTACTCATACCCGCGCCCGCTGCTGAGAAACAGCGCGCCAAGGCCGGCGTAGCCGGCGTTGCCGCGGTGGCCGCCACGATACGGGAAGCGCTCCCCGTCGAGATTGGTCCAGATGCTGCCATCGGGGTCGGCAATGCCGTTGGGCATAATCAGGGCGCGCCGCACCGCTTCCGGCGCCTCGTTCTGGGCGTCATACAGGCCGGCCCAATTGGTCGAGCTGGTGCTTGGCATGTCCCAGCCGGTATCGACCCAACTGGACTCGACCAGGCTCTTGTCGTTATCCGGGGCGAGGAAGATCCGTCCATCGACCATCTTGAAGCCCCACTGCCATTCCCAGACGTTACCGACCAGGTCGGCGATGCCATTGGCAGCATTGTTGTGGTTCCAGGTGTTGGGGCCGGAGCCGGTAGCGATGTTGTCGTATTCGACGTTGCTGCCCTGCTCATGCGGGTGGCTGTGGCTCTGGCCATAGTCGGTGTTGCCGCGGGGCTGAAAGCCATTGGCCATGCACCAAAAGGCGATTGCCGACCACTCCCAGTTGCTCATGATGTCGAAGCCGGCTGACTGCGCCTCGCTGCGGGCGTTATCCCAGCTGATGGAGCGGCGCGGCACCTGGCGGGCCTGGCTGACCAGCTCGCCGTTTACGGTCGCCGCCTGGAACATACCGACCAGCAGCTCGCTCTTCTCGACGCCATCGACCAGAAAGGCCTCATGCACGCCAGTCCCCAGCTCGCCTGACGGCACCAAGTCTTCCCACTTGAGCTTGGGGATCACGAACATGTAGCACGGCTCGCCGCCGGCGGTGCGCTCGATGGTGCAGGCGCCGCCGGTGTCGTTCTCGACCTGGCGGCGCTCGACGTCCACCACCCAGGCGTCGAAGATCGGCTGGCTGTCGCCGCCGGCGATGTTGACGGCGTCGTCGCGAGCGGCTTCGGCGGCGGTCTTGGCCGAACTGGCGGCGGCCGCATCGCTACTCACTTGGCTCGCCTTAGTGGTGACGTCGCTGCGGTCGGCGGCAGTGGCGTCGGCGTTGTCGGTGCTGACCTGCTCTGATGCCTGCGCAGCATCGCGCGCGGCCTCGGCATCCGTGGCCGCCTGCTGCGCCGCGTCACGCAGGCCGGCGGTTTCATCGCGCAGATCCGTCGAGGCGGCCAGGTCGGCCTGCATTTGCGCCAACGCTTCCTGGATCTCATCCTCGATCGCGCTGGAATCGACCGGCACCGGGGAAGCCTGCAATACCTCCGGGAGACTTGCTTCGCTAAACTGGTCGGCGGTGACGGTGCCCAGGCGCACACGATGGCCACGCTCGATCCAATAGACGTAGTAGTGGCCCGCCTTAAGATCGATCAGGTAGGTGCCATCCTCCTGGGTCGTGAACTGCGCATCCGACGACACCAGCACGCCGTTCATGGTGGTGGCGGTGGCCTCGAAGATGATAGTCACGCCGGCCAGCGGGCCTGCCGCGTTGCAGAGGGTGCCTGCTAGTTGCATCTCAATTCCTCGATCAATCGTTGCTCAGGGCGACGGCAAAGGCGGTGGCGACACTGTAATTGGCTGGGTCTTGGATGCCCGGGATCTTGGCCAGCACCTCCCCCTTGGCGGCGAAGCCGCGGCGCAGGGCGTCGAAGATGGCGTCATGTAGCGCCTGCATCTCGACCTCGCTGCTGATTGCCAGCGACTCGCTGCCGGCGAACCACTGGAGCGGCACCGGCTGTTGACCCGATTTCACGGCATCGAGTACGCCGCGGGCGTTGACCCGTGCCTCTACGTCGATAGCGATCTGCACGCCCCGATGAGTTGTCGTGCCGTTTGTGTACTCGTCATGCACCCGGGCGAGCTCGGCGCGCAGGTCATCGTGGGTGACCTCGGCGGGCGGGGCCGGCTCGGGCTCGGGCTGGGGTGTCGGCTCGGCAGGCTCGGGCTCGATGTCGACCAGCGACCAGCCGCCCTCGGCAAACACGCGACGGCGCCCTGCCTGGGGCTCGGGTGGGGCGATGGGGGTCGCATGCGCGGGGATCAGGTGCTCGCCGGGCTCCATTGGCGATTCGTCCGCTTCGCCCTGGCTCAAGAAATCGCCGCTCTCGGGGTGATAGTGATAGATGATCATAGGGCTCCCTCAGTAGCGGATGCAGGCCAGCAGCGGCATGTTGCGCGGACGTGCCTCGTCGCCGCCATCATTGCTGATACCGTGGTCGTGGGTGTTGCTGTTGATGTTTAGGTCGTGGTTGTGGGTATCGTTATAGGTCGTGAAGTAGTGGCGGTGCCTGCCCCCTTCTTCGGTCCTGTAAACCGTCGTCCCGTCGTTATCATTCGAGGGGCCGTCTGCCGATCCGTTATCCTCACTGGTGACATTTGGGTCTAGGTCGTGATCGTGCTCGCCGCCATAATTCGTGTAGCCGGAGTGGTTGTGGGTATCGTTATTCGTGCTGCCGCTGTGACTGTGGGTGTCGTTGTCCGTTGACCCGCCATGGTCGTGCGCCTTGTTCTGGTCGCCCTGGGCCTCGGCGATGCCTCGCCCGCTGTCGATGCCGCGGCCATCATCCAGCCAGCGCGGAAACTCCCCGCGGTAGTCCGGCAGGCTGAACGTCGTGCTGCCATCGCCGGCGCCGAAGGTGGTGCCTATCGCCGCGAACAGATCGGCGTAGGCGCTGCGTGAAACGGCCGCGCCGTTGCACTTGAGCCAGCCGGCCGGCGCATTGGTGAAGGGGAACCCCATCACCGCGCCGGCAGGGATAAGGAAGCGCAGCAGCTTATCGAGGACGTAGCTCTGTTCGTCGTCGGCGACGCGCAGCACCCCCTCGGCATTGCCCGCCTTGGGCGGCAGCCCGCCCTCGCTGATCTCCTGAGTCTCGTTGCGATAGGTCAGGGCCTCGCTCGCCGATTGAGCGGCGGCATCCCTGTCCTGGGCGACCTGATCGATGTCCTGGTTCAGGGTGGTCATCGTCTGCTGTAACTCGCTGCCAAACGTGACCAGCGCGGCGTTTTGCCCGTTCTGCTTAGTGATGGCAGCGTCGGTGTCACCCAGAGCGAAGTTGAACTGAGCGAAGTTAGGCACCGTAGGGACGTGAGCCATTTAGACCTCCACGAGGGTGATAGATGAGCGCCAGTTGGCGTAGAAGTTGTGGTTGTGCCCGTAGTTGTCGTCTCGCCGAGCGAGAAAGGCGTGCTCGGCTTCGTCCAGCCCGCCGGCCCCGGGGTAGAGCGACACGTAAACGTCGCGCCCCTTGCCGCCGCGCAGAAAGGCGCGGGTCAGGGTGGCGCGGCCTCGGGCGTCCATGAAGTCGAGATCGAAGGAGAGTCGGCGGGCAATGCCGCCGCCCAGGGTGCGCAACGAGCCACCCTCGCTTCGGCGATGCTCGGCCGCGTCCTGCCACTCGAGCTCAACGCCATAGCTGGCATTGAACTGCGGCGTGACCGTGTTGCCAGCGATGATGCGCCCGACCTCCATCACGCCATCGAGGTTATCGGGGTCACTGATCGTGAGGCGATAGCCGGTGAGCGCGGTGGCCTGCATCCAAAAGGGCGCCTGCTGAATGGGTAGGTCGTCGGTCAGCGTGGCACCCCATGGGTCGACGCCAAAGCGGAAGTCGCCGAGCGCCACCAACCCCGAGACGACGACCGAACCGGAGTCATAGACCACATCACCCTCGTTGAGAAGCTCGACGCGCACCGTAGCGGTGGCCGACAGGTTGTGTCGGTAGATCACCAGGGCATCGATGAACGCCGGCGTCGGTAGCGTGGCGGTGATCACCTGGTCGGCGAGGTCCGCCGAGCGCCACACGTAGGCCCGCCCGGTGCGCTGCGTGTTGGCCACCGCCAGCGCCTCTGACGTGGCGGTGAGCGTGGTGCTATCGTGCAGGTTGTCCACGATCATGCGCAGGGTGTTGGTCACAGCCAGACCTCCAGCGTGGTGATGCCGCGGGTCGGCGCGCGCCGCACGGCGATGATCCGCCCTACCCGGCCTGCCAGCGCACCCACCTCGACGGTGACGGCCTGGCCGACCTCGGCCTGGGGCAGGAACGCATCCATCCGCCAGACGTCACGGCGCACCGCGCGCAGGGCCAGCAGGCGGTCGCGCTCGGTATCGGCGTCGGCGCTGGTGGCCAGGGCGCTGTCGCGGCTGACCTCCTCGGCTTGTGGGTAATCGGGCAGGGATTGGGTCGCGGTGGATTCGCGCCACTCGCGTTTGAGGCGTTCGGCCTCGGCGGCGTCGTTGTCCTCGATGGTCCCGGCGACCTCGCGTAGCGGCGAGAAATTGCGCTTCCAGCGCAGCGTCAGCGACGACCACGGCGCCTGCGTCTCGATCAGCTCCAGGCTGTCGCGCTCGATGTCGTCGGCGTAGAGCGTCAGGTCTGGCGCCGAGAGCGCCAGGTGCTGCCGCACCACCAGCTCGCCGAGGGCGTTGAGATACCAGTAGCCGCCCTGCCCTTGGCACAGGTCATCGAGGATCTGCCGGCCGGTCACGGCGTCGGCGTAATAGAGCCCCACGGCATAGCTGGGCAGGCTGTTCTCGGCGACGGTCAGGCCGTACTGCGACGCCACCCACTGCGGGATGTCGTTCGTGTCGTGCGATTCCTGAATATCGACGGTCAGCGCCCCGCCCGGGGCGTTATCGAGGGTGAACTCGCCGGCGGACAGGTCATCGGTGTGCGGCACCCCGTTGCCCAACTCCTTGGGGGCGAGACCGGTCACCGCCAGGAATGAGGCCCGATAGGTCAGCGCCGACGTCGACACCCGGAACGCCGGGGCGTTATAGACGTTGCCCAGGGCCAGCGGCACCGGGCCGCCATCCAGCGGCAGCGTGCCGGTGTCGATCGGCTCATCCAGCTGGGCCGACTGATCCACCATGCCGAACGCCAGCTCGCCGCGGCGGGCACCGGTGATGCCCTGGTTGATGCCGCGGGCATGCAGCCGGAAATCATCGCGGCTCCAGTCCGGCCCGCCCAGGTAGAGGCGGATCTCGTGGCCCGCCCAGGCGTAGCCCAGCCAGGGGTCGAGCTCGCCGTCGTTGATCAGCCGCACCTGCCCGAACGTCAGCCGTGCATCGATGCGGGTCTCGATGTCGATGGCCTCGGCCAGCAGGTCGTCGTGAATGCGGTTGGGGTCGCTGTCGCCCGGCCGCGAGATATACGGGCGCGTGGCCACGTACTCGGTGCCGGCGGCGTGGTCCAGCTCGGCCAGCACCACCCGCTGGGCGGCGTGGTCGGCCAGCCAGGCCTCAAACTCGGTATCGGTCAACGTCCCCTCCAGGCATGAAAAAGCCCGGCGCGATGGCCGGGCTGGTGGATCGTGGTGAGCATCAGGTGACGGTCACCGGTGTGCGGGTATTGCGGTCGATGCTCTCCTGGGTGCGCAGCTGTCGATCGCGCTGGCTGGCGGCACGGGCGGCATCCTCGCCGCGCTCGCCGCGCAGCTGGCGGACCTCGTTGCGCAGTCGGGTCATCTCCTGGTGCATGGCCTGCATGGTGCGCAGCATCTCGCCGTCGCTCGAGCCGCCCGGGGCGCTGTCGCGGTAGAGCTGAGCGATCGGCGCCGGCAGCACCGTCTCGCCGCGGTGAAGCTCGGCACGATAGCCGTCGAAGGGCACCGTGCCAAGGCCCGCCGCATGCGAGCCGTCGATCTCGACGCCCAGCCCGCGGGCCGCGTCGAGGATCTCGTCGAAGATGCTGCCGTACTGGCCCGAGGCCTGGCCGTAGTAGCCCGCTGCCTCGCTCAGATAGCCTGAGGCAGCGCTACCCAACTGCCCAATGGCGTCGGCGTTGCCGTTCTCGGCCTGGACCAGCAGAGAGGCGTACTGCGACTGCGACTCCTGCAGCCGCTCGCTGGGGTCGAGCGTCGACTGGTCAGAAAGCAGCAGCGAGTCGATCCAGTCCTGCAGCTGGCTGTGCTGCTGATCCATCACGTCCAGATACTGCGACATGGTGGGCACCAGCTGCAGCAGCGCGGCGTACTGCTCGCGCCCTGCCTCGGTCATCAGGTTCTGCGCCTCGACCATGTCGCGGAAGCCGGCGGCGGTGTCCGGCATGGCCACGCCCAGATCCCCGAACGCGCTCGACAGATCGTCCTCGAGGTCGCCGAAGCGTTCCGCGTCGGTGAAGAACGACTGGTAATACTGCTGCTGCGCGCTCGCCAGGGAATCGACGCCGCCCATCAGCTCGGCCAGGTTGCCGGCCGCCCGGTAGGACGCCACCGAACCATCACGGAAGCGAAGGTTCAGGGTCTCCATCCCATCGGCCAGCAGCGTCAGCGCCTGCCGGGCCGGCACCGCCGTGGCGACGATCTCGTCCACACCACCATCGATGCCGCGGACAAACCGGCCGAACGCCCCGTCGAGGGTGCCCAGGATCGATTCGTACCGCCCTTCCAGATCCCCCATGCTCGACAGGCCGTAATCAGCAGCGGCCTCGCGCATGGCGGCCAGCTCTGCCTCGCTGCTGGCCAGCTGTGCGATGGTGTTATCCATCTGGGCCAGCTGCTCGGCGTACTCCTGGGCGTTCTCGAAGTTGTCGCGGTCGCCGAACAGGGAATCGATGTCGCGCGACTCGCGGGCGAAGCCCACCCGGCCCAGAGCCGAATCGGCGAACACCTCACGCTCGAAGCCATCGCGGCCGGCGGCGCCGGCCTCGTTGACGGTCTTGAGGATACCGGTGGGGTCTTCGCCGGAGTATTTTCCGCTGATCCCGAGAGCGTCAGACACACCACCCACGAGTCCATCGACGATGCCTAGACCCAGAAGATTGTCCGCCAGCAGTCCGGCGCCGATCCATGGCATGGCCGCTCCAAATGCCCCAGAAAGGCCTCCGGTGCCGCCAGCCACTGCATTGGCACTGGTGATTGCTGTTCCCGATATGCCGCCCGACATGCCCAGCGAGGACGCGGCAGCACTGCCGCCCCCAAAAAGCCCTCCGATTGAGCTGCCGATGTTGGTCCCCAGCAGGCTGTCCGCGCTGCTCACCACGCCATTCAGGCCGCCGAGTGTTCCGGATAAGCCCTGCGACTGCGCGCCGCCGATCCCCATCGCTCCCTGCATGTCGCTGGTAAAGCCGACGACGATTGGCTTTAGCGTGGCCTGATACGCCAGCTCGGCGAGCAGGCGCTTGAAGGCATCCTCGAGCTGCGAGGCGAAGTCGTCGAACGAGTCGAAGGCGCCCTGGAAGGCATCGGCGAACGTCTCGTCGATGCGCCGCGTGGCCTCCTGAAAGGCATCGGCCATCGGGTCGGCGCGATCCGCGAGGTTGTCGACCTCCAGGCCATAGGCCTCGGCGGCGGTCTGGCTGCTGCGATAGCTCTCATCGAGCCGGCGCATGGATTCGGCCAGCCACTCGTTGCTCTTGCCCTCCTGGAGCGCGTACTGGACGAGCTGGGCCTTGTCCTCGGCGTGCTGGCGTTGCGAGGCCTGGAGGGGATAGAGCTCGTCGATCAGCCCCTGGGCGGACTCGGCCTGGCGGTCGAGTTCGGAGGTGGTGTCGGCGATTGCGGCCGACGTGGAGCCTGACGTTTCGCCCACATTGAACAGCCACTCGTCGAGGGTCTTGAACTCGGTCGATGCGCGAGAGATTTGAACCACTTCGGGCTCAGTGACCGGCTGGCCGGCCTGTTGAATCTGAATCTTGCGGTCGATCAGTTCATCGTACTCGCCCTTGAGGCCCTCCAGTGCCGCCTGGGCATCTCGCGCCTGCTCCGAATCCGCGCCGAACAGGTCAATACGCTCTTCGAGCCGCTGCTTCGTGTCGAACAGTCGGCCCAGCTCGGCATCAATCCCCGCGATACTCCGCTTGGCATCGTTCTCGCGGAAGTCGTCCATGAAGGCGTTGAATCCGCGAGCGACTTGATTGACGCCCCAGCTGATCCCCTCCAGCGAGGACTTGATCAGCTCATCGAACTGGCTGACGGCGCGCGCAGTCTCCGTGCTGAGTTGCTGCTCAAACTGGTGGAACTCGTTGCGAATATCCTTGAGGCGTTGAAGCTCAAGGTCTGAGAGGACGGCATTCAGCTCTTCGGCTTCTCGGCCAAGGCGATCCACCTCGGCGCCACTGTCGCGCAGCAGCGGGATCAGCTCGGTGGCGTCGGAGGCCAGGGCCTCCATGTAGAAGGTCATCTCGGAAGCGGAGAGCCCGGCATTCTCGAGGGCGCTGTAGACAGCCTGGAGAGCATCAGGGCCAGACATCCGAGCCAGGGCTTCGGCTGACAGATTCGCCTTCGGGGCAATCTGCTCGAAGAAATCAACGAACTCACCGGCCCCGGTCTGCAGGAAGTCGCCGATGCGATCCTGAGTGTCGCGAACGATGTCGGCCAGCTTCTCCTGCTCGACGCCATACTGTGCGGCGCCATAAGCCAGGCGCTGGAACTCCCCCGTCGATGTCCCGGCGATACGCGACAGCTTCTGAATCTCGGCGGCCGTCTGCGAGGCTTGCCGCCCCATGGCCAGCAGAACGCCGGTGCCGGCACTCATGCCCAGCAGTGCGCCGCCTGCCGCCTTGGCGAACGCCTCCATCTTGTCGAGGCGCGTGCTCACATTACCCACAGACTCGCTGGTTTTGTCGCCAGCCCGCTCGACGCCGCGGAGGCCGCGCTCGACACGCTGAAGGCTCTGCTCGCCAGAGCGCGAATCAATGGCAAGCTCAAGTCGGCTCTGGTACATGCTTTCTCCGGGCACAAAAAAGCCCCGGCGAATGCCGAGGCTTAGGGTGGTTGGTGAGATCGGGCCGCTATGATCGCTCGGGCCTGTCCAGACACGACCAGACCAGGGCCACTACCCAGCCAACGAACGTCCAGCCAGCCACCACGTTGAGCACGCTGATGGCCACGGCGTTGGGCATGTTGCGCCAGGCCGCGATGATCAGCGGCAGGAAGTACAGCGCCACAACGATGGCGAGCAGCAGCAGCGGGTGGATGGGTAGGTCTTCGATGGGAATGGCGTCCATGAGCGGCTCCTGATCCGTTTCCGGCAGGATAGCACTCAGCCGCCTGAGCTGGCATGCATCTCGCGGAACGCGTCATCCATGGCGCACAGCACGGCCACGGCCTCATCGGGCTCTGCTGGCCAGCGCAGGCGCTCTCGCAGGTCGAGGATGGTGACGGGAGAGATCGGGGGGATGCCGCCCATGGCGAGCGGACGAGCGCGACTGGCGGTGCCGAAGGCCGAGAGCCAGAATTCGGTGCGCTCGTCGTACTCAGGCGGCTCGGCCTCAAGATAGAGCTGAGCCGCCACGCGCCGGTATTCGGCCTGCGCCTCGCTCAGGCTTCGGCCTTCGCCTTGCCACTCGTGCTGCCAGCGGAGGAACGCGGCTGCCGCTTTCCCTGGCTGGCGTGGTCCTCCCGGCGGTAGTTGGAGAGGTCGTTGGCCTCGTTGAGGATGCGGGCCACCAGGTCGGGGTTCTCCATCAGCACCTCGACGGCATTCTCGACGCCGTAGGGGATCGGCTCGCCGTCGTTGTCCACCACGTCGCGCCAGTCCTTGAGCACGCCGGTGGCCACCGCGGTATAGAGCGCGCGCTGCTTGGCGGACGGCTCCTCTTTCTTGCGGTAGCCGCTCTCCTCGAGCGCCTTCTCGTATTCGGGATTGCCGGCCCGGGCCAGCTTGAACTCGGCGCCCATCAGCGACACCCAGGTGCCGGCGGTGAACAGGGCGACATCGTTGCGCTTGGCATTGAACGCCATGGTGATACCTCATTGGTCCGTTGGTGATCGTCATCCGTTGTGGTAAAGCGCCCCGCTGCCCACGGACGGACAGGCAGCGAGGCGGTGGGGCCGAAGCCCGCACTCGGTTACGGCGTCAGGGTGCGCTCGATCGAGATCATGCTGCCCAGGTCGTCCACGGCGGCCGTGGTGTCGAGCTGGACGCTCAGGATCTGGTCGAGGCCGCCGCTCGGCAGGTCGCCGGACAGATATTCCTTGCCCAGGCTGAAAACGTAGCTGTTCGAGCCATCGCCCATCGTGAAGCTGGAGCTGATCGGCGTGTTGGTCAGGGTCTGCTTCCAGAGGTCGAGGGCCGCGGCCGACATGCGGATGGTCTTCTGGCCGGTGATGTCGACGCTGCCCTTGTGGTGCTTCTGGTGCAGCGAGCCCACGCACTGGTCGGACTGGAAGCCGTTGGCGATGGCCAGGCTCATGCCGGTGATGCACATGCCGCTGATCGCCGAGCCGTCGATCATCAGGGACGACAGGTTGTTGGAGCTGTCGAAGAAGATCGGATCGGCCGGGTCGTTGAAGGTGTCGCCGCTGGGGTCGTACTCGTCGTCGTGGCTCTCGCCCATGAAGGTCGCCTGGCCGGTGATCTTCTGGCCGGCGCTCATGGTGAGCTGGAGCTGCGAGACATACATGCCACTCATCAGCACATGGCGATCGCTATCCAGGTAGCTCTTGAGTACGTCATGCTGAATGTCGGCGGTGCCAACGCGGAGCTCGTCGGTGCCGGCGGTCGGGGTGTCGGTCAGCCAGGTGCTGCACAGGGCGGCAGCGAGGATGTCGTCATATTCGGCAGTGGTCATCTCGAAAGAAACCGTACCGCCAACGGTGAGGCCGGTGACCTTCTGGCCGTCGCGGAGGCGGTCAGAGCGCACGTTGTCGGAGCGCTGCGTCTCGGTGCCCACGGTCAAGGCGTCATTGGTGCGGCGAATGGTGGTCCAGGGGTCGGTGCTACCCTTGGGGCGAATGGCGATGCGTACTCGCTCGATGGCCATGCGTGATACCTCGCGGGCTTGTCAGTGGTGCATGAAAAAGCCCGCCAGGTGGCGGGCGGGTGGTGTCCGTTGGGGAGATCGGCGTCAGCCGGCGCGGAACGGCGTCGTCACGTTGTACTGGAACCAGCCATCTTGCGGCCCGACACGGCGAACGCTGGCGGCCTGGGTGGAGAATTGGCCGCTCTGCCAATACTGCAGGTGCTCGGCCAGGCTGTCGGCCAGCTGGGCAGCCGTGGCACTACCAATGCGCTCGGCGGTGAACACCTGGCACATGATCAGGCCGGTGCGGCGCACGCAGGGCTGCGAGCCGATGCCGGCGGTGCGGCTGTCGCCATGCTGGATCACACAGCGCACCCAAGGCTCCTTGGCGTCCTGGGCGGCCTTCACGGATGGGCCGATCGGCACGCTGTCGAACGCCACCGGCGCGCTCGGCAGAGGGCCATGCGTTGGCCACTCAGCCAGGCGCGACTCGACGGCGATGCGTATCTGCTCAAACGTCACGATCGATGGCCTCGCGGAGGTTGTTGAAGGTGATGGCATAGACGCCGGCGGGCGCTTGGTCGGAACTGCCGTTTTCCAGCTCCTCCGCATACGGGAGGTTGTTCTGGACGTATACGACCTCGAAGGCGCCTGTCACGCGCGACAGCCGGGCGTTGGCCTGCTGCTGGTTGTGGTCGCCGGTGGCGTCGAGGTTGTAGCCCTCGTCCCGACTGCCCACCGTCAGGCGGTTGTTGCCGCGGAACGCGCCAGTGTCGACCGGCGAGCGCTCGGTGACGCTGGTGAAGGCCTGCAGCGCCGCGGCCCGGAGCCGCTTGTTCTGCGTCTGCTCCACCTCACGGGCGAACCCGGTCAGCGATTTGCTCCAGCCCTTGCGTGCCATCAGGTTTTCCTCAGCGCCAGTGTCCAGGTGGCGGCGACCGGATCTTGGCCGACGTTCTTCACGACCAGGCCGGCGATGGTGTCGTCGACCTGCGGCTCTGCCAGGCCGCCGCCTTCGTCCAGCGTCACCTCGTTCTGCAGGGCGGTGAGCTTCTGGTCGGTGGCAAGGATGTGCTGGCCATCGACCTCCTCCTGGCGGAACGAGCCGAGCACCCCGCGCCCGGAATAGGCGACGGTGGCCGCGTTCGTGCCGGTGACGGGGTCATACTCCCCGACAATCTCCCGGGAGCCCGAGAACGCCGTCACGGCGTCGGCCAGGTCGTCGTCGAACGCCTCGGCGAGGTCGGTTTGCAGATCGTCGCGCATGCCCATGTCACGCCCTCCGCACAGCGAATGTGGATCCGCCGCCACCCATCAGGTAGGGGCGCAGCAGGTCGTTGACCAGCCGCAGGGTGCCGGAGCTGGCCGTGGCGCCGTCCTGGTACTCCTTCTCCGACTCGACCGTATCGGCCTTCACGCGCTTGCGCTTGAGCGCCGGGTCGCGGTCGCCGTAGAGGCTGCCGGTAGCCGCATCCTGCGCCAGGTAGGCCCCAGCCTGCTTGATGTCGGCCTCAACGGGATCGGAGGCCATGACGCCACGGGCCGACAGCCAGGCGTTGGCCTCGAGGACGGCGCGGGCTTTGTCGCCAGTGCCTTCCCAGCCGGCGGGCAGCAGGGCGTCAACGTCATCGACGGCGATGTACTCGTTCATGTCATGGCCTCGGGAATAGGAGGGCGGCCGGAGCCGCCCGGGCGTTACTTGGCGTTTACTTGCGACCGGCCTTGCGCTGCTTGTTGCGGAACTCGGCCAGGTCTTTCGGGCTCACGCGCTGACCAGGGACGAAGCCGTCCTTGTTGGTCTTCTGCGCGGCCGGCTTGGCTTGGGTTTCGGTGGCATCTGCCATTGCGATCACCTTTCAGCTATCGGATGAAGGGAAGAAGGGCGCCCGAAGGCGCCCGTCGATCAGTTGTGCACGAAGAAGGCGATACCGACGTTCTCGCGTTCGAACTCGCGCGACCAGTTGGCGGCAGTCTCGAACTCGGCGATGGTCGGAGAGAGGTCAGCGACAGAGGCGTCGGTGAACTTGTAGCCCTCGGGGTGCATCAGCCACTCCTTGCGCTCCCACAGGGTTTCGATGCCAGCGCCATTGCCAGCGGCCTCGTCGAACTCGACGGCCACGGGGCGGCGCGGCGTTCCCTCGCCGTAGCCGATCATGCCCTGACGGTAGAGCACGGACACGTAGCGGAAGCCGCTGGTGGTGCCGGCGATGACCGGAAGCTTCTTGTCCTCAACGACGCGGTAGTCGTTGTAGAACGGGATGCGGACGCCAGTCTGCGAGTCAGTGACGAAGTCGATCTTCTCCTGCTTGATCATCTGCGTCAGGGTGTCGGGATGGACAGCCAGGAGAGCCAGCTTGTCAGCAGACTCGCCCATAGTGGCGCGCGCATCCACGAAACCATCGAAGGTCCACTTGTTGTCAGCGGCCGCGTTGGCGCCGTCTTCGGTGGAGGCATCGAAGATCATGTCGCCAGAGCCGGCATCGTTCTCGTTGAACAGGCCGAGAGTGATGGACTGGATGCGAGCGGCAAATCGCTGATCCCAATAGGCGGAGGTGCGAGAGGCGATCTGGCGCATCGGGTCTTCGTTGCCGACCAGGCTTGAGACCAGGTTGGCCGCTTGCCAGCCGTTGTTGACGAAGATCTTGCGGGCCGCCATCTTGCCGGTGCCGATCTTGTCCGGGGTGGCCTTCTGGGTCGGATCGTCGCTGGAGTTGTTCTCGTCGGAGGCGTCGAGATCCTTCCAGTACGGGATCGAGGTCAGGCCGCCTTCGCCATTGGCGCGGGACTGGAGCTCGTTGCTCGTGACGGCCACGCCTGACGCGATATAGGCGTTTCGGTCGGTGCGGTCTTCTTGCAGATACGAGAGATAGACATCCTCGTCGAACTGCACATCGGAAAGTCGAACAGTTGCCATGGTGAGGCTCCTTGCTTATCGGCTAGTGAGCGCTTGACGAAATCCCTCGGGATCCCGCTGCTTGAACTCGATGCGCTCTCTTTCGGTCATCTCGGAAAGCTTCTTGTGGGCGGGGCCTCCGCCTTGGCTACCGGGGGAGCCTCCACCCGATGCCGGATTGCCAGCCAGGTAGGCGTCGTAGCGCCCGGATTCCTGAATGGTCTTCTTCAGCTGATCCAGCGAGGTGACGCCATCACCCGCGACGGTCACCTGGCCGGTCTCGCTGTCGTAGTCGAACTCGAAGCGCGTTTTCAGCAGGTCGCGCAGATCCTCGTTGCGGGTGCCGCCGGCGCCCAGCTCGGTGACGATGCCGCCCAGGGCGTTGCCGACCTTCTCCTTTCGGATGTCGCCGACCAGCTTGTCATGGGCGCGGCGCTGCTCCTCAATGCGCTCGTTCATGAGCCGCTCGAGGGCCTCATAGTCGCCATCACGCCTGGCCTTCGCTTCCTCGGCCTGGCGGGCCTCCTCGGCCTTGGTGTTGAGCTTGTCGGCCAGCTCCTGCTTCTCGGTCTTGAGGTTCTGGTTGGTCACCTTGAGCCCGGCCACCTCGTCGTCGATGGCCTGCTGGTGCTCGGCCTCGGTGTAGACGGTGATGGTCTGGCCTTCGTGCTCTACTTGAATCGGCATCATCAGCTCCCGTGTTGATGCGTCCGTCCACTGCCTGCGGACGATGGGCGCCTGGCGAACAGGCATGAAAAAGCCCCGCTCGGTGGCGGGGCTCGTGGTGAGTGGTGATCGGCTACTGCATCGTCAGGTCATACCGAGCGGCCAGCTCGTCGAGCGACAGCGGTCGCCCCTGGTTGTCGGTGAACTGCTCGATCTTGATCGTGCCCGCGCGGAACAGCCTGGCCCGCGCCGGCCCGAGGTAGTCGTCCTGGAATTCGGCCGACTGGTTGCGCAGGAAACCGCCGAACGTGAGCTGGTTCGAGACCGGCCCATCCATCGACGCCCGCTCCCCCTGGATGGCGACGCGGTACTGCTCCTTGACCACCGGCACGCGCAGCGATCGGCAGCCGTAGTGCAGCGGCGGGCGCGGCCCCTGGCCCAGCGGGTGAACGGTCTGGTCGAAGCCGGCGCACGTCAAAGTGACCCGAGAATCGAGCGTGGCGATGAAGCGCTCACCCTCGAGCAGATCGGCATTGGCGTCGTAGACCATGCCGCGCGCCGCATCGCCGATGCCGTTGGATGCTGTCCTGACGACCGTCTCGGCCTGTCGGCGGCTGCGCGTCGTGACCACCTCGGCCACGCCTCGCGCCATCTGCTGCTGAGTGTCGCCGGCCAGAATGCCTTTCTCGACCACGCGCCGGGCGTCCTTGGCTACCGCCCCGGCGAACTCATCCCACATCTGCGGGATGGTCAGCTCCTTGATGGTGTCGCCACTGACCAGGCGCATCTTGCGCCGGGTAGTCAGACCGCGCACCAGTTCTGGCGTCACGCCTTCGGCCAGATCGACCGATACCGCCGCACCCAGCAGGCGCTCGGTGAAGCCGACCTCCTGAACGGCGAAGTCCTCAAGGTCGAGTTGCTGCTGTATCTGGCTGGCGCGGTCGGCCACGATGAAGCGCAGATCGGCTTCCAGGGCGGTCATGCGTGCCATCTGGAAGTCGGTCGCACCACCCTCGGCGATGCGCGCGCGCAGCTCGCGGGCCAACTCGCGGATGATGGGGAGCGCTTTCTTGACCTGGCTACCGCCGAACCGCTGCACATGGATCTGATGGCGGATCAGTCTCTCGAGCAGCTTAACGTCGGATGTCATTACATCACCCCAAGACTAGTCCCGCCGGCCTGCACGTCGGCCTGGATGTCCTCGTCGGTTCGGTCGCTGCTGATCAGCCCCTTGCGGCGACTCCAGGCGCGATAGTCCTGCATGGCGATCACGCCACGATCCAGCTCCTGAATGCGCGCGGCGATCATCTGCGGGTCGGCGCCTTCTTCGTAGAACTCCTGGTTCAGCGTGACGGTGATCTGCTCGAAGACGTTGGCATCGGTCATGAAGATGGCAGCGAACTCCAGCGCCTTCTCCAGCGCATCGCCCACGTTGATCGCTACGCTGGCCAGCGCCGAGTGCTCGGCGCCGGAGCGTGCACGCACGCCCTCGGCGGTCTCGTTGCCGCCCCGGCTGTCGATCAGGCGGGCGCCGATGGCCTTCATGTCTTCCTTGGCGTCCTGCATGTCCTGCCGCGCCATGTCCTGCGGCTCGGCCTGGATCAGCTCGGCCTTGCCGCCCTGGGTCTGGATGCCCTGGCGGCTACCGACCGTCACGCCACCGGGGTTGAGCTTCTTCCAGGTGTCCGCGTCCATGTTGCCGATGTCGATATGGAACATTGGCTGGCCGACGATATGGCTGCCCTCGCGGCGGTCGGCGCTCGACTGGTAGTGCGCAATGTTGGCGTCGGCGAGGTCTAGCAGCACCGGCTTGTCAGGCGCCTCATCGTTGAGCACCGCACCCACGAACACGAAGGGAATCACCGCCCAAGGCTCACCATTGGCCATGCGTGGCTCGATGCGCGCCTGGGGTACTTCCACGTTGTCGCGGTAGACGGTCTGCACATAGCGACCATCCTCGAGAGATAGCACGCGATACTGGTAATCCAGCACGCGCTCGAACTGGTCACTCTGATCGGTCTCGTAGGTCTCACGCAGAACCACGAGAGTGATCTGCTCGCCCTCGCGGCGCCAGTTGATGATGCTCTGGCTGTCGTAGCTTCGCAGGGTGGCGCGCAGGCCGCGCGTCTGCTCGCGGGTCAGTCCATCCTCGGCCTCGGGGTAATCCACGAGGATGCTGTGCCGGCCCGAGGTCAGTAGCGCGGATGAGGTCAGGCGCCCGAACTGCTCGAGCGCCAGGCCTGAGCCATCCGCATCGTCGCGCATGTACTCGATTGCGCTCGGCAGCTCCAC
Source organism: Halomonas sp. B23F22_10 (assembly GCF_043496975.1). Lineage (NCBI taxonomy): Bacteria > Pseudomonadati > Pseudomonadota > Gammaproteobacteria > Oceanospirillales > Halomonadaceae > Halomonas > Halomonas sp. B23F22_10. Next base: position 21,314 of record NZ_JBIEKF010000009.1, on the reverse strand, counting down.
GGTCGGCGCCTTGCGGAAGATCGCGCCCAGCAGCCCCTCATGAGTGCGCCCCGTCACGCCGAGCCAGAACGCCCGCGTCAGGTAGGCGTGGTAACGCGCCTCGGCGGCCTCCTGCTCACCCTCCGGCAGCAGACTGATGCGGCCTGACGGATTGGGCAGGTACGTCTCGCCGCCAGCCTTGATGGCATCGGTGCCAGAGACGGCATCTCGCACCCGTGACGCGCGCGCCTCGTGCGACTTGTACAGCGGGTGGGGCGTGTCAGCAGGCATGGATGTCCTCACATGAACTTGATGGGGCCGATGCTGGCCGGTTTGATGATTGGGTATTCCTTTACGATGAAGTACCCGGCGGCATCGTTCGGGTGGTCGGTATCGTGCGACTTGTCCGGCTCGCCCTGAAGATTCCACGCTTGCTGCTCTAAGGCATCGGCGTAACCAGGGCAGCGGTCGATGTTGACCTTGTAGCGACGCTCGCCCTTCGCGTTGCACAGGGCGGCATTCATTGAGTTGATGCGATCCTTGACCGGCGGATTGGCAGCATTCACCACCACGCGGAAGCCGGCATCACGAAGCTGCGCTATGTCAGTCGTCGACGCATTTACCGAGCGGCGAGAATCACCCGACGCATCAGGGTAGATATGGATCTCGCACGCCTTGATGTAGTCGCTGCCGTCATAGCGCCAGTAGCGCTCCTTGATGCGGCGGATCATATCGGGGGTGTCGTAAGCACCCATGATCTCGTCAACCGCTCGTGGCTCGCCATCGCGCTTCACATGAGTCACGGCAGCCATCTTGCCGACGTTGAAGTCCATGCCGATGAATAGCGCCTCGCCTGCCTGGTGTTCATCGCGACAGGCATTGAGCGTGCGGCTGAACTGGCGATAGACGGTGCCGGTGGCAAGGTTGACGAACTGGCCGCGCAGATAGGCGTCGATCAACTGCGGCGGATAGGCCTCCAGTAGCGAGTCGATGTAGTCATCTGGCAGGTTCGCTTCGTTGTCATAGGTCGAAGCCTGCACCAGTCCGTAGCGCTGAGCCATGGACGGTTTGTCGCGCAGCGCCTTGACGAACTGCTGGTGGACGAACTTGAAGCCCTCGGGCGTCGTCGTCACGTCGATACCGTTCTTGAGGCCGTCGACCTTGTAGCGCATGCGCGCCATGATCTTCCGCCAGGCCATCTCAGCCTTGGCGGTGGCCATCAAGTCGAGCTCGTCTACCAGGGCATGCCCGATCTTGAAGCCGACGATACTGCCGGGCTTATCCATCGAGCGGCAGATTACCGTCGAGCGATACTGCCGCCCGTTGTACAGATGGACCTCGCGGTTTGACTCGCGCACCTCGGCGCGCAAGCCGATGGCGTGAGACGCCTCCTCGATGGTCGGGTAGAAGATGTCGCGGATCTGCGGGTAGGTCGGCGCGAAGTACCCCATATTGATGCCGGGGTGCTGCCAGGCGTGCGCCCCAATGCCCGAGCAACCTACCCATGTCTTGCCGGAGCCGAAGCCGGCCACATAGGCCCGGAACTTCTGCGGCATCGCCAGGAACTGGCCTTGCGGGCGGTTAAGTGTCGCCTCGTTTTCGATCTGGGTCGCTGGCATCCTGCACCTTGAAGACGACATTTACCGGCGTAGGCGTGTCGTCCTGTCCGTCTGGCTCTGGCTTGTTCCGCCAACGGTCAGGCTTGCGATTATTCAGCCAAATGGCCGCAGCGGTCGTGTCAGGCGGGTAGTGCTTGGTCGTCTGGTGAGTGACGATCTCCCCCTGATTGTTGAACACCTTCTCCTCGGGGTGGCTGTACCCGAGTGCGCGCTCATACAGGCGTGAGGCGACTTCGGCGTCGGCCATCACCTTCCCGCTTTTTAGGGACTCAAGAAACGCCGGGTGAGCCTTCTTCCAGGCGTTCAGCGTCTGCTCGCTGACCTCGAAGAAGTCGGCCATCTCTGCGTCTGTGGCGCCCAGCAAGCACAGCTTGCGGGCCTGCTCGGCGAACGCAGCCTTGTACTTGGTGGGTCGTGCCATATTCGGGCTTCCTGTTCAGTAGATGCGCCTCACTCCCTCACGACAGGCCGGCGCTCGCGGTCGTTTCGCTTCGCCGCAGCGAGATACAGGCACAAGGCCCGATCACCTCCGGTGCTGCTGGGTGTCACTCTGCGCCGATGACGCCATTGCTCACCGGCACCTCTTGCTCACATTCTGGGCACTTGAGGAAAGCCACGAACGGCTCGTCAGCGACGACCGCCGCCACGGCGAACGGCACGCCTTCCTCGGTGCAAGGGCAGAGCATGAATGTCACGTCGCCATCCTTCGGCGGCTGGTGCATCTGAATTACGTCGCCCATGCTTAACCCTCTCCAAATCCAGTCATCATTTCCCCCTGATCGCGTCCATGAAGCTGCGCGGGCGCTCACCCACGGCCAGTGCCTTGTCGTCGCTGCGCTTCTTGATATTGACCCCTTGCAGGGCGCCCTGAGCCACGATCAGCCAGATCAGCAGGCCAGTGAACTCGGGATCGCCGACGATGGCGGGGTCGGTGCCGATGGCGAACACCATGGCGAGGTCGAGGAGGGCGAAGCAGCCCATCAGCACCCAGCCGCCGAAGGGTCGCCAGCCGGCCCGGTAGGTGCTTTCGCTCTCAAGCTCGGCGCGCATGGTCTTCTGCGTCTCGGCTAGGCGCTTGGTGTACTCCTGCGCCTGGGCCATCTCGCCCTCGATGCGCAGCTTCTCCAGCTCGCGTTGGTGCTCGTTATTGATACGGATCAGCTCGGCCCGCTTCTCCGGGTTTTGCGTCGCCGCCAGTACGCCCTCGGCAGTGTTCTCGATGCCCAGCAGGCCAGTGACCATGCTGGCGGCCCCAGCAGCGATACCGCCAGCCACAGGGCTGCCAAGCGCAGAGGCCACGGCGGGCGCGACCTTGGCAACGGCGGCAACGGCATCTTTCCACTCCACGCTCATGGCCCGATCCCTATCATGTTGGTGATGGCTTTCCCGATGGCCGCAGCAATGGCACCGAGGACCACTAGGCCAGTGGCGCCTACTGCGCTCCAGCGCCCCATAAGCTGCTTGCCTTGCTGGCCAGCGGTGGCCTTGGCGACAGCGTGCTGAAGCTCGAGGCTATGGATTCGCCCGGCGTGCTCGCCGATCTGTGACTCGTGCGACTCCAGCTTCGCACCCTGGCCGGCCTGGCGTTCTTCCAGGCGAGCCATTCGCTGATTGAGCTGGTTGACGCCCGCCTCAATCCTGTCGAGCTGGCTATCAGGCTGGGGAATCTGTTGCATAGTCACGAGGCCGCCTTGCCGCCAGGCTGTCGAGCCGCCGACGCGATGACGCGGGCCAGCTCATCGGCAAGCGAGCGCCTGCCCGCCAGATAGGAGGCCAGGTCGCGCTTGCTGGTGAGAAAGAATGTTTCGAGGATGATGCCGCCGCCGTCGCTGACGAAAGCGAGCCGGTGGTGCTGGCCGCTGTTCTCCGGCTTGGCGCCCCGATTGGGGATGCCTAGCACGTCGGCCACGGTAGCGCAGAGCGCGCCGGCCAGCGGGTAGTCGCTCTCGTGAGAAAGCGTCTCCACGCCGGAGGCCTGCGAGGATGCGGCGGCGTTGCAATGGATCTCCACGGCGATGTCGGCTTGGGCGGCCAGCTTGACGGCCTGGCCGAGCGGCAGATTCTCGTCGCCACGCCCGTCGGTCGCGTGCTTGATGCCTTGAGCGGCCAGCGCATCGCTGATCAGATCGCGCAGCGCCACGGCGATGTCGGCCTCGACGCAGCCATGGGCGACGGCGCCAGGGTCGGTGCTGGAGTGACCAGCGGAGACCATCACCGTCTGCTGCTGCGGAGGCGCTGCCGGGATGGCGGCGACTTCATCAATCCATCGCGCCATCGGGCACCTCAAGAAGACAAAAGCCCGTCGCGTGGCGGGCAGGCCGGGAGAAGGCCGAAAGGGCGGCGCCGCTGTCTCGGGGCCGGGAGTAAGCCGGCACGGCGCCAGAAACGACAACGCCCCGGCTCAAGGCCAGGGCGCAATGTAAGTGCCCGGCGTCTCGGGCAGTGCCATGCAGCGCGGAGCCTCACATGGTCTTGAGCTGGCCGCGCCCGGAGACGGGGCCGTATCCGTGCCTACGCATGGCAGGCCGGAACGCAAAAAGCCCCGCACGATGGCGAGGCTTTGATTTGATTAGCTGTTTGAGCGTAGCGCCGTCCAGCTTGATTTATAATAACCGAATTGAGCGCAAAGTCAATCTTTTGTGCCATGACGCTCCGTAAAACCGCCTACCTTCCTCTCCCATTCCTTCCTAGCCCTCATCGCCTCCCGAAGCGTCGCGTAATTTCCAATATATGCCCGCACGCCATTGGCGCCGCCAACTGCCATGTAAGGCCTCTTACCGGAGCATACGGCAATGCCATTGGCGCCACTGGTGTTGTTCGAATGCATCCTTGAGTTCCTCCTGTTTGTGGATCTATCAACCACGCGGAGATTTTCCAGTCGGTTATCAGAGGGGTTGCCGTTTATGTGGTCCACCTCCATGCCGTCGGGTATCTCAATCCCATTCATGGCTAAAACCACGTGGTGCTGCCACAGCCTAACGCCATCTAGCGAGACCATGAGGTAGCCGGGCTTTTCAGGCCACCCCGCAACAGCGCCCGCATTCTGATCCCGCCATTTGACATAGGTCGTCGGCGACGGAAAATGAGATGGCGGTCGATCAACCCTCCAGACTAAAAGCCCGCTCTCCGTATCGTGGAGGAAGCACTCCAGCAGGTAATACCTATCGAGCGCAGAGCGCTTTAGGAATTGATCTCCGTGCCTTTTCACCTGATCGACAGCCACTTCCAACCAATCCGCAGCCTCCACGCCAAGCCATGCGCCTAGCGTGTCCGCCAGACATGGGTGCAGCCAAACACCGGGGTGCAATCGCTGGCGACTACGAGTTACAACCTTCCCGCCCGCCACACTGCTTCGCCGCGCCACTGCGGCGAGCCTATCCTTCATGCTTGGTCGCGACATCCAAGCCGAAATCTCTTTTCCGTAGGCCGCCGCCATCTCGTCAGCGTTGAACCAGCCGCCCCTGGCAAAAGCTACGTCACAACCGTTAATTTGCCTCACCGCCACAACTTTCATCAGGCAGCCCTCCTGTATCGCCTCACGACATCACCAATGACGTTGCTGATTGGATCCATGGCCTCTCCCTCCAAGAAGCTGATCGATGACTGAATAACCGCCCAGACTGGCAGCCAGTCGCGAGCCCAGTCCTTGGTTACGATTGCCACGCCATACCAGTCAGCCAGCACCTCACGCACGGTCTCGGGCGTCCAGGCGGCGCGCTCGTTAGAGAGATTGCGCTGCCGTTCGATCAAGGCGACGTGCACCAGCCAGTGGATTTTCGCCTTCTTGGCCTTGCGCCAGACCTGCCCATCGCCCCAGTTCGGGATGCTCTCGATCACCTTGGCCTCGACAGCCGCCACAGCATCGTCGAGAAAGGCGTTCGCCTGATCGGTCGAGGGATGGCACAGGAAATGCCCGATCGCCGCCAGCACAGGCTCCTCGCGCTCCATGCGGGTGATCTCGGCATAGACCGGCGCATAGTCGGAGCCATGGCTGGCCCCCGCCCCGCCCCGGGTGCTGTACTGCACCCGGCCGCCGCTCTCGAGATCTTCCATAATCGGTCCCAGCTGGGAGCGGACGCCGCTGTCCATGGCCATGGCCCAGGCCAGTTTCGGTTCGGTGGTGATCATGCCGCTTTCTCCTTGGTTGCCCGCTCTGCTGCCTGCTTCGCTGCGCCTGCCGTGCCGTAGCTGTCGATTCGTTCCGTGCCGCGCCAGAGGGTGAACAGCTCACCGTCGCCCCAGCGGGCCCGGCTGATGATCCACTCCCCGCTCTGGATGCTGTCGGCGTTGCGCTTTACCCATTTCAAGGGCGGCGCTCCAGAGTTTTGCGCCACCCATCATTAGGCGGCGGCTCAGAGAACCCCATCGGCTCATGCCGGTTCGTCTCGCTGACCCACTCGCCGCCCGGGATGCCGTCGAAGACGAAGGCCTCGCCCTCGAAGAACACCCAGCGCCCGTCTTCGCGCTGCACCAGCGAATCGGCCCACTCCGGCGCCTGGATCCAGTTCGGCTTGCTCATCACACCCTCCTCGGCTTGTTCACGTAGCGCCGCTCGGGCGGCTTCTCGGCCTGCTTGTCGCCCATATCCGCTACAGGGGATAAACCGCTGCCTATCCTCTGGAGCGGATAAACTGCCGCCGTCATGCCGTCACCTCGAGCTTGAGCTGCTGGCGGCCGTACTCGGCCAGGCATACCGCATCCGCCATGCCGTCATGCGGCACCCGCTTGCGGCCTGGCGTCAGGTCGATGGAGGGATAAGCCCGGCGCACGAAAGCCACCGCTGCGTCCTTGTCCTTGGCGGTCCCGGCCAGCACGACCTTCTTCCAGGCCTGGGGCGTGACCAGCCGATAGGGGATGCTCAGCGCCTCACACACGCCGATCACCAGCCCGAAGCCCATGCCGAACTTGAACGTGCTGGAGACGCCCTGCTTGGGCATGGCGTGGACCTTCTCGAGGATCACCATGTCGGGGCGCAGCACCTTTAGGCGTGCGGCGATTTCGTGACCATCGATGTCTTTGCCCATGACCGGCATAGGGATGGCCAGGCACTCTCCGGTGTTTGCGATTCCGGCAATGCCGCCTGTTTGCCCCGGGTCGATTCCTACGATCATCAGGCCACCTCCTTCTCGTCGATGAATGCCCATGCCTCGCGCAGGGCCTGACCGATGTCGCCACCGAACTCCCGCACGCCTCGGGCGATGGTGTGGCGCAGCCACCCGGGCTGGCACCGCTGCAGCTCGGGCAGCCGGTGCACGTCCAGGTGGCACGCCCGGCAGACGGGCATGGCGTAGCTGTCCGGGGCCGTGGTGCCCATGCCGGAGAGCCCCCAGTGCAGGCCGATCACATGGTGGGCGTCGTCCGCCGGCGACCCGCAGCGGGCGCATGGCTGCTGGCGGACCCAGCGCAGATAGGCCGGCGACCGCCAGCGGTTGTCGTTGGCCGCCTGGCGCTTGGGCTTGCGGCGGCGCTCCATGGGCTTGCGCTCCATCGGCGCCTTGGCCTTGAGCTCGCCGCGGTTCTTGAGCTCGGTCCTTCGCTTCAATGGCGTGCGCTTCATGCGGCATCCCTCCGGCGGCGGATCCGCGCGCGCGTCTCCTGGTCTTCCTGATGCCAACGCTTGAGCGTCTTTTCCCACTTGTACTGGTCCCATGCCCACCAGAGAAGGATCGGGCCAAAGAGGATGAAGAACAGCGCGTCGTCACTCATGCCGCCACCTCGCGATACTGGTCCGGGCCGATGCCCTTGAGGCCGGGGTCCGTCAGGCGGAAGCCGCGGCCGGTGAAGTCCACATAAACGGCGTTCAGGTATTCGGCCTTCTGCCGTTTGCTCATCCAGCGAGTCACCTGGAAGTCGATGGGCTCCTGCATGAACGCCAGCTTCTCCTCGTAGGGGCGCCACCCGACCAGGCGGTCATAGGCATCGCAGAACTGCTCATCATCCCGGCGCAGGATCGCGATGCCGTGGTGGAGCTTCATCTGGCCGCGATACTCCTCGGCCGTCATGTCGCCCTGCTCGCTCGCCTCACGGCACCACAGGCGCTGCAGCCGGTTCTGGTCGAGGGAGCGCTTCGGCTCGCGCTTGCGGACCACAATCTCGATTTCACCCCACTGCTGGATGGCAGTGGTCATCACGCCCGGCAGGCGGGCGACGGCGGCCAGGGCGTCCTGCAGGGTCGAGGCGCGGGAGACATAGGGTTTCGGCTTGGGTGTGCTCATGCCGCCACCCCGCTGACCCGATACCCGAGCTCGATGTCCTTGTCGTGCCATCCGGCCAGCCACCAGTGCCGGCGGCACATGGGCGAGGCCTCGCGCTCCTCCACCGGCGCGCCGGTCTCCGAGGGCCGGCTGGGATGCGGGCACTCGCTGGCCGAGAGATTCCTGCTCCGGGCTTCGCGCCCAGCGATGTAGTCAGCGTTCATGCGGCACCTCCCGGCCCTTCGCCCTCGACGACATACAGCCGATACTCGTGCGGCCGGGTGCCGGCATCCCCCGGCACCTCCTGGCTGGCGACGGTCTGGCCGTAGCGACGCAGCTCGCGGATGCGCGCCGAGACGGCGGCGTGACTGTCCTGCTGGCCGAAGCGATCGAGGATGGCGTCGGCGATCTCGTGGAGCTGGAGCCAGCCGGCGGCGTCGCGGAGCACGAGGTAGGTCCGGCCCAGCTGGCTGTGCGGGTTGTCGAGGCGGCGGCCGCGGCGCGGCGTCATGTGGGTCACTGTGGCCATGGTCATGCCCTCCCGCAGGCGATGGCTTCGAGCTTGGCGATGTGGTGATCGGGCACTCGGCGGCTGCCGCTGCACCAGTTGCTGACGCTGCCGCGACTGACATCGATCTCGTCGGCCAGCGCCTGCTTGGTGGGGCGCCGAGACACAGCCAGGAGCGCGATACGCTGGCGACGCGGGCCATCCTCGAACTCGGCGGCGGTGCGCTGACGCTTCTTGCGCGGGTGTTCCGGCTGAGGCTCCGGCGCGCGGCCGATGATCTCCTCGGTGGAGCGCAGGCCGCGCTCGAATACCGTGGGCTGCAGTGCGGTCATGCGGTCCTCCGCTTGCCGTTCGGGTCTTCGCTCATGCGCTTCTCGGCCTCGTCGAGCATCTTCTGGCGACGGCGCTCGAGTTCGGACTCGCGCTCCTCGCGCTCCCGGCGAGCCTTGCTGTTGCTCTCGTCAAGGATGGAGCGCAGCTGATCCAGCGCCGCCTTGACGTTCTCCGGGTTGCCGCCAGGCTCGTCTTGCGGGCGTTCCGGCGCGGGCAGGAGGTGCTCGACCTTCGGCGCCGGCAGCAGCCCCTTCTCGATACCCTTCTCGATGGCCTCGCGACGCAGCTCCTTGTTGTCGCCTAGAGACGGCCACCAGCGGGGCGCGCGACCCTCGGTCTTGGCGTTGGTCACCTCGCGCTCATAGGCGGCGATGAAGGCCATGCGGGCGCCCACCTTGTCGCCCTCATCGAGGATCGGGCGGGCCACGCCAGCGGCGGCGGCAATCTCGTCGGTCCAGAGGATCGTGCGCTGTTCGTCCTGGGCCTCCAGCACGACAGACCAGGCCTCGTTCGGGGTCAGGTGGGCATTCGCGGACGGCATGCGGTCGAGGATCGAAGCCAGGGTCAGCCGGCCATTGATCTCGGAGCGGCAGCGGGCCAGGGCCTGCTCCACCTCGCCCCGCCCGTGGTCACGCAGGTCGCGGATCATCAGCGTCGCGGCGGCGGGCTTGATCTCGCTGCCCAGCACCTCGGCGGTGGCGTACAGCTGCTCCAGCAGCTCCTCGGCGTCTTGGCGTGTCAGCGGCATGGCTCAGTCCTCCCATCCGGACGCAGCCAGTAGGCGCTTGGCCTCGTCGGCGGCGCTGGCGTTGGCTTGCGTGCCGTCCATCTGGCGGGCACGGGTGGCGGTCATCTGCTGGCCGGTCTGCATCTGCATCGCGATGTTTTCGCAGTCGGCGAGCAGCAGGCCCACGGGGTGGCCCTTGGCGACGTAGTACTGGCTGTTGATGCTCAGGAAGTACGCGGCGACGCCCGGGGCCAGGCCGGCACCAACGCGGTCAACCAGCTGACCCATCTGCCCGGCCACCTTGGCGTTCCAGATCGGGTACACGCCGTAGCGGCGACGGTAGGTGATCGCGTAGTTCGCCCAGGGCTTGAACGTCTTGGCCCCCTGGTCCTTGGGGCCGGGCATGTCGGCAGGGATGGCGACGCGGGGCTCGTCGTCTTGCGGGGAATCCTCGACCACCTCGCCGATCAGATCGCGACCGGAGGGCGAAGCCCCCGGCGCAACCGGTTCATTGGATGGTTCCATGGACGGTTCAAAGGACGGTTCGGGTGACACTGTGTCACCCCGTTCCTGCATGGATGTCACCCCGTTCGCGTCAGAATGACACCCCGTTGCTGCACCAGTGTCACCCCGTTTCTTGCGGGATGACTTCCTGTCACCCCGTTTTGCGGGAAGGTCGGCCATCACGATGTCGTAAACCACGGGACGCTGGTCGGCCCGCTCAATGTGAGCCGCTGCGATGGCCTGATTGCCCATCTTGATGATGCCCGCCGACAGCAGATCGTTGATCTTGCGCGTGACGGTGCGGCCCGTCAGGCCGGTGTATTCGGCCAGCGTGGCGTTAGACGGGAATGCGTGGCGACCATGCTTGTCGGCATGGTTGGCCAAGCCCACGAGCACGAAGCGCGCGCCGGAGTCGGTGACGGTTTGCTGGTTCATGGCCCAGCTCATTGCTTCTACGCTCATGCGGCACCTGCGATCTTGTGCTGAGCCCACAGGCCGGCAATCCAGTTGACGCCCTTGGGCGTGAATTTGGACTGGCTGTAGGAGTGGCCGCCGTCATCGGTGACGCCGGTTTTGACGACGAATCGGTCGGCGTCGATGTGCTGCTGATAGGGCATCCACTCGCCGCCCAGGCGGTACATGACGCGGCTGTCTTGAAGGAATGCCCGGAACTCGCGCTCGTTGGCCTGTAGCAGCTTGGCGACCTGCCGGAATCCCTTGTTTCCAGAGTCGGCAGAGACGTAGCGCTCGACGAACTCGACGGCAGGCTTGGCGTGCTCGAGGGCGGCTTCCGCGCGCAACTTGCTCTCAACCTCATCGGCCCATGCGCGAGCAGCTTCGACCGGGTTGGTGAAATCGGGCAGGGCGGGCTTGACGACCTGCTGCTCGAGCTCCTGCCAGCGATCGACGACTGTTGCAGTGAACTCAGGAGACAGGCGGGCAACCAGGACCAGAGAGTCGCGCTTGTTCATCTGGTGCTCGGGATACTTCTGGCCGTTCTGCTCGTGGACATAGAGGGTCTCCACAGATTGTGTGACCCCTTGCTCGGCCAGGGTGCGCGCCGTCCTGAGTACTTGGTCGTGACGATGACCCGTCAGCAGGGCGATTTCGCGACTGCTCATGGTGGGCTTGCCGGTTTCGATGATGTCGTTCATACTCGATTCATCCTTTGGTGAAAGCGCCCGGTCCTTGCTCCCCAGCACGCCGGGCGTTTTTGCGTTTAAGCCTTCGCCAGCTTCGGCTCGGCCATCCCTTCCAGTGCCGCACGCAGGGCGCACAGCGCGTCGATCTCTTCCTGCACCACCTGAGCAATCTCGGCCCGCTCCCGGGCATCGATCTTGCGATCCGCAATGGCATCGCGAACGGTCGACGCCACGTTGCCGAACGACACTTGGTGATCGGTCATCAGATCGAGCAGATCGGCACCCTCACGGGCTTTCGCTGCCGGGATAGCCACCAGCCCCATGTCATCGAGGAACGGCTGCAGGATGCGCTGACGGCTGTCCTCGTCGACGGTCCAGAAGATCGCGACGGCATCGCTGAATCGCAGCGGCATAGCGTCGTTTTCATCCAGGCGGCGATAGAGGCTCTTGGCGGACATGCCCACGTTGCCGGCCATGCGCTTGATGCAGTTGGCGAAGGCGGCGTCGTGGACCGGATCGATGAAAGAATCCATGTCGCGCATGATTGGCCCCTGATGCTTATCCATGTGGAAACGCTCCTATGATTTGCCGATGCCGCTAATCGGTGGCGCGGGTTATCTTATGGGTGTGGGTCAGGCGGCGACCGCGCCAAATACATCGGGACGCAGTTGTTTGGCCTTCACTTTGCCCCCGGTCGCCTTGACGACAGCCATGACGCGAACGGCCGGGACGATGCTCCACTGAGAAACGGCCTGGGAGCTGATGCCGATGGCGCGAGCCAGTGCGGCGGGGCCGCCGGCGATCCGGATGGCTTCTTGCATTGCTTGTTCCGGGGTCATAGGGAAATCCATGCTTAATGTCGTTGACCGCAGTGTAAGTCAGACTTACCCTATAGAGCAAGCCATTCTTCCGTTGAATGGCGTAAGCTCTCCTTTCACACTTTCAGGCAGTTCAATGCCGAGTGATGAAGGAATGACGGAAGATGAGAAGGTTGGTCAGCGAATCACGAGGGCTCGCAAAGAGGCGGGCATGACCCAACAGCAGCTCGCAACCACGCTGGGAGTGTCGCGGCCTGCCGTAGCGCAGTGGGAGAAGGGCAAAACCAGTCCGTCAGCGGAGAACCTGCGCAACGTGGCCACTGCCACCGGGAAGCCGCTGATCTATTTCTTCACTGGTGCCGGTGTAGATACGGATGCGTTCGACGAGGCGCCCCGTATGGGCGGCCAGGTTCCCGTGATCAGCTGGGTGCAGGCCGGAGCATGGACGGAGGCTATGACGCACCAGGATGTCGATCTTGAGTACTACCCAGCGCCACCAGGATGTGGCCCCAAGGCCTTCGGCCTTCGCGTCCGCGGCGAGTCGATGATCGAGGTATACGCGCCCGGCACGCTGATCTTCATCGATCCCGATGTTGAGCCGGTATCAGGCGACGACGTGGTGGTGCAGTGCGAGCAGCACGGCGGCGCCGAAGCGACGTTCAAGCGGTACATCGTCGAGCCGGGCGTCGGCCCCATGCTCAAGGTCATGAACAAGGACTGGCGCGAGCAGTACATGGACCTCACCGAAGACTGCCGAATCATCGGCGTGGTGATGGCGCAGATGATCTTGCGGAAGCACTAGCAGCCCACAATCAGCAGATAGTAAGAGAGCCCGCCTTGTGCGGGCTTTTTTTGTGCCCGAGAAAACAGTCGCTTACCATCATGGGAAAGAATTTCTTACCTTTGTATTGACTCGCGAGGAAAGTATGACTTACATTGAGTTCGTCGACGGGCTCAGCGCCCCACCGACCCGGCCCAGCCGGCGCTCTTTAACAACCAGTCACTCCCTCCCCGGGTACAAGGGGCGACAGCCGGCAACACGCCGCGCTGGCGAGCGCAGCGGCCCTAGCGGGGCGCCAGGACACACCGGAGACGGCTAGCCCCTGGCGTGGCGCAAGAGGCGGGTAGAGCCCGCTGAGCGTCGGCAGAGAGCGATGCCGCGCTGCGTGAGAGACCGATACCGGCAGCCCCTGCCGCACCAGGGGCTGCATCCGAGAAGGCGTCTGGAATCAGAGCCTTCTCAGATGCACTAGAGCATCCCCGATTCCCTGCATTGCCGCCTCCGGGCGGCTTTTTTCTGCCTGCGGGCTCGCCACGGCGGGCCGCGCCCACGTCATGGAGATCGCCATGGACACCCTTCTGCCCAAGACCCCGAAAGAGCGCGAGCGCGAGATCGACGACGCCATCGCGGCCACCAGCCGGCGCATTGAGCTGGACCACTATCTCGACGAGAAGCGGCTGGAACGAGAGCTGGCCGATCCGTGGGAGCTGGACTCATGAGCTCGAAATACATCGCCTGGGACCGCCACGGCGGCCGCCTGACGCCGCGCTGCGATCTGCCGGGCAGTCCGTTCGGCAGCAAGCGACAAGCGCTGAGAGCGGCGCACAAGGCCGGCATCGACAAGCCGACGATCACCACCGTCACCCGGAGAGCATCATGAGCGCACCCACAAACACGATCATCCAGAACCTCGCCCAGGGCGGCTACTCCACCGCCCTCGCCCTCCTCCTCTGCTGCCTAATCGTGATCGGCGCATTCGTGATGCTCGGCGTCTGGCTGGAGCGGCGCGACTGGCGTGAGCACCAGCGCCGGCTCGCCGAGAGCGAGGAGCGCGCCCGCCGCCCGATCATCGGGCCGCATTGGGCAGACCAGAACACCGACAGGAGGTGAGGCCATGATCACCACTGAACAGCAGGCCCTGCTGGCCAGCATCCAGTCGCTGGCCGCCGCCGGCCGAGGACAGACCGGATGGAGCATCAAGCACCACGTCGAGTTCGACGCCAACGGCCATACGCGCTCGACCGTCACGGCATTCTTTCCCGGCCGCCCGCCGGCCGACGCCTACCTGAGCTGGGCGACGATCGATCCCAAGGGGAACGACACCGCCGAGGGCATGACGCCCGAGTTCGTCGCCGAGCACGAATGCACCCTGGCCCAGCAGCGCGACAAGCTCGCCGCCTGGATCGCTGAGCACCGGATCGACAAGGAGGCCGCATGAGCGCAGCCATCGACATCAACAGCACGTCCACGCATTTCCCGCAATTCGACCCCGAAGCGCCGCCCACCAAGCTTGAGGCACTGCTAGAGGGTGAATGCGAGATCGCCGCCGAGCAGTTTGTCGACTGGCTGGCCGACGAGGCGCAGCGGGAGACGCTGTATCACATGGCGATCAACCGGCTGAAAGACGACGACATCAAGGCCGCTGCCGAGCAGTGGGCGAAGGAGGGCGCATGAGTAAGTCTTTCATCCTTTGCAACAAGAAAGGTCTTGATGCGCTCCCTGGCTGGCTAAAGCAGCAATCTTTCAAGGTCTACAGCATCGCATTTGGCGGCAAGGGCTGGAGTATCAGCCTGGGGATTGGCGAGGGGCGTGGCTATCGAAAGACGCAGAGCATCGTCATCAGGGATGAAGGGTTTTTGGATGATGCAGAGGCGATCGTGCGCGCCCACCTTGGCTGGCCTGCTAAGGAATGAAAAAGCCCGCTCTCGTTTGGGGCGAGGGCGGGCCGGATGATCCGAACACGAATCGATTAGGAGCATATCACTATGAGCCAGGGCATTGCACAGCCGGGCTACTACCCGGACGTGCCGAATGACGCCTATCACTCGGGGCCTGGTGTGTCGAAGTCGCAGCTTGACCTGCTGCACCGATCGCCGGCGCTGCTGCAGTGGTCGCGAACCGCACCGGAAGACGAGGAGAAAAAGGCGGCGCTGAACATCGGTGATGCTGTGCACGCCCTGATTCTTGAGCCGCACCGGTTCGAGGCAGAGTACGCCATCGGGCCGGATGCACCGAAGAACACGAAAGAGGGCAAGGCCAAGTGGGCGGATTTTGAGGAGCTGCTGGGTGACAAGACGGTGCTCAGTCACTCAGAGGGGCGCAAGGTGCACCTGATCCGGGAGAGCGTCATGGCGCATCCTCATGCCCGGTTCCTGGTGGAGTCGGAGGGCGATGTCGAGGCGTCGATCTACTGGCGCGACACGATCACTGGCGAGCTGTGCCGCTGCAGGCCGGATAAGGCGCTGCCCAAGCTGGGCTGGCTGATGGACGTGAAGACCACGGCTGACATGGGCAAGTTTGCGCGCTCGGTCTACGACTACCGCTATCACGTTCAGGATCCGTTCTACAGCGATGGCTATGCCGAGCAGTTTGGCGAGTCGCCGCGGGCCTTTCTATTCCTGGTGGTCAGCACGAGCATCGAGTGCGGCCGCTACCCGGTGCGGCTATTCAGCTTGGATCAGGCTGCCAAGGACGCCGGGCGCTTCGCCTACCAACGAGACCTGCAGGTCTATCACGAGTGCCGGCAGGCCGATGACTGGCCGGGTATCGAGACGCTATCGCTGCCGCCCTGGGCGCAGTAGGAGACGATCATGGAACAGCAAGTTCAGCACCAGCAAAGCAATCCATTCGGCGGCCGCGACATGGCCCATCACGTCAATCACGGCACGGTGCACATCGAGCAGAGCCGGGCCGTCACCGAGGCACAGGGCAAGCTGCTGCTAGCCAAGCAGTTCCCGCGCGATGAGGCTCTGGCCTACTCGAAGATCATGACGAGCTGTCAGCGCCCAGCCCTGGCAGCCGTTGGTGAGTACGCCTACCCGCGCGGCGGGCAGAAAGTCAGCGGCCCGTCGATCCGGCTGGCCGAGGAGCTGGCCCGCTGCTGGGGGAACATCGACTACGGGATCCGCGAGCTGTCACGGCAAGATGGCAACAGCGAGATGGAGGCCTATGCCTGGGATGTGGAGACCAATACCTACAGCAGCCAGAAGTTCACGGTTCGCCATATCCGCGACACGCGGGGCGGCGGCAAGGCGCTGACCGACGAGCGCGACATCTACGAGATCACCGCCAACATGGGCGGCCGGCGCCTTCGGGCACGGCTGCTGGCCATCCTGCCGCCTGACCTCGTTGACGCTGCTGTGCACCAGTGCCGTCAGACGCTGGCCGGATCCAGCCAGGAGCCTGTCGCCGACCGCGTGCGCCGGATGGTCGAGGCGTTTGGCCGTTATGGCGTCAAGGCCACTCATCTGGCGGCGCACCTGAACAAGAGCCTGGACGACTGCCTGCCGGAAGACATCGCCACGCTTCAGGCGGTCTACAACAGCATCAAGAGCGGCCAAGCGCAGGCTGCTGACTTCTTCACCATGCGAAGCCATGAGGGATCGGCTGGCGACCTGAACGCCGAACTCAAGCAAGCGCAGAGCAACACCCAACCTGAAACCCAAGGAGCCTGAAATGGCCACGAAAATCCGCGACATCGCAGTAAAAACTGGCGAATACCAAGACAACCAGGGGCAGATGAAGGGGCGCTGGCAGAACATTGGCTCGCTGATGAAAAACGACGACGGCGGCGAGTTCATCATCCTGAACCGCTGGTTCAACCCTGCCGGCGTGCCGAACCCCGACAACAAGGACAGCGTTCTGCTGTCGTGCTTCAAGATGGATCGACAGAGCGGCGGCGGGCAGCAGGGAGGTGGGTATGGCCAGCAGTCGCAGCAAGGAGGATACGGCCAGCAACAAGGCGCCTATGGCCAGCAGCAGAGCCAACCGCAGCCGCCGCCCGCAGATCCGTCGGATGAAATCCCGTTCTAGCACGCCAGCGGTGTGCTAGAGCGCCCTTCCAGCAGAGCCCGCCACGCGCGGGCTTTTCAGTATCAGCAGGAGCATAAGCCGCATGAACATGATGCTCGCCATCGGGCAGATGCTGACAGCCACCGCTCAAGACTGGTCGGTCGCTGAAGTTCACGCCGAGCCAGGCGACGGGCGCGGCGACTCAATCACTACTAGGCCCCGCTAATGCGGGGCTTTTCATTCTGGGAGAAAATCATGACGAGCCTCAACCTGTTCGGCCACGAGCTGGTGGTCGACAACTTCGCCGGTGGCGGGGGTGCCAGCGAGGGTATCGAGCAGGCACTGGGCCGCTCGGTAGACCTCGCAATCAATCACGACGCCACCGCCATCGCGGTGCATACCGCCAACCACCCGGGCAGCGAGCATGCCATCGCCGACGTCTGGGACATCGACCCCGAGCAGGCGGTGCACGGTCAGCCAGTGGGGCTCGCCTGGCTCTCGCCGGATTGCCGGCACCACAGCAAGGCGAAAGGAGGCCGGCCGGTAAGCAAGAGCGTGCGCGGACTGGCCTGGGTGGCCGCCCGCTGGGCGGCGAAGGTGAAGCCGCGAGTGATCTGCCTCGAGAACGTCGAGGAATTCCTCGACTGGGGGCCACTGATGAAGGACGGCCAGGGGCGCATCGTGCCTGACCCCGCCCGCAAGGGGCAGACGTTCCGTGGTTTCGTGCGCGCATTGCAGCGCCATGGCTACCAAGTGGATTGGCGTGTGTTGCGTGCATGCGACTTCGGCGCCCCGACCATTCGCCGCCGGCTGTTCTTGATCGCACGCCGCGATGGGATCCCTATTGTTTGGCCAAAGCCGACCCACGGTGACCCAGCCACCCCGGCTGTTCGCCGCGGAAAGCTCAAGCCATGGGCCACTGCCGCCAGCTGCATCGACTGGTCGATTCCCTGTCCGAGCATCTTCGACCGGGCGCGGCCGCTGGCCGATGCGACCCTGCGCCGGATCGCCAAGGGCGTGATGCGATACGTGGTCGAGAGCGGCGAGCCCTTCATCGTGCCGATCGCCAACTACGGCAACGGCAGCGAGCTGGTCAACAGCATCAGCGAACCGCTACGCACAGTCACCGCTTGGCCCAAGGGCGGCAGCTTCGCCCTAGTGGCCCCCAGCCTGGTGCAAACCGGCTATGGCGAACGTGCCGGCCAAGCGCCCCGCGTCCTCGATATGCACCGACCGCTCGGCACCGTGGCCGCTGGTGGCCAAAAGCATGCGCTGGTCTCGGCCTTCCTGGCCAAGCACTACACAGGCGTCGTCGGCGACGACCTGCGCAAGCCGCTGCCGACGATCACGGCCACCGACCACAACGCCCCTGTCGCTGTGAGCCTACTGAACCTCAAGGGCAGCGAGCGCGGCGGGCGTGACCCACGGGAGCCGATGCCGACCGTCTGCGCCGGTGGCACCCATGCCGCGGCCGTGGCCGCGTTTCTTGCGCCCTACTACGGCAGTGGCTCAGGAGAGACTGGACGCGACCTCCGAGCGCCAGCACCGACGGTCACAACAAAAGATCGCTTCCAGCTGGTGACCGTGACCATCGATGGCGAGCAGTACGCCATCATCGACATCGGCATGCGAATGCTCCAGCCCCACGAGCTCGCAGCCGCCCAGGGCTTCCCCGATGGCTACCAGTTCGCCGAAGCCGGAGGCCGTGCGGTGCCGAAGTACCAACAGGTGCGCCTGATCGGCAACAGCGTCTGCCCACCGATGGCTCGCGCGATCGTCGAGGCCAACTTCACTCATGAGCGTCGTTTCATGCCTGCGCCAGAGACGGCAGCAGCGTAACGCATCCAGGCCGCCTAGCGGCCTTTCTTCTTTCTGGAGGCACCATGAACCAAGCAATCAAGGCATCGCAATGCCACATGCTCGACCCACTTCCGGGCAGTGACCCGGCGTTCGAGCAGATCGTGGCGCTCAACGAAGAGCGCGCCGCCGAGAATGCCGAGCTGGCCGCTGAGAATGATCGGCTGCGCGGTGCCATGGCCAAGGCCAGGCTATATGCAGGCGAGCACCTGCCGGCCGCCGCCGGCACCGGCATCGTTCACATTCTGGAATCAGCGTTGAAGGAGGCCGCCGCATGAAACTCGCGACGCGTGACACCTGGCGCCTCGACGCCGATGGCCAGCGCATCGAGACGCCCGCCGAGAAGACGCCTAACGGGCGCGACAAGAACAACGCCCGGAGAGTGGCCAGGCGGCTCAAGTTCGAGGCGCTATGCCGTCGCCACGGCCTCAAGCCAGAGACGGTACGCGCCCGGACCAATCCCCGCAAAGGCGGCATGACGCTGCGGGAGGCGCTGCGCACGCCGATCATGCGCGGCGGCCGACAGAAACGGTCGGCTGAATGGTCAGCCCAGGCCCGCGGGCATTGGCAGGAGTTCGGAGAGGCCCGGGAGGCCAAGGAGTCGTCATGAGCGAACAGCAGACGGATTGGGTCGAGAGCATCGAGGTGTTCGGCGCCTGGGGCGATATGGCCGCCTGGCAGGCCGAGGCGCAGGCCAGCATCGAGACATGGCTGGAGGGCGAGGCATGAACCGCGCCCAGCGCCGCGCCCAGGCCAAGGCCGGGCGCATGAACCGCGCCGCCCGCATGGGCCGGGCCGGCATCGACCGCTATATCGACCGCGCCCGGCGCAAGATGCACGGCATGGTGTTCAGGGCGATCCCGGTCGGCGACGAACTGCACGGCCAGTGGAAGTTCCCGGCGATGACGGCGGCCGGTGACCGGCAGCAGCTGGCGGACTATGCCGAGGCGGCCCCGCACCGCTGGCACCTCCGGGTGACGGCGCGCTTCGTGACCGATGACGGCGCCTATCTCGAGGAGGTGGATGGCGACATCGGCCAGGCGGTAATGCTGGGCGAGCTTGTCGATGAATGGCAGCGCATGCTCCGCGAGGCACGCGCCCGAGGCAATGCGCGACACCTCGACAGCGAGGTGGTGGAAATCAGGCCGGCGATGGCAGATGCCGGCGAATGAGCACCATACCGCTCAGAAACCGCCGCCTCGCCCGATATTGAGCAATATCCCGCACATCGCCGCCCACGGGCGGCTTTCCTGTTTCTGGAGGACGATATGCCCCATGACCGCCTGCTCCCCTTGCACGAGCTCGAGCGCAAGGTGGGATTCAAGAAGAGCAAGATCTACGACTGGATCGCCAACGGCGCCTTCCCGCCCGGGAAGCTGATGCACGGCAAACGCCTGTGGCTCGAGTCCGAAATCGACGACTGGATCGCCGCCGAGTGGAAGAAGGCGTCCTAGCCTTCCTCGCCGCCCTCCTTGGGCCGCTTCAGCCGGTCCAGATGATCCGCCCACCACTGCATCATTTCCTTCCTCTCGTCCATGTGCTGAGCGTGGTTGTAGCTCGCGCGCGTCCGGTTTGCCGGCGCGTGGGCCAGCTGTCGCTCGATCGCGTCCGGGTTCCAGCCTTGTTCGTTCAGAACGGTCGAGGCTGTGGCCCGGAAGCCATGGGCCGCGAACTTCCCCTTCCCGAAGCCCATTCGGACCAGCGCCTGGTTGATCGTCGTGTGATGGATCGGCTGGCGAGGGTTCTTCATGCCGGGCAGCAGCAACTCCCTTCCCCCTGTGTACTCCTTCAGCTCCTTGAGCTTCTCCACCGCCTGCTTGGAAAGCGGCACCAGGTGGGGTCGGCGCATCTTCATGTCGGCTTCCGGTATGCGCCAGATAGCATCCTCCAGGTCCACGTCCGCCCAGCGCCCGCGGCGCAGTTCGACGGTGCGGACCATGGTCAGCAGCAGTAGCTCGATGGCGAGCCGCGTTGTGCGGTAGCCGCCGAACACTTCGAGCTGGCCCAGCAGCACGCGCAGATCCTTCTCGGGAAGCGCCGTGGCGTGCTTCACCTTTGGCCGTGACACCGCGCCCTTGATGAACGACGCCGGGTCGGTGTCGGCCTGCAGGTTGATGATGCCGTAGCGGAAGATCGCGCTTACCCACTGGCGCAGCAGCAGCGCGACGGACGGCGCGCCCCGCTTCTCCACGCCGCGGATCAGGTCGAGCACGTCGGCCGCCTCCACCTCGCGGATCGGCTTATCGCCGAAGGCGGGATAGATGTCGTTGTCGAGCCCCTTTCGCACCTGACCCTTGTAGTAGGCCGTCCACTCGCCGGCGCGCTTCTCGAGCCACTCCTCCGCGACGTTGCGAAAGGTCTGCGCCTGCTCGGCCTGGCGGGCCTGCTTGTCGCGCTCGGTCTGGTCGCGGGGGTGTATGCCGCGGGCGATCAGTTCCCGGCCCCATTCCCGCTGTTCGCGGGCCGGGCCGAGCTTCACCTGTGGATAGTCTCCGATGGTCCACATGTTGGCCTTGCCATCCAGGCGGTATCGGAGACGCCAGACCTTGCGGCCGGACGGGCGCACCTCGAGGCACAGGCCGTGCCCGTCAGCGATGCGGTAGAGCTTCTCGCGCGGCTTGGCGTTCCGCGCCTTGGTATCGGAGATCGGCATGGCATTGTGAGTAAGGGGTGGGCGTACTCACAATCTTACTCACACATGAGCCGGATGCATATGAATGGAGCATGGATGCTTATGGAAGGTGTCGGCGGGCGTAAAGGCGGGAATTGCTGAATCTGCCCGGAAGGGTGCGGAAGAACAGTGGATGGCGGTGGAATCGGACTATCAGTTATCGATCATCA
>NZ_JBIEKF010000008.1:0-116516 GCF_043496975.1 Halomonas sp. B23F22_10 | reverse complement strand
AACCTGGTTCAAGATTCAAACGTCTCTTTGACGAGTCGCTTGTCTTGATATCTAGTGACTGGTCACCGACATCCCGACAAGCGCCCACATGAATTATCTGATCGATTGTTAAAGAGCAGCTCGACTCATTAAGGAGAAGAGCATCTTGCGTTACCGGCCGCTTGGCCAGTGCCTCGCAAGGAAGGCGTATTCTACGTGATCGGCGCGTCGTGTCAACCGGCGATCTTCAAGCTCTCGAGAGAGCGAAGCGGGTGACCGAGCGTGCGGCTTCAGCGACTGAAGCGGCCTCCGATCGAGCCCTTGGCGGGCTACCGTAGCGAGTGGCGGGCATTCTACCGATTCCGCTGGCCTTGTCAATCGAGCGCTCCCGACAACCGCCGAAAAACCTCAAGAAAAACAAGCGCTTTTGCCACTCATCGCCGCCTGCAACGTTGCCCGTCGCCGGCAGCGGATGCGTACTTTACGGATTCTCCCGGGGCGACGCAAGGACTATTTGCCAGAATCGTGACGGCGGGATGAATAGTGGGTGACATCCATCCGCAGAAAACTATCCACACCCGCTCGCCTGCTCGACCGCTTGTGGATGGCTCAGAGCCGGCGCCCGGAGACAACGACGCCCGCACGAGGCGGGCGTCATGGCCGGCAAGGATAACGCGATTCAGCCCTTGGCGCCGCCCTTCATCTTGCGCAGCAGGGCCATCACCGGGCCGGAAACAACATAGGCCCCGAACAGCAGCAGCAGCATCACGGACGGCTCGATGGAGATGACCACGAAGCCGAGCACGATGGCCAGCAGCACCACGAAGGGCACCGGCCCCTTGAGGTCGACGTCCTTGAAGCTGTAGTAGCGAACGTTGCTGACCATCAGCACGCCGGCGGCGCCGACCAGGAACAGCATCAGCAGCTTGAAGCCGAAGGCATCGGCGTCGAAGCTGTGGAAGGTCCAGACGCTGGCGGCGACCACCGCCGCGGCGGAGGGGCTCGGCAGACCGATGAACCAGCGCTTGTCGACGCTGCCGATCTGCACGTTGAAGCGCGCCAGGCGCAGCGCGGCACAGGCCACGTAGAGGAAGGCCACCACCCAGCCGGTCTTGCCCACGTCCTGCAGGATCCAGGTGAAGGCCACCAGCCCGGGGGCCACGCCGAAGGACAGCATGTCGGACAGCGAGTCGAACTCGGCGCCGAAGGCGCTCTGGGTATTGGTCAGGCGCGCCACCCGGCCGTCCAGGCCGTCGAGCACCATGGCGATGAAGATGGCGATGGAGGCCGAGGTGAAGTCGCCGTTGATGGCGGCGACCACGGCGAAGAAGCCGGAAAACAGTGCCGAAGTCGTGAACAGATTGGGCAGCAGGTAGATCCCCTTGCGGCGGACCTTCTTGCCATCCTCCAGCGCTTCCTCGACGACCTCCGACTCACGCAGGAAGGTCTTGGCCAGATCATCGTCGTCGTGTGACGGGGTCTGCGGCTCGTGATTGCTGGGATCCTGGCTCATGGTGTCATCCGTTGCGACTGAGGTTGAGTCCATTCTACACATAGAGCCCGGCGAGACTCATTGCCCGTAAACGCAAACGAGGGCGCGGTTTCCCGCGCCCTCGTTTCGGCTGCTATCGATGTCGTCCGATCAGTTCTTGGACTTGTCGACCAGCTGGTTGGCGGCGATCCACGGCATCATGCCGCGCAGCTTCTCACCGACCTGCTCGATCGGATGCTCGGCGTTCAGGCGGCGACGCGCGGTCATCGACGGGTAGTTGGTCTCACCCTCGTTGATGAACATCTTGGCGTACTCGCCGGTCTGGATGCGCTTGAGGGCGTTGCGCATGGCTTCGCGAGACTGGTCGTTGATGACCTCGCCGCCGGTGACGTACTCGCCATACTCCGCGTTGTTGGAGATGGAGTAGTTCATGTTGGCGATGCCGCCCTCGTACATCAGGTCGACGATCAGCTTGAGCTCGTGCAGGCACTCGAAGTAGGCCATTTCCGGGGCATAACCTGCCTCGGTCAGGGTCTCGAAGCCGGCCTTGACCAGCTCGACCGCGCCGCCGCACAGCACCGCCTGCTCGCCGAACAGGTCGGTCTCGGTCTCGTCACGGAAGCTGGTCTCGATGATGCCGGTACGGCCGCCGCCGACGCCCGCCGCGTAGGACAGCGCGAGTTCCTTGGCGCTGCCGGTGGCGTCCTGATGGATGGCGATCAGGTCGGGGATGCCGCCGCCCTTGACGAACTCGGAGCGCACGGTGTGGCCCGGGGCCTTCGGCGCGATCATGATCACGTCGAGGTCGGCGCGTGGCACGATCTGGTTGTAGTGGATGTTGAAACCGTGAGCGAAGGCCAGGGTCGCGCCCTGCTTCAGGTTCGGCTCGATCTGCTGCTCGTAGATGGCCTTCTGGTTCTCGTCCGGCGCCAGCACCATCACCACGTCGGCGGCCCTGGAGGCCTCTTCGACGGAAGCGACCTTGAGACCGGCGGCCTCGGCCTTGGCGGCGGAGGAGGAACCTTCACGCAGCGCGACGACGACGTCGACACCGGACTCCTTCAGGTTGTTGGCGTGGGCGTGGCCCTGGGAGCCGTAACCCACGATGGCCACCTGCTTGCCCTGGATGAGGGAGAGATCGCAGTCCTTGTCGTAATAAACGCGCATGTGAGGCTCCTGAAAACGAGGGTGAGAAAGAGGTGTCAGCGTTGATGGCCACCCGCGCCGTCTTGTCGCGGCGCTGGGCGTCAGGCCCGGGTCTGTATGCCCGTTCGATGCATCGACTGTACGCCAGGCATTTCGTTGCGTAAAACGCTATATTTGCAACGACACATCCCGAAAAGTGAAATGCCGGCCTCATGGACATGCGCCCCCTGAAACACTTCCTCGCCCTGGCCGACACCCTGCACTTCGGCCGCGCCAGCGAGGCCTGCCACGTCAGCCCCTCCACCCTCTCGCGCTCGATCCGCCAGCTGGAGGAGAGCCTCGGCGTGCGCCTGTTCGAGCGCGACAACCGCCACGTGACGCTGACCCGCCAGGGGCATCAGTTCCACGACTATGCCCGCGATGCCCTGGAGGAGTGGGAACGGCTACGCCAGTCGATGATGAGCGAGGCCCAGGCGCTGACCGGGGAGATCAGCATCTACTGCTCGGTGACCGCCAGCTACAGCTTCCTCTACGACCTGCTCAGCGAGTTTCGCACCCGCCATCCGGGCATCGAGCTCAAGCTGCATACCGGCGACCCCGCCCAGTCGATGCCCCGGGTGCTGGCCGGCAACGAGGACATGGCGATCACCCTGAGGCCACGGCGGCTGCCCGAGGCCCTGGCCTTCAAGTCGCTGACCCGCTCGTCGCTGATGTTCATCGCCCCCAAGGATCCTCAGCCGTGGATCCCGGCCACCCCGGAGGCGGCCAGCCCCGACCAGTGGCGGGACGTGCCGATGATCCTCTCGGAATCGGGGCTGTCGCGGGAGGTCAGCGACACCTGGTTCCGGGCGCTGGGCATCAAGCCGCGTATCTACGCCCAGGTCTCCGGCCACGAGGCCATCGTCAGCATGGTCAGCCTGGGCTTCGGCGTCGGCGTTGTGCCGGGCATCGTGCTGGAGGCGAGCCCGCTGGCCGAGCGGGTCCGCGTGCTGCCGGTGAAGCCGGAGCTGCCCCACTACGACGTCGGGCTGTGCGTGCTCAACCGCCGGCTGAAGAGCCCGCTGATCCACGCCCTGTGGGCAGAGGTCGAGGAGCACGGCTGACGCTCACCCTCCCGACACGAGAAAGCCGCCCCGGAGGGCGGCTTCTTCGATCGGGCGGATCACGACGTGATTACAGCGACAGGACCTTGTCGCCGCGGGCGATCCCCGACACCCCGGTGCGCGCCACCTCGAGCAGACCCACCGGGGACATTGCCTCGAGGAAGGCATCCAGCTTGCTGGCGTCGCCGGTGATCTGGACGGTGTACTGGCTCGGCGTCACGTCGACGATCTGCGCGCGGAAGATGTCCACCGTGCGCTTCACCTCGTCCCGCGCCGCGCCCAGCGCCTTGACCTTGACCAGCATCAGCTCGCGCTCGATGTGGCTGCCCTCGGTCAGGTCCACCAGCTTGACCACGTCCACCAGCTTGTTGAGGTGCTTGGTGATCTGCTCGATCACCCGGTCGTCGCCGATGGTGGTCACGGTCAGACGCGACAGGGTCTCGTCTTCGGTGGGCGCCACGTTGAGGGTTTCGATGTTGAAGTTGCGCTGGGAAAACAGCCCCACCACGCGAGACAGGGCGCCCGGTTCGTTTTCCATCAGAATCGAGATGATATGGCGCATCAGGTCCGCTCCGTCTTGGAAAGCAGCATGTCACGCATGGAGCCCAGTGGCACCTGCATCGGATAGACGTGCTCGTGGGGGTCCACGGCGACGTCGAGGAACACCAGCTCGTCGCTGTCGGCGAAAGTCTTCTCCAACGCCGACTCGAGTTCCTCTTTCGTCTGCACCTTCAGGGCGGTGAAGCCATAGGACTCGATCAGTTTCTGGAAATCGGGCAGCGACTCCATGTAGGAATGCGCATGGCGGGACTTGTAGTTCAGGTCCTGCCACTGGCGCACCATGCCGAGCGAGGCATTGTTGAGGTTGATGATCTTCACCCCGCCACCGAACTGCTTACAGGTGGAGAGCTCCTGCATCATCATCTGGAAGCTGCCCTCACCGGTGAAGCAGACCACCTGCTCGTCGGGGAAGTTCTGCTTGATGCCCATGGCCGCCGGGAAGCCGAAGCCCATGGTGCCGAGCCCGCCGGAGGTGACGAAGCGGTTGGGCTTGTCGAACTTGTAGTACTGGGCGGCGAACATCTGGTGCTGCCCCACGTCGGTGGTCACGTAGGCCTGGCCGCGGGTCGCGCGACACACCGCCTCGATGACTTCCTGGGGCTTGAGCACCTCGCCCTCGGCGGACGGCTCGTAGAGCTTGCCGCGGCGCTCCTCGCGCCAGCCGTCGATGCTCTGCCACCACTCGGTGAGCGCCTCGGGGCTGGCGATCTCGCGGCCCTGCAGCAGGCTGATCATCTCGTTGATCACGCTGCCGGCCGGCCCCACGATCGGCACGTCGGCGCGCACCGTCTTGGAGATCGAGCTCGGGTCGATGTCGACGTGGACGATCTTGGCCGTGGGGCAGAACTTGGAGGTGTTGTTGGTCACCCGGTCATCGAAGCGTGCCCCGATGGCGATGATCAGGTCGGCATGGTGCATGGCCATGTTGGACTCGTAGGAGCCATGCATGCCCAGCCAGCCGAGGCACTGGTCGTCGCTCTGCGGGAAGGCGCCGATGCCCATCAGGGTGGTGGTGATCGGGAAGCCCAGGCGCTTGACCAGATCGGTCAGCCCCTCGCTGGCCTCGCCGGTCACCACACCGCCGCCGGTGTAGAAGACCGGACGGCGCGCCTTGAGCATCAGCTCCACGGCCTTCTTGATCTGGCCGGTGTGGCCGCGCGTCACCGGGTTGTAGGAGCGCAGCTTGACCTTCTTCGGATAGACGTACTCGTAGCGTTCGGTGGGCGCGGTCATGTCCTTGGGAATGTCCACCACTACCGGGCCGGGACGCCCGCTCGCGGCCAGGTAGTAGGCCTTCTTGAGGACTTCCGGAATCTCGCTCGGGTGCTTGATCGAGAAGCTGTGCTTCACGATCGGCCGGGTCACGCCGACGATGTCGGTCTCCTGGAAGGCGTCGTCGCCGATCAGGTGGCTCATCACCTGGCCGCACAGCACCACCATCGGGATCGAGTCCATGTAGGCGGTGGCGATGCCGGTGACGGCGTTGGTCGCCCCGGGCCCGGAGGTCACCAGCACCGTGCCGGGCTTGCCGGAGGCCCGGGCGTAGCCGTCGGCGGCGTGGGTGGCGGCCTGTTCGTGGCGCACCAGGATGTGCTTGACCTTGTCCTGGCGGAACAGGGCGTCATAGATGTGTAGCGCAGCGCCGCCGGGATAGCCGTAGATGTATTCGACGCCCTCGTCTTGCAGGAAGCGGGCGATCATGTCCGCGCCGGAAAGCAGTTCCACAGATGTTTCTCCCCTGGAGGTCTCGAGTGCGATCCGCGCCCTCGTCGGGCACGGGGTCGAGTGCGGCGGTATGCCGCTGCCGGTCTCGCCGGCACCTGATGCCAAACCCTGGCGTATTGAGGCCCGGTTAGGGCCAGCACTCTAATCACGGCGGATCACCGCGTCGGGGCGTTGGCCAGGCCGGGCGGTTAGCCCGGACCCGGAAGTCCTTCGGCGGGTAGAGGCCCTTCGGCCTACCCTTCGCACGGAAATCGGGGATCGCCCGCTGGAGTCCGCGCCCGATAATCAGGAAGGGTCAAGATTCCAATAGCGTCCGAAAAGTGTCAACCGCCGCCCGCACCGGCAGGCGCCGATCGGCACATTTCGGCATTTTCGCGCCTCGCCCTCGCCAGAGCTTAAGACTAAAGTCTAAAATCCCCGGCTCGCGACCGCCTGGCGTTGCTGCTTTAATGACGCCAGCTGACACGATTCACCTTTGTCGAGCGCCCTTCCATTTTCTCGTCATGCCGACGGGCGGCGCCCCTAGAGATGAATCGCTTCATCCGCATTCAGAACACCGCTTCACCGAGGAGACGCACATGTCACGCATCGTGCAGTGGTCCATCACCGTGGCGCTGGCCGGCTTCCTGTTCGGCTTCGACACCGCGGTCATCTCGGGCGCCGACCAGCCCATCCAGACGCTCTGGGGGCTCAGCGACCTCAAGCACGGCCTGCTGATCATGTCCATGGCCCTGTGGGGCACAGTGATCGGCGCCATCGGCGGCAACTGGCCGACCGACCGCCTGGGCCGCCGCGCCACCCTGCTACTGATCGGGATACTCTACCTGGTGTCCGCGGTCGGCTCGGCGCTGGCCACCGATCCCTACTGGTTCTCGCTGTTCCGCCTGCTGGGCGGCATCGGCGTCGGCATCTCCTCGGTGGCCGCCCCGACCTACATCTCCGAGATCGCCCCGGCCAAGCATCGCGGCACCCTGGTCGCGCTATACCAGTTCAACGTGGTGTTCGGCATCCTGATGGCCTTCATTTCCAACTATGTGGTGGGCGGGCTGTTCGAGACCAACGCTTGGCGCTGGATGCTCGGTATCGAGATCGTGCCGGCGCTGCTCTACACCGTGCTGATCAGCCGGGTACCGCGCAGTCCGCGCTGGCTGATCCTGCATCGCGGCGACACCCAGGGCGCCCGCGAGGTGCTGCTGCGCCTCGATCCCGCCGCCGACGTCGACGCCCAGATCGCCGAGATCCAGGCCGCCGAGGACAGCGAGGAGCGCGCCCACGCCGGCTTCTTCTCCGGCCGCTACCGGCTGCCGATCCTGCTAGCCTTCCTGATCGCCTTCTTCAACCAGCTCTCGGGCATCAACTTCATCATCTACTATGCCCCGCGGGTACTCGAGGCCGCCGAGCTCGGCGCCAACACCGCCCTGCTCTCCACCGCAGGCATCGGCCTGGTCAACCTGGTGTTCACCATGCTCGGCATGGCGCTGATCGATCGCCTGGGGCGCCGCACCCTGCTCTACATCGGCTCGGCCGGCTACCTAGTCTCGCTGGTGCTGATCTCGCGCGCCTTCTTCAGCGGCGAGCTCGGCGGGCTGGACGTGCCGCTGCTGCTGGGCCTGTTCATCGCCGCCCACGCCATGAGCCAGGGCGCGATCATCTGGGTGTTCATCTCCGAGGTGTTCCCCAACCATGTGCGCGCCCGCGGCCAGTCCTTCGGCAGCTCGGTGCACTGGGTATGCGCGGCGCTGATCGCGCTACTGATGCCCTGGGTGCTCGGCAGCTTCAGCGGTGGCCCGGTGTTCGCCTTCTTCGCCGTGATGATGGCGCTGCAGTTGGTGTTCGTGATGTTCCTGATGCCGGAGACCAAGGGCGTCTCCCTCGAGGAGCTGCAGAAGCGCCTGGTGCGCGAACCTCAGGGCAAGCGCGAGGCCTCGAGTGCCACCGCCCAGCGCGGCTGACACGCCGCCGCCGCCGCCGTCGAACCGACGGCCCGGAAACGAAAACCGCCCGCGCCTCTCGGCGCGGGCGGTCTCGTTTCAGGGCGAGGAACGCCTCAACTCTGGAACACCAGGCGATCGCCCTCGGCCTCGACGCGAATGACATCGCCCGGCGAGAACGCGCCGGCCAGCAGATCCTGGGCCAGCGGGTTCTCGAGCCGGTTCTGGATCGCCCGCTTGAGCGGCCGCGCGCCGAACACCGGATCGAAGCCGACCTCGGCCAGCTGGGCCATGGCCGCGTCGGAGACCTCGAGCGACAGGTCATGCTCGGCCAGCCGCCCGCGCAGGCGCTCGAGCTGGATGGCGGCGATGGCCTGAATCTGCTCCTGGCGCAGGGCGTGGAACACCACCACCTCGTCGATGCGGTTGATCAGCTCGGGGCGGAAATGGGTGCCGACCACGTCCATCACCGCCGACTTCATCTGCTCGTAGCCGCCGTCGTCACCGCCCATGCCCTGGATGATCTCGGAGCCCAGGTTGGAGGTCATCACGATCACGGTGTTGCGGAAGTCCACCGTGCGGCCCTGGCCGTCGGTCAGGCGCCCGTCCTCGAGCACCTGCAGCAGGATGTTGAAGACGTCGGCGTGGGCCTTCTCGACCTCGTCGAGCAGCAGCACCGAGTAGGGCTTGCGGCGCACCGCCTCGGTCAGATAGCCGCCCTCCTCGTAGCCGACATAGCCGGGAGGCGCGCCGATCAGCCGGGCCACGGAGTGCTTCTCCATGAACTCGGACATGTCGATGCGCACCATGGCCTCCTCGGTGTCGAACAGGAAGCCGGCCAGCGACTTGCACAGCTCGGTCTTGCCCACCCCGGTCGGGCCGAGGAACAGGAAGGAGCCGTTGGGGCGGTTCGGATCGGCGAGCCCGGCCCGGGAGCGGCGCACGGCGTTGGCCACCGCGGTGACCGCCTCGTCCTGGCCGATGACCCGCTCGTGCAGCGCCTCCTCCATGCGCAGCAGCTTGTCGCGCTCGCCCTCGAGCATCTTGGACACCGGGATGCCGGTCCAGCGCGACACCACCTCGGCGATCTCCTCCTCGGTGACGTTGGAGCGCAGCAGCTGGTGCCTGGCGGTGTCGGCCTCGGCGTCGCTGGACTCGGCGATCTTCTGCTCGAGCTCGGGGATCACCCCGTACTGCAGCTCGGACATCCGCCCCAGGTCGCCCTGACGGCGGGCCTGCTCGAGGTCGATGCGGGCGCGGTCGAGCTCGTCCTTGAACTGGGCCGCGCCCTGGATGCTGGCCTTCTCGGCCTTCCAGATCTCGTCGAGGTCGGCGTACTCGCGCTCGAGCTCCTCGATCTGCTCCTCGAGGCCGTCGAGGCGCTTCCTGGAGGCCTCGTCGGTCTCCTTCTTGAGGTGCTCGCGCTCCATCTTGAGCTGGATCAGCCGGCGGTCGAGGCGGTCCATCTGCTCGGGCTTGGAGTCGAGCTCCATGCGGATCCGCGAGCAGGCCTCGTCGATCAGGTCGATGGCCTTGTCGGGCAGCTGGCGATCGGTGATGTAGCGGGTCGACAGCTTGGCCGCGGCGATGATGGCGCCGTCGGTGATGTCGACGCCGTGGTGCACCTCGTAGCGCTCCTTGAGGCCGCGCAGGATGGCCACGGTGTCTTCCTCGCTCGGCTCGTCGACCAGCACCTTCTGGAAGCGGCGCTCCAGGGCGGCGTCCTTCTCGATGTGCTGGCGATACTCGTCGAGGGTGGTGGCGCCCACGCAGTGCAGCTCGCCGCGCGCCAGCGCCGGCTTGAGCATGTTGCCGGCGTCCATGGCGCCCTCGGCCTTGCCGGCGCCGACCATGGTGTGCAGCTCGTCGATGAACAGGATGATCCGGCCCTCCTCCTGGGCCAGCTCCTTGAGCACCGACTTGAGGCGTTCCTCGAACTCGCCGCGGAACTTGGCCCCGGCCAGCAGCGCGCCCATGTCCAGCGACAGCACGCGCTTGTCCTTGAGGCCCTCGGGCACCTCGCCGTCGACGATGCGCTGGGCCAGCCCCTCGACGATGGCGGTCTTGCCCACGCCGGGCTCGCCGATCAGCACCGGGTTGTTCTTGGTCCGGCGCTGCAGCACCTGCACGGTGCGGCGGATCTCGTCGTCGCGGCCGATCACCGGATCGAGCTTGCCGCTGGCCGCCCGCTCGGTGAGGTCCAGGGTGTACTTCTCCAGCGCCTCGCGGCTCTCCTCGGCGTTGGGATTGCTGACCTTCTCGCCGCCGCGCACGTCGTCGATGGCGGTCGCAAGCGCCTGGCGGCTCAGTCCGGCCTGGCCGAGCAGCTTGCTCACCGCGTGGCGCATCTCCAGCGCGGCCAGCAGCACCAGTTCGCTGGCGATGTACTGGTCGCCACGCTTCTGGGCCTCGCGGTCAGTGAGGTTGAACAGCTTCATCAGGTCGCGGGACGGCTGCACCTCGCCGTCGAAGTCGCCGACCCTGGGCAGGTCGTCGAGGTGGCCGACCAGGCCGTCGCGCAACCGCGCGGCGTCGGCGCCGGCCTTCTGCACCAGCGCCTTGACGCCGGTGTCGGTGGCATCGAGCAGCGCCAGCAGCAGGTGCCCGGGCTCGAGCTGGTTATGGCCGTGGCCCACGGCCAGCGACTGGGCGTCGGCCACGGCGTTCTGCAGCTTGGCGGTGAACTTGTCGATTCGCATGGAATGTCCTCCGTCGGGGTAGCGACGCGATTCGGACGCGCCGCCTGTCCCAATGTCATGGGTCTTGACATCTTAAGTGGCGTCAGGACGGCCGGCTTTCAAGTCGGCCGCCGGAGGAAACGTCGGAGGGTTGATATGGGTCAAGCTCTCGCCCGGCGAGGCCGAGCTAGCGCAGCCAGATCATGCTGGCCATGCGGCCGGTGACGCCGTCGTCGCGGCGGTAGGAATAGAAGCGGGATTCGCAGGAGGTGCAGAAGTGGCCGCCGCTGATGTGGGCGAGCCCCAGGCGCTCCAGGCGCAGGCGCGCCAGCTTGTAAAGGTCGGCCATGTAGTGGCCCAGCCGATAGGGGCTCGGCACGAAGGCCTCGGCGGCATCGGGCTGCACGGCGACGAAGGCCTCACGCACCTCGCGGCCGACCTCGAACTGGGCGTTGGAGATCGCCGGCCCCAGCCACGCCATCAGCGACTCGGGCGGCACGCCCATGGCGGCCACCGTGGCCTCGAGCACGCCGCCGGCCAGGCCGCGCCAGCCGGCGTGGGCCACGCCGACCCGCTGGCCGTCGCGGTCGCAGAAGAACACCGGCAGGCAGTCGGCGGTCAGCACCACGCAGGCGTGGCCGCGGTCGAGGGCCACCGAGGCGTCGGCCTCGGGCGGGGTCTCGAGATATTCCGACTGCACCCGGGCGCCGTGGACCTGATCGAGCCACAGCAGCGGCCGGTCGTCGCCGACCTCCTTCTGCAGCTGGCGGCGGCACAGCGCCACGTGGGCGGAGTTGTCGCCGACGTGCTGGGCCGGATTGAAGGCGGCGAAGCGCCCCTGGCTGGGCCCGGTCTCGCGCGTGGTGACGCAGGCCGCCACCGAGGGCGGCGCCGGCCAGTCGGGGCGGATCAGGGTCGGGCGCAGGTCGAGGGCATCGCTCATCGCGGTTTCCTTAGCGGCGGGTCTCGCGGTCTTCGCGCAGGAAGTCCAGCAGCATCAGCATGTCATCCGGCAGGGCCGCGCGAAAGGTCAGCGTCTCGCCGCTGGTCGGATGCACGAAGGCCAGCTTGCGGGCGTGCAGCGCCTGACGCGGGAACTCGCGCAGCACCTCCTTGAGCGTCTCGCCGGCGCCGGCCGGCAGCTTGAGGCGCCCGCCGTAGACCGGATCGCCGATCAGCGGATAGCGCAGGTGCGCCAGGTGCACGCGGATCTGGTGGGTGCGGCCGGTTTCCAGCTTGCAGCGCACGTGGGTATGGGCGCGGAAGCGCTCGACCACCCGGTAATGCGTCACCGCCGGCTTGCCGGAGGCGGTCACCGCCTGGCGCTTGCGGTCCTTGGGGTGGCGACCGATGGCCGCGTCCACCTTGCCGCCGGAGGTCATCACCCCGACCGACACGGCGTCGTACTCGCGGGACACGGTGCGCGCCTGGAGCTGCTCCACCAGCGCGGTCTGGGCGCCCAGGGTCTTGGCCACCACCATCAGCCCGCTGGTGTCCTTGTCCAGGCGATGCACGATGCCGGCCCGCGGCACCGCGGCCAGCTCGGGGCAGTGATGCAGCAGGCCGTTGAGCAGGGTGCCGTCGGGATTGCCGGCGGCCGGGTGCACCACCAAGCCGGGCGGCTTGTCGATCACCATCACCTCGTCGTCCTCGTACACCACGTCGAGCGGGATGTCCTCGGGCTCGAAGCGGGAATCGTCCTCGACGGTGGCGGTCAGCGCCACGGCCTCGCCGCCGTAGACCTTGTCACGGGGCTTGGCGGGGCGGCCGTCCAGGGTCAGCGCGCCCTGCTTGATCCAGGCCTTGAGGCGTTCCCGGGAGAAGTCGGAGAAGAGGTCTGCGGCGGCCTGGTCGAGGCGCAGGCCGGCCATGTGCTCGGGGACGCGGTGCTGGGCTTCGAAGGTCTGGGACATGGACTCGATGATCATCCGTCTGGGCGGTGGAGCGCTCCGCGGCAGCGCGCTCGGCGCGGTGACTGCGTTTTGCCACGAGGTGCTTTATAGTGGGCGAATTCGGGCCGATTCTAGCACGGCCACCCAGGGTTGTTTGACACGAGGATCACGATGCGCGTTATCACGACCGGACCCCGCCTGGCCGTCATGCTGCTGGCGAGTGCCCTGCTGGCCGGCTGTGCCAGCACCGCCGACGAGCAGGAAGCGCCTGACCTGCAGGAACGCCAGCTGTACGACGAGGGTCGCTCGGCCCTGGAGGGCGGACGCTACACCACCGCCATCAACCGGCTCGAAGCCATCGACACCCGCTTCCCGTTCGGCGACACCGCCGAGCAGGCGCAGCTGGAACTGATCTACGCCTACTACCAGACCGACGACTGGGAGCAGGCCCGGGCCGCGGCCAGCCGCTTCATCCGCCTGCACCCGGATCATCCCCAGGTCGACTACGCCTACTACCTGCGCGGCCTCTCCGCCTGGCAGGCCGGGCGCTTCAGCCTCGAGGGGCTGCGCCTGATCGACATCTCCAAGCGCGACCTGGGCGCCAGCCGCGACGCCTACTCCGACTTCCGCGAGCTGGTCCAGCGCTTCCCCGACAGCCAGTACGCGCCGGACGCCCAGCAGCGCATCGTCTACCTGCGCAACCTGCTGGCCCGCCACGAGCTGCAGGTGGCCGACTTCTACCTGCGCAAGGGCGCCTACCTGGCGGCCGTCGAGCGTGGCCGCTGGGTCATCGAGCGCTATCCCGAGGCGCAGGCCACCCGCGACGCCCTGGCGACCATGGTCGAGGGCTATCTGGGCCTCGACATGACCGAGCGGGCCCGCGAGACCCTGCGCGTGCTGATCGACAACGCCCCGGATCACGAGCGCCTCGACGGCCGCACCTTCGATCCGCAGTACGTCGAGGCGGACCCGATCACCGCCTGACACGCGGCAAATCGGCAGCATGAGAGCCCCCGAAGCGAAAGAAACCCCCGAAGGCTGAACACCTCCGGGGGTTTCTTGTCGCTCGGCGCTGGTCGCTCGGCCCTTATTCGCCCGGCTGCCAGCCGTTGACGATCGGGTAGCGACGGTCGCGACCGAAGCCGCGGCGGGTGACGCGCACGCCCACCGGCGCCTGGCGACGCTTGTACTCGCAGCGGTCGACCAGCTTCACCACCCTGTAGACGTCGTCGCGCTCGAAGCCGGCGTCGATGATCGCCTCGGCGCTCATGTCGCCCTCGATGTAGCGCACCAGGATGGCGTCCAGGACATCGTAGTCCGGCAGCGAATCGCTGTCCTGCTGGTCAGGCGCCAGCTCGGCGGAGGGCGGACGCTCGATGACCCGCTCGGGGATCGCCGGCGCCTGGGTGTTGCGCCAGCGCGCCAGACGGTAGACCCAGGTCTTGTAGACGTCCTTGATGGCGTTGTAGCCGCCGACCATGTCGCCGTAGAGCGTGGCGTAGCCGACCGCCATCTCGCTCTTGTTGCCGGTGGTCAGCACCATCAGGCCCTTCTTGTTGGAGATCGCCATCAACAGCACGCCGCGGCAGCGCGACTGCAGGTTCTCCTCGGTGGTGTCCCGCTCGGTGCCGGCGAAGCTCTCGGCCAGGGTCGACATGAAGGACTCGACCATCGGCTCGATCGGCATCACCTCATAGTCGACGCCCAGCAGCTCGGCCTGCTCGGCGGCGTCCTGCTTGGAGATGTCGGCGGTGTAGTGGTACGGCATCATCACCGCATGCACGCGCTGCGGGCCCAGCGCGTCCACCGCGATGGCCAGCGACAGCGCCGAGTCGATGCCGCCGGAAAGACCCAGCACCACGCCCTTGAAGCCGCTCTTGTTGACGTAGTCGCGCAGCCCGGTGACCAGCGCGCAGTACAGGTCCTCCTCGGGCTCGACCGACTCGTCGATCTCGCCGGCCTGGGGCACCCAGCGCTCCTGCTCGCGCACGAACTGCACCGGCATCAGGCCGACCGCCCAGTGCGGCGCCTGAACGCGCAGCTGGCCGTCGGCGTCGACGCAGGCCGAACCACCGTCGAACACCAGCTCGTCCTGGCCGCCGATCTGGTTGACGTAGACCACCGGCAGCGACACCTCGCGGGCGCGCTGCTCGAGCAGCGCCAGGCGCTCGGCGGGCTTGTCCTGATGGAAGGGCGAGGCGTTGAGGGTGACCAGGATCTCGGCGCCGGCGTCCCGCGCCTGCTGCACCGGCGCCTCGGCCCAGATGTCCTCGCAGATCAGGATGCCGAGCCTGGCGCCCTTGTGCTCGATCACCAGCGGCCGGGTGCCGACCGCGAAGTAGCGCTGCTCGTCGAACACCTGATAGTTGGGCAGCGCCTGCTTGGCGTATTCGTCGAGCCACTCGCCGTTGTAGAGCACGCCGGCCAGGTTCCAGGTCTGCCCCTCGCGGCGCCCGGGATAGCCGACGATCACCATCACGTCGCGGGACATCTTCTCGGCCATGCGGGCGCGGGCCTCGCGCAGCCGCGTCTCCATGGAGGGGCGCAGCAGCAGATCCTCCGGCGGGTAACCGGTCAGGAACAGCTCGGGCAGCACCACGATGTCGGCACCATGCTCGATGCGCGCCTCGCGAACCGTCTCGATGGCCCGGTCGGTGTTGCCGGGAATGTCCCCGACCAGGGGGTCCAGCTGAGCCATCACCAGCGTCAGGTCTTGCATGGGCGTAGAAATCTCTCGAGAATCCTTGGATACCTGCATTGTCCCGCAAGGGCGGTCGAGTGGCAAAGGCGGCCGATACGCTACAGGGAGCGCTTAAGGATGAATCTCTTGCTGATCCGCCTGATCATCTTCGCCGTGCTGTTCTTCGCCGGCCTCAAGCTCTATCGCATGTACCGCGAATGGAAACTCGACCGCGAGGACGCCGAGCAGGCGAGCCATCAGGGCGGCCAGATGGTCCGCTGCGCCTGGTGCCAGGTGCACCTGCCGGAAAACGATGCCCTGCGCGAGAAGGGCGAATGGTTCTGCTCCGCCGACCACCGCGACAAGTATCTGGAAGAACGCCGGCGCGAGGACTGAGGCCAAAAGCGCCAAGCGCCAAGCGCCAAGCGCCAAGCGCCAAGCGCCAAGCGCCAAGCAGGATGCTGCCAGGCGCTCCGACCTAGCGGGCGATGTCGGCCACCCGGCCGGCCAGGCGATACGGCACCGGATCGAGGATCGGCTCGCGCCCCAGCAGCTCGTCGACCAGCAGGTGCGTCGAGGCCGGCGCCAGGACCAGGCCATTGCGATAGTGGCCGGCGTTGACGTAGAGCCCCTCCCGCCCCGGCACCGCCCCGATGAACGGCACGCCGTCCGGCGAGCCCGGGCGCAGCCCTGCCCAGTGATGCTCCACCTCGCACTCGGCCAGCGCCGGCACGATGCCGATCGCCGACGCGCGCAACGAGGCCTTGGCCTCGGCGTCCGTGGTCTTGTCGAAGCCGGCCTCCTCGAGGGTCGAGCCGGCCAGCACCCGGCCGTCGGCCCGCGGAATCACGTAGCGACCGTCCATCAGCACCACGCGATTCACCAGCCCCGGCGGCGCCTTGAACAGGATCATCTGTCCCTTCACCGGACGCACCGGCAGCGCCACCCCGACCCGCTCGAGCAGTGCCGCCGCCCAGGCGCCGCCGCAGACGATCGTGCGATCGCCCTCGACGGTGCCGTCCGCGGTCTCGACGCCCGTGACGCGCCCCGCCGACTGCCGAAAGCCCGTGACCTCGCTGCCTTCGCGCAGCGTGACGCGAGGCATCGCCTCGAGCCGGCAGCGCAGCGCCTGACCCAGGCGAGGATTGCGGATGCTGCCCAGGGTCGGCATCCACAGCGCGTCTTCGACCCCCGGGGCGGCCTGCGGCTCCTTGGCATAGAGGAAATCGGCCGACACCCGCTCCAGCGGCTTGCCCACCTCCCGCGCCCAGCGCTCGGCCTGGGCCTCGTCATCGACCCGCAGGTAGAGCAGCCCCCTCTGGCGATATTCCGGGTCGACGCCGGTTTCCTCGTAGAGCCGCAGGGCCAGCTCCGGATAGAAGCCCTCCGACCAGGTGGCGAGGCGCGAGACGGGCGCCGAATGGCGCCAGGGGTAGAGCGGCGAGACGATGCCGCCGCCGGCCCAGGAGGCCTCGCGGCCGCAGCGGCCTCGCTCGAGAAGGGTCACCGAATGGCCGGCATCGGCCAGTTGCAGGGTCGTCATCATGCCGATGACGCCACCGCCCACGACGAGAAAATCGCTCACGAGGCGTGTCCGTGTTGACTGACGGAGAGAATTCGGCGCCCGGCCGATAGTAAAGGGAGTTTCCAGGAACCATGGGAATGTCCCCGGGAGAACGACATGCAACCCGGCGCCGCCGAAGAGCAACACCTTACCGAGAAGCCAAGCGGCTTGGCAAAGCCCGTCGGCAAGGGCTTCACCCTGATCGAACTGCTGGTGACCCTCGCCGTGATCGTGATCATGGCCACCGTGGCCGTGCCCGGCTTTCAGCGCTTTTCCGCGCGCAACGAGGTCGCCGCCGAGGTGATGAGGATCAAGTCCGCACTCGCCATGACACGCAGCGCCGCCATCACCCGACGCACCACCATGACGCTCTGCCCCACCAACGACATGGTCCAGTGCCAGATCCAGGACAATGCCGACGGCGAAGCCTGGCTGGCCACGCTGGCCATCTTCGAGGGGCGCGGCGAGCCCGGTGATGATCTGCTTCGCAGCTTCGACGAGAGCCGCCTGCCGTCACTGACCTACCGCAACGATAACCGCCCGGTGCGCTACAAGTCGCTCGGCCGCTCGACAGGCTACAACGGCACCTTCCGGCTGTGCGGGCGGCATGAAGAGGGGGCCAGGGTCATCGTCAATAATACGGGTCGAGTACGCGTGACGTCATCTCGCCCCGCAGAGTGCTAAGGTGCCGTCACTCGCCATCGACGCTCAACGGAGAAACTCCGGATGATCGGCACGCTTTACGAGAAAGCTCCCATCAGGGCGTGGCTCGTCAAGCAGATCGACGACGACATCTTGCACTTGTGTGGTCAGGGCGCGCCGGCCCCGCAAGGAAAGCCAGAAAGGCCCTCGAGCTCTGGGAGTGTCAGGGCGGCGTGCGTATGGGCGATATTGGCATCGTGCTCAATGCGCGGTGCCTCGCGGCGGTGGTGCCTCACGATCACCTTCGCCTGCTGGAAGGTGGCGGCACGGCAGAATGGCGAGGCCGCCGCTGGGCCGTTTCTCAGTCTCAGGTGCCCCAGCGCTGCTGGACGCATGAAGGTCGCCTGATCGCTCAGGAAAAACACGCTGGCAGCCGCCCCGATACTGATCAACACGGAGGAAGTATCGGACGTCCATCAGCAGATCGATCCGGATGAAGCACCGATGAGAGAAACGACCTTCCGCCCCGTCAATTCTCCGAAAGACCCACCGCAGGACAAACCGACGGCGATCAAGGAAGTGCGAGAACGGCGCAAGCGAACCCACAAAAGCTGGCGGGAGGATGAAACATGGGGACCGCTAACAGAGTCGTTGGAAGAGTGATCTGCTGGATGCCTCAACTGAGTTAATGGGGGGCTGTATCTCATTGGCCCGCAAAGGCAGTAGGGGCTTGTCCCTCTTTCCTAGTAGTGTCGGTATTACTGCCAACTCTTTATACCCCAGCCACCTGCACCTCCAGCTCCATCAGCATTACCAAAAAACTCATCCAAAGTAACTCCTCCAGAAGAAAGCGCAGCTTTTACTACAGCACTATCAAACCACACAGTACCTTTATTTCCGCCCCCATTAAGCTTGACCAGCGTCACATCACCCAACTTATCCTTATCCCAAACTTCATCATTCAGACCATTATCACCCAAATTCAAAACAATCAAAACACCTTGTATATCAGAATTACCTCCGACTTGGACATCACCATTAAGAACAACATGCACACCTGTAAGCGTACCCCCTCCCGTAAACTTAAACCCATCCTTATAAAAACATAGGCCCGAGCAAGATGGCTTCTTGCTGTCAGCACCGCTCGACCCCGGGTGAGTGTCATACATTTCCTTGAGAAGATTCAGCCTGCTCTGAATATCATTAGAAAAATAGCCTGTATTACCTTCCGTTAAATCGGCTTTACTACCAAGACTAATGATACTTGCCTTATCATAGGTTGACAAACCTTCTTCCAACATAAAAGAAGCAACAGATACGCTTTCACCATCACTATTCACGTATTCGCCATCAGAAACCTCGCTGGGCGAGGAACTAGGGAACTGAAGCGCACCGTCTTCAATATTCCCAATGACACTAGTAGTACCGAAATTACCCATGCCGGGACCAAGCGAATAGACTTCCACAACTAAAGCATCACTGACTGCATCAGCATTTCCAATGGCACCCATCGCTGCAATATATCTACTACCGCCATCTTTAATATAATAATAATAACAACTTTCGGGAGTTTGACAGCCGCCACTTTCGGCATCCCCATAGAAATCATTCCATGCCAGGCCGTCAAAACCAGAATCAGTCAAATCAGAAAGACTGACCCACTCATCATCTTTAACTTCATCAATGTTTACCCAGCCCTCAGAAGCAGCTTTTTCAGCTGCCATCTGCGCATCAGCCAGAGCCCTATAATTCCCCGCCAGGCGCTCATCGATCATGGAAGACTGCATGCTTGACAGGCCGACCATCAGCGAGACAGTAAGCAGCGAGAGGACGACTATTAGCGCTGCGCCTTTTTGATGCTTCATCCTCATACCCTCACATCTTCCCGACACTGTTAAGATCACAGTTTTCACTTATGAAAAACAAATCATTTCTAGATATGACAGACTTCCTCTTCTCCACTTGAAGAGAAACTCTAACAACACTCCCAACTGCAGGACCAAACAAGAGACACTGATAATTACTGTTCCCATCAAAACCGCACACCCCTCTTTCCACGCCGTTTATGTGGTAAACAGGATTATCGTCTTGGTTTGCATTTTGGATCAGCTCTCCTTCCACGGTTATATTTTCACAAACTTTAACCGCCGGGGAATCAACCGGATCAACCGGATCAACCGGATCAACCGGATCAACCGGATCAACCGGATCAACCGGATCAACCGGATCAACCGGATCAACCGGATCAACCGGGTCAACCGGGTCAACCGGGTCAACCGGGTCAACCGGGTCAACCGGGTCAACCGGGTCAACCGGGTCAACCGGATTTGTCGCATCTACTGCGACACTGTTGTCACTAACAGCTACAGTGCGATTGATAGCAACGAATGTCAGAGATTCAGGCGCGCCCCCATCACCTGTTGGCACAAGCGAAAAAGAGATCAAGACACCATGATCACCCATTGGCTCAACTAAAAAACCGTTAGCAGCAAAACCGCCCACAATCTCTTGAGATGCCCCACCGCCGCAGCCCACTTCGAGAAAATACTTCGTCTCGCCACCCACAGATCGGTTAGCCAAGCCGTATACTTTCTCTACGTTCCCCCCACCCGAGCACTCTCCACGGTTTGGCACGGTCACTTTTAGAGTAGAAGTACTGTTGCCATCGGGTGCAGGTGACGTTTGTGACCAATCCGCTCGCCGAACATCTCTAAGCAATGTTTCAACAGCAAAATTTATCGCCGCCCGCTTTTCGCTAAGTGTCTCGACTTGGCGATTGGTCTGGAAAACCGTTAGAAAAAGCTGCCCTGCACCCAGAATGATAATTAGGCCAACCACCATGGCCACCATCAGCTCGACAAGGGAAAAACCACCATTGCGCTTCATCATCATTCCCCGGGCAGCCGCACGATATAGGAGAAGCCAGGCTCTGCTTCATCAGCGAAACGACTCTCGCTCCAGGAAACCGTGACATCAAACTCACAGTTAGTAGGGTCACCTACAGGAGAGTCGCCTAGTCCTGGGAGGAAATCCGACCATTGCCCATACCAACCTTGGTCATCGCCGTTAACATCCCCTGCGGCCGGGCAAGTCAAATCTCCTAACTCTGCCATGCGCGCCCACAGCCTTTCCTGAGCATCCTGCGCCGCGAGAGAAGCGATAGAACGCTGATAAGCGGCATGGGCACCCTGCAGGGCCTTGAGTTGCATGGCGGCTACACCCAGCATGCCGATGGTAAGCACCAGAAGGGCCACCAGCGCTTCGATCAAGGTAAAGCCGCGTTGCCTTTTAACCATCATGACCCACCTCGACTGACGCTACCAAAACTGCTTATCTCAATGGTCTTGCTATCAGCATTGCTGTAGCCAATCGTCAATGCACAGCCATCTTCGCAGTGAGAACCTTCAACAATCCGCCCCAGCTTGTTGAACTCAATCTCTATAGAACTCTCACCCTCACTTAGCGAAATAGTACTCAATAAGTCATTTCGACTTCTCAGCACGGCACCGTCAACATTTATGGAATAAGAGTCACTTTTCGCGCTCAAGGTGACATCTCCACGCCGTTTTATCGCTTCACTACGCGCAAAATACAGGCCTGAAAGCACCTCATTGTAGTCGCTGGCAAGTTGATTTCTCGCCATCATGCCCTGGAACCCTGGCACCGCAATCGTCGCCAAGATGATGACCACTGCGATCGTCACCAAAAGCTCAATAAGTGTAAAACCTCGCACCCGCGCCATATGTTTACCAACATCCTTCAGGGCCGCGAGCTCCATCACTGCTAAGCGTCAAGGTTGCGCATCCTGATGGCACTCGAGTTCCGCCCGAGGCCTCCAACTCGAAAGTCTCACCACTCTCTTCCAGACTGATGGTTGTGTACACGCCTTCTGGAGATTCAGTCGTCTGCAAACACGCCGCTTGATAAGTGTAATTCTGGGTATAACACCGTTCCATCTCCCCAGCTGCCTGCATAAGTCCCGCCTTTCCATCTGAAAGGCGTGAACGCTCCACATACCCCTGATAACTCGGATAGGCAATCGCCGCCAGAATGCCGATGATCGCCACAACGATCATCAGCTCGATCAGCGTGAAGCCGACCTGGTGCCGGGCATGGTGTTCAGGGCCCTTGGGCCGGCGGCGTTCTCGGATCATGGTCACGCAGCGCGTCTCCCCTGCTCACATCACGGTTTGTTTCAGTATGTATCAGCACCTTCGTTTCTGACAGTCGACAGTCGCAAAAAAACCGGGCGCTTGCCCGGTTTTCATGGCCCTACCAAAGACTGAGACGCCGGGTGAGCGATACGGTCAAGGTCGTGCAGGGCTATTCGCTGGCGATCACCCGCTCGCGCAGCTCGCGCGGCATGGAGAAGGTGATGGTCTCCTCGCGACCCGGGAGCTCCTCGGGCGCCGCGGCGCCGAGTTCCTGCAGCCGCTCGATCACGCCCTGCACCAGCACCTCGGGGGCGCTGGCGCCGGCGGTCACGCCCACCGCGTTCACGCCCTCGAGCCAGGCCGGGTCGACCTGCTCGGCGTTGTCGATCAGGTAGGCCGCGGTGCCCACCCGCTCGGAGAGCTCGCGCAGGCGATTGGAGTTGGAGCTGTTGGTGCTGCCGACGACCAGCAGCAGGTCGCAGCCGGCGGCCAGCTCGCGCACGGCGTCCTGGCGGTTCTGGGTCGCGTAGCAGATGTCGTCCTTGCGCGGCCCCTCGATCTCCGGGAACCTGGCGCGCAGGGCGTCGATCACCCGGGCGGTGTCGTCCATGGAGAGCGTGGTCTGGGTGACGAACGCCAGCCGGCTCGGGTCGTTGACCTCGAGATTGGCGACGTCCTGCTCGTCCTCGACCAGGTAGATGTGCCCGCCATGGGAGGTGTCGTAGCGGCCCATGGTGCCTTCCACCTCGGGATGCCCCTCGTGGCCGATCAGGATGCACTCCTGGCCGCGGCGCGCGTAGCGCAGCACCTCCATGTGCACCTTGGTCACCAGCGGGCAGGTGGCGTCGAAGACCTTGAGCCCGCGGCGCTCGGCCTCCTCCTGCACGGCGCGGGACACGCCGTGGGCGGAGAAGATGACGATGGTGTCATCGGGCACCTCGTCG
Organism: Halomonas sp. B23F22_10; assembly: GCF_043496975.1. Lineage (NCBI taxonomy): Bacteria > Pseudomonadati > Pseudomonadota > Gammaproteobacteria > Oceanospirillales > Halomonadaceae > Halomonas > Halomonas sp. B23F22_10. Next base: position 94,025 of record NZ_JBIEKF010000008.1, on the reverse strand, counting down.
AGCTCCTCGACGAACACCGCGCCGCGCTCGCGCAGGCTGTCGACCACGAAGCGGTTGTGCACCACCTCGTGGCGTACGTAGATGGGCGGATCGAAGACGTCCAGGGCCCCGTTGACGATCTCGATGGCCCGGTCGACGCCGGCGCAGAAGCCGCGCGGATTGGCCAGCTTGATCTGCACAGAGTTAGCTTGCATGGGTTGCCTTGCCTTGATGCGTCTGCATCGCTGAAGTGCCGGGTCAGTGCGTGGTGGCTGGCTTGATCTCCAGTACCTCGACCTCGAAGGTCAGGGTACGCCCCGCCAGGGGATGGTTGAAGTCCACTTCCACCCGCTCGTCGTCGACGCTCTTGATCACGCCGGGCAGCTCGCCGCCGGCCGGATCGGCGAAGGACATCACCATGCCCTCCTCCGGCTCGTCGGTGGAGAAGTCCTCGCGCTTGAGCACCTGGATGTTCTGCGGGTTGTGCTGGCCGAAGGCGTGCTCCGGGGAGATCTCGAAGCTGCCGGACTCGCCGGCGCTCATCCCCTTGAGCGGCTGCTCGAAGCCCGGCGGCAGGTTGCCGTCGCCCACCTGGAAGGTGGCCGGCGCCTTGTCGCGGGTGGAGTCCACCTGGGTGCCGTCCTCCAGCTTGAGGGTGAAGTGGAGGGTGACTTCCATGCCCTCGTCGATGCGCAGGCCTTGTGAATCGCTCATAGGTTCTCTCGAAACGGTCGTGAAGGTCGCGTCAGGCGCGCCGCGTCAGGCGCGCCGCGTCAGGCGCCGCTCGCCGATGGTCGACTCCCAGATCAGCCCGATGGCGCCCAGGGTGATGCCGATGTCGGCGACGTTGAAGGCCGGGTAGTACCAGCCGGCGGCGTGGAAGGAGAGGAAGTCCACCACGTAGCCGTGCACCAGGCGATCATAGAGATTGCCCAGCGCCCCGCCGATGATCAGCGCCAACGAGGCCGCCAGCAGGGTCTCGCCGACCCTGAGGCGCTTCATCCACAGCGTCAGGCCGATGCTCGCCGCCACCGCGATGGCGGCGAACAGCCAGCGCTGCCAGCCCGGATGCTCGGCCAGGAAGCTGAAGGCCGCGCCGGTGTTGTGCAGCAGCGTCAGGTTGAAGAACGGCAGCACCTCGAGCGGCCGGGCGTAGTCGAGCATCCCGGAGGCCAGGGCCTTGGTGCCGAGGTCCAGGATGATCCAGGCCACGGCCAGCCACAGCCAGCGCAGCGGCTTGTGCATGGGCGCCGCCTGGGCGCCCTGGTCGGTCTCGGGCATGCTGCCCACCTCACGCATAGTGACGGGTCTCGCCGGGGCCGTCCGGCAGGTTGCTCACGCAGCGGCCGCAGAGGTCGTCGTGGCCCTCGTGGGTGCCGACGTCCTCGCGATGGTGCCAGCAGCGCTCGCACTTGGCGTGGCCACTGGCGGCCACCGATACCTTGAGGCCCTCGAGCTCGGTGGCCTCGGCGCCCTCACCCTGTGCGAGCGGCGCCAGATGCACCTCGCTGGTCAGCATCACGAAGCGCAGCTCGTCGCCCAGCTTGTCGAGGGTCGCGCGCAGGGCGTCGTCGACGTAGAGGGTGACCTCGGCGGCCAGGCTGCCCTTGATGGTCTTGGCGTTGCGCGCGTCTTCCAGGCACTTGTTGACGGCCTGCTTGATCTCGAACACCCGCTCCCAGAACTCGCGGCCCATCTCGGCGTCGTCGCCCAGGGTCTCGAGCCCGGTGTAGTACTCCTGCAGCAGCACGCTCTCGCCGCGCTTGCCCGGGATGTGCTCGTAGATCTCCTCGGCGGTGAAGGAGAGGATCGGCGCCACCCAGCGCACCAGCGCCTGGACGACGTGATAGAGCGCGGTCTGGGCGCTGCGGCGCGCCACCGAGTCGGCCTGGGTGGTGTACTGGCGGTCCTTTATCACGTCCAGGTAGAAGCCGCCGAGCTCGCGGGCGCAGAAGCCGTGCACCTGCTGGTAGACGTCGAGGAAGCGGTATTCCTCGTAGGCGGTCTCGATGCGCGCCTGCAGCTGGGCGGCGCGGTCGACGACCCACTGGTCCAGGGCCAGCATGTCGCCGAAGGCCAGGGCGTCCTTGGCCGGGTCGAAGCCGTTGAGGTTCGCCAGCAGGAAGCGCGAGGTGTTGCGGATGCGCCGGTAGACGTCGGCGGTGCGCTTGAGGATCTCGTCGGAGACCGCCATCTCGCCGCCGTAGTCGGTGGAGGCGACCCACAGGCGCAGGATGTCGGCGCCGAGCTTGTCCATCACCTCCTGCGGCGCGACCACGTTGCCCATCGACTTGGACATCTTGCGGCCGTGGGCGTCCACGGTGAAGCCGTGGGTCAAGAGGCCGCGGTACGGCGGGTGGCCGTCGATGGCGCAGCCGGTCAGCAGCGAGGAGTGGAACCAGCCGCGGTGCTGGTCGGAGCCCTCCAGGTACAGGTCGGCACGCGGGCCGTATTCGTGGCCGTGCGGGTGCGAGCCGCGCAGCACGTGGCGGTGTGTGGTGCCGGAGTCGAACCACACGTCCAGGGTGTCGGAGACCTTCTCGTAGTCGCCGGCCTCGTCGCCCAAGAGCTCGGCGGGGTCCAGGCGGAACCAGGCGTCGATGCCCTCGGCCTCGACGCGCTGGGCGACGAGTTCCATCAGCACCACGGTGCGCGGGTGCAGCTCGCCGGTCTGCTTGTGCAGGAAGAACGGGATCGGCACGCCCCAGTTGCGCTGGCGCGAGATGCACCAGTCGGGGCGGTTGGCGATCATCGAGTGCAGGCGCGCCTTGCCCCAGGCCGGGGTGAAGGTGGTGGCCTCGATGCCCTCCAGCGCCTTCTCGCGCAGGGTGCGGCCGTCGCGGCCGATCAGGTCCATGCCGACGAACCACTGGGCGGTGGCGCGGTAGATCACCGGCGTCTTGTGGCGCCAGCAATGCATGTAGCTGTGGCTGATGGTCTTGTGGGCCATCAGCGCGCCGAGCTCGCGCAGCTTGTCGACGATATGCGGGTTGGCCTTCCAGATCAGCTGGCCGCCGAAGCACGGCAGGTCGTCGACGTAGACGCCGTCGCCCTTGACCACGCTGATGAAGTCGCTGAAGTCCATGCCGTAGCGGCGGCAGGAGTCGAAGTCGTCGACGCCGTGGACCGGGGCGGAGTGCACGATGCCGGTGCTGCCCTCGTCGATGGTGACGTAGTCGGCCAGGTAGATCGGCGCGCGGCGCTCGTAGATCGGGTGGGCGAACGCGATCAGCTCCAGGCGCTCGCCGGTGGCGGTGGCGATGATCTCGCCGTCCAGGCCGAAGCGCTCGAGGCAGGACTCCACCAGCTCCTCAGCCAGCAGCAGCAGGCGCTCGCCGGTGTCGACCAGCGCGTAGGTGAACTCCGGATGGACGTTCAGCGCCTGGTTGGCCGGGATGGTCCAGGGGGTGGTGGTCCAGATCACCACGGCGGCCGGCTTCGGCAGCGACTCGAGACCGAAGGCCGCGGCCAGCTTGTCGTCCTCGGCGCAGGCGAAGGCCACGTCGATGGCGTCGGACTTCTTGTCGGCGTACTCCACCTCGGCCTCGGCCAGCGCCGAGCCGCAGTCGAAGCACCAGTTGACCGGCTTCAGGCCCTTGAACACGAAGCCACCCTCGACCATGTCGGCCAGGGCACGGATCTCGCCGGCCTCGTTGGCGTAGTCCATGGAGCGATAGGGGTTGTCCCAGTCGCCGATCACGCCCAGGCGCACGAAGTCGGACAGCTGGCCCTGGACCTGCTCGGCGGCGTACTCGCGGCACAGCCCGCGGGCCTGCTCGGCCTCCAGGTGCTTGCCGTGGGTGGTCTCCACCTTGTGCTCGATCGGCAGACCGTGGCAGTCCCAGCCCGGCACGTAGGGGGCGTCGAAGCCGGCCAGGTTCTTCGACTTGACGATGATGTCCTTGAGGATCTTGTTGACGGCGTGACCGATGTGGATGCTGCCGTTGGCATAGGGAGGGCCATCGTGGAGCACGAAGGTCTCGCGGCCGCGACGCGCCTCGCGCAGGCGCCGGTAGAGGTCCATCTCCTGCCACTGGGCGACCCGCGCGGGCTCGCGCTTGGGCAGCATGCCGCGCATCGGGAAGTCGGTTTCTGGCAGGTTCAGAGTGTGCTTGTAGTCGCTCATATCCTGGGGGTCAGCCGTCGTCGTGGTCGGCGGGCTGGCCCGCCGAGGAATCGGAAGTCACGGCCTCGCGCGCCAACGGCGCCGATGCCAGAGGAAGAGAATCGTCCGCCGTGGCGAAGAAGCGCCGGGCACGCGCCTGGTCGAGGCCGATCTGCGTCTTGAGGGCGTCCAGGCCGTCGAATTTCACCTCGCCGCGCAGCTTGGCGCAGGGCACCACGCTCAGGGGCTGGTCGTAGAGGTCGCCGTCGAAGTCGAACAGGTGGACCTCGAGCACCGGCCGCTGGCTGCCCACCGTGGGCCGCCAGCCGACGTTGGCCACGCCCTCGGCGCGGCGGCCGTCGGGCAGCTCGGCGACCACCGCGTAGACGCCCTGCAGCGCCAGGGCGCGGACCGACTGCGGCAGGTTGGCGGTGGGCACGCCGATGGTGCGGCCGAGCTGGCGGTCGCGCACCACCCGGCCGGCGAGCCGATAGGGGCGGCCCAGCAGGCGCGCGGCCTGGGCGAAGTTGCCACAGGCCAGCAGGGTGCGCACCCGGGTGCTCGAGACCCGCTCGCCATCGAGCAGGAAGCTGCGGGTGTGCTCCACGCCGAAGCCGCGCTCGGCGCCCGCCGCCTCGAGCAGCGCGAAGTCGCCGCGGCGGTCGCAGCCGAAGCGGAAGTCATCGCCCACCACCAGATGGCGCACGCCGAGCCCCTCGACCAGCACCCGCTCGATGAAGGCCCGGGCGGTCAGCGAGCGCAGCGTGTCGTTGAACGGCAGGCACAGCACCCGGTCGGCGCCGTGCTCGGCCAGTAGCTCGACCTTGTCACGCAGCCGGGTCAGGCGCGTCGGCGCCTGGTCGCCGGCGAAGAACTCGCGCGGCTGGGGCTCGAAGACCACCACCGTGACCGGCAGCCCCAGCGCCCGCGCCCGTTCGCGCAGCTGATCGAGGATCGCCTGGTGGCCGCGGTGCACGCCATCGAAGTTGCCGATGGTCGCCACGCAGCCCCGGTGCTCGTCGCGCAGATTGTGCAGTCCTCGAATCACTTGCATGGGCGTCATCGCGCTGGAGGTGAAAGGGGATCGATTATAACGGACCAAGGCCCCCTTGACAGCCGGGCCGGCTTGACCATCAACCGTTGATCCGGAAATGCCGCGGTCGCACGCCGAACGCCGCCAGCCAGGCGAAGTAGGCCGACGCCCCCAGGATCACCAGCGCGGCCAGCCAGCCGACCCGGTGCCACAGCGACCAATCGAGCCAGGCGTGCCAGTCCGGCATCAGCCAGGCCAGCCCCAGCCCCATCACCGCGCAGCCGCCGAGCAGCTGCACCGCGTAGCGGCCCCAGCCCGGCTGGAAGCGCAGCACGCCCTCGCGGCGCAGCAGGAAGCCCAGCAGGCCGGCATTGAGGAAGGCCGACAGCGCCGTGGCCAGCGCCAGGCCAGCATGAGCCAGCGGCCAGATCAGGATCAGGTTGAACACCATGTTGGCGACCATCGCCACGATGCCCACCTTGACCGGCGTCTTGGTGTCCTGGCGGGCGAAGAAGCCCGGGGCCAGCACCTTGACCAGCATGAAGGCCACCAGGCCCAGCGCATAGGCGCGCAGGCTCATCGCCGCCATGGCGATGTCGTGGTCGGTCATGGCACCGTAGTGGAACAGCGTGATTAGCAGCGGCTCGGCCAGCACCGCCAGGGCCAGCGCCGCCGGCATGCCCAGCAGCAGCACCGCGCGGATCGCCCAGTCGAGCATCCGCGAGAAGTGCTCGCCGGACTGCTCGGCGTGGCGCTTGGACAGCGCCGGCAGGATCACCGTGCCGATGGCGATGCCGAACACCCCCAGCGGCAGCTCCACCAGGCGGTCCGAGTAGTAGAGCCAGGACACGCTGCCCGCGGCCAGCAGCGAGGCCAGCACGGTGTCCAGCAGCAGGTTGATCTGGGACACCGAGACCCCGAACAGCGCCGGCGCCATCAGCCGGAGGATGCGCCGCACGCCCTCGTGGGCGAAGCGCGGCCAGGGCCTGGGCATCAGCCCCAGCCGCGCCAGGAAGGGCACCTGGAACAGCAGCTGAGCGGCGCCGGCGATCAGCACGCCCCAGGCCAGCGCCAGCGACGGCTCGCTCATCAGCGGCGTCAGCAGCAGTGCCGCGCCGATCAGCGACAGGTTGAGCAGCACCGGCGTGAAGGCCGGCACCGCGAAGCGGTTCCAGGTGTTGAGCACGCTGCCGGCGAAGGCCGTGAGCGAGATCAGCAGCAGGTACGGGAAGGTCAGCCGCAGCATGTCGGCGGTCAACGCCAGCTTCTCCGGGTCCCGGGCGAAGCCGGGCGCGAACAGCCATACCAGCCAGGGGGCGGCCAGCATGGCCAGCGCGGTGATCAGCAGCAGCACCGCGGCGAGGCTGCCGGCCACCGCATCGAGCAGCTCGCGCACCTCCTCGCGGGTACGCTGGGTGGCGTACTCCGAGAGCACCGGCACGAAGGCCTGGTTGAAGGCGCCTTCGGCGAACAGCCGGCGCAGGAAGTTGGGCACCTTGAAGGCGACGAAGAAGGCATCCGCCCCCTGCCCCGCCCCCAGCAGCGCGGCGATCACCACGTCGCGGGCCAGGCCCAGCACCCGGGACAGCATGGTCATGGCGCTGACCACCATGCCCGAGCGCAGCAGGCCGCCACCCTTGGGGGCCGGGGCGGCGTCGGAGGCGGGCTGAGGAGGAGTATCGGTCACGGGGCGCTCCCTTGCCGGTGAGGTCCGGGTGAAGATCGTCAGGCACAAAAAAACCGGCCGAAGCCGGTTTTTCGATGGCGTGCCCGCACGCGGCGGGCACCCAGAGGCGTCCGGCGAGCTTACGCGGCCAGGGCCTTGATGCGCTTGTTCAGACGGCTCTTGAGGCGAGCGGCCTTCTTCTTGGACAGCACGTCCTTGTCGGCGATGCGGTCGATGACCGGCTGGGCCGCCTTGAAGGCGTCCATGGCCTGGGCGTGGTCGCCGCCGTTGATGGCCTTGATCACGTTCTTGATGTAGGTGCGAACCATGCTGCGCTGGCTCGCCTTCAGAACACGACGGCCTTCTGCCTGACGGGCGCGCTTGCGGGCTTGCTTGCTGTTAGCCACTGACTGTCTCCTTGGAGAAAGTTGTCACCGCCTGCGAGGGCGGCTTTGATAACGTTTTGATCCAACAGGGAAAAAAATTTCCCCGCCGGCCTGGCCATCTGGCCGACCGCGCGACGTGGCGCAGTCGATTACGGGCCGTGTCTGAGAGGATGGCGCATACTATCACGCAGCGACATCGCTGGCCAGCCTGTCAAGGCGGGACGCCCCGCCACGCCTGTCTCAGAGCACCACCAGGTTGTCGCGATGGATCAGCTCCGGCGCTTCCATGTAGCCGAGAATCGCCTCGATGCGATGGCTCGGCTGACCGATCAGGCGCTGCGCCTCGTCGATGCCGTAGTTGACCAGCCCCTTGGCCACCCGACGCCCCTCCTCGTCGACGCACAGCACCATCTCGCCGCGCACGAAGCGCCCGGAGATCGCCTTGACGCCCACCGGCAACAGGCTGGAGCCGCTGTCGCGCAGCACCTTGACCGCCCCGGCATCCAGGGTCAGGGTGCCGCGCACCTGGAGCTGACCGGCCAGCCAGCGCTTGCGCGCGGCGATCGGCGCCTGGTCGGGGGTCAGCAGGGTGCCGAGCCGCTCGCCGTCGACCAGCCGGGACAGCACCTCGGGCTGGCGCCCGCTGGCGATCACGGTCAGCGCGCCGGAACGCGCCGCCAGCCGGGCGGCGCGCACCTTGGTGGTCATGCCGCCGCGCCCCAGGGCGCCGCCGTCGCCGGCCACCGCGGCCAGCCGCGGATCGTCGGCACGACCCTCGGCAATCAGGCTGGCCGTCGGGTCGTGGCGCGGGTCGGCGTCGAACAACCCTTCCTGATCGGTGAGGATGACCAGGGCATCGGCCTCGAGCAGGTTGGCCACCAGGGCGCCGAGGGTGTCGTTGTCGCCGAAGCGGATCTCGTCGGTGACCACGGTGTCGTTCTCGTTGACCACCGGCACCACGCCCAGCTCGACCAGGGTGCGCAGGGCCGAGCGAGCATTGAGATAGCGCTTGCGGTTGGAGAGATCGTCGTGGGTCAGCAACACCTGGGCGGTGGTCAGCTGGTGACGCCCGAAGTGGCCCTCGTAGCACTCGGTGAGGCCGTTCTGGCCCACCGCGGCGGCGGCCTGCAGGGCATGCACCTCGGCGGGCCGCGCCTGCCAGCCCAGCCGCGCCATGCCGGCGGCCACAGCGCCAGAGGACACCAGCACCACCTCGATGCCGCGCCGATGCAGGGCGGCGATCTGATCGACCCAGCCGCCGATGGCGGCCTCGTCGAGGGCACGACCGTCATTGGTCAGCAGGGCACTGCCGATCTTCACCACCACCCGCCGCATGCCCTTCAGGGCATCGCGACCGGGGACCTCTTCACCTTTCGCCATCTTCGCCGTCCTTGATACGACTCGCTTTCACCGGGCTCGCGCCTGCCGCAGGGGCAGGCGCGATGGCGCCGCCCGCTGCACCTTCAGCCTACTACGCCGGCCCTCAGGGGGCGTATTCGATCTCGACGTCGTAGTCGTCGTCATCGAAATCGTCGTCATCGTCCTCGTCATCGCGGGAACGCTTGCGACCCAGCCGCGCCTCGGTGCGGGCCACGGCCTCTTCTTCCATGCGACGACGCATCTCGCGCTCGTGCTCGGCGACTTCCTCGTCCTCGTGCTCGAGGCGACGCCGCTCGGTGAGCCAGCGGTGGGCGGCCTGGACCAGGGCATCGGTGCCGTCGCCGCTGATCGCCGAGACGCGGAACACCGGGCCGTCCCAGTCGAGGCGCTTGACGATCTCCTCGGCCACCGCCTCGCGCTCGTCCTCGGGCAGCAGGTCGAGCTTGTTGAGCACCAGCCAGCGCGGCAGCTCGGCCAGCGTCGGCGAGAACTCGCCCAGCTCGCGGACGATCGCCTCGGCGGCCTCCACCGGGTCGGACTCGTCGAAGGGCGCCACGTCGACCACGTGGAACAGCAGCCGCGAGCGGGTCAGGTGCTTGAGGAAGCGCAGCCCCAGGCCGGCACCGTCGGAGGCACCCTCGATCAGCCCCGGAATGTCGGCCATCACGAAGTGCTCGTGCTGGCCGAGCTTCACCACGCCGAGGTTCGGCACCAGGGTGGTGAAGGGATAGTTGGCCACCTTGGGCTTGGCCGCCGAGACCGCACGGATCAGCGTCGACTTGCCGGCATTGGGCAGCCCCAGCAGGCCGACGTCGGCCATCACCTTCATTTCCAGGCGCAGGTTGCGCCGCTCGCCCTCGGTGCCCGGCGTGGTCCGCCGCGGCGCCCGGTTGGTGGACGACTTGAAGTGGATGTTGCCGAGCCCGCGGCGACCACCCTGGCCCACCAGCACCACCTGACCGACCTCGGTGACGTCGGCGATCACCTCGAGGGTGTCCTCGTCGATCACCGTGGTGCCCACCGGGACCTTGACCAGCAGGTCCTCGCCGGCGCGGCCGCTCATCTGCCGACCCTGGCCGGGCTGGCCGTTCTGGGCCTTGTAGAAGCGCTGGTACTTGAAGTCGATAAGGGTGTTGAGAGCATCGTCACCGACCAGGTGAACGCTGCCGCCATGGCCGCCATCGCCCCCGTCCGGGCCGCCCTTGGGCACGTACTTCTCGCGACGGAAGCTCAGGCAGCCATTGCCGCCCTTGCCGGCTTCCACGATGATCGAGGCTTCGTCGACGAACTGCATCTGTCATTCTCCCGGCGGTGCATACCGCCATGATACAAGAAGGCCCCGCCATGGCGGGGCCTTCTCGCTACAGGTCCGGGCGGTCTCAGGCGGAGACGATGCTCACGAACTTGCGATTCTTCGGACCCTTGGTCTCGAACTTGACCACGCCTTCGTCCAGGGCGAACAGGGTGTGATCCTTGCCGATGCCCACGCCGGTGCCGGCGTGGAACTTGGTGCCGCGCTGACGGACGATGATGTTGCCCGGTGCCACGGACTGGCCGCCGAACAGCTTCACGCCAAGGCGCTTGGATTCGGAATCGCGACCGTTACGGGTAGAGCCCGCTGCCTTCTTATGAGCCATTGCAAATACCTCGCTCGTTCAGGGGAGTGACCGCTTACGCGGAGATCCCGGTGATCTTGACTTCGGTGAACCACTGACGGTGGCCCTGACGCTTCATGCTGTGCTTGCGGCGACGGAACTTGATGATGTTCACCTTGTCGCCACGGCCATGAGCGACGACCTCGGCAGACACCTTGGCACCGTCGACGGTCGGCGCGCCGACCTTGACGTCTTCGTCGCCACCCACCAGCAGGACTTCATCGAACTCGATGGTGTCGCCGGTCGGCACTTCCAGCTTCTCGAGCTTGAGAGTCTGGCCTTCCTGAACGCGGTACTGCTTGCCGCCGCTCTTGATAACTGCGTACATGCTTGTCTCTCCAGTACTCATCGGGGTTGGCTCTTCATCGACCTGCTTCGAGTGGCGCCCCTTCCGGCAACCATCTGACAGGGAGCGAGATGAGTGGGTCGCGGATTATAACCGCACGCGCGCAGGACGACAACCCGGCCATCGCCCCGAACGCCGCGCCCGGCGCGGCCCGGGCGCCGGCGCGGGCGCGCGCCTTGACGCCCCAAGGGGGGCCCCATAGCATGACCCTCACTCCCAGGCCGGCGCCAAGGGCATTGCGCCACGGATGCCGCCCGCCGCCCCCACCACTTCGTCGATACCGCCTTCATGTCAGCCAAGCCTTCGTCGCCACAGCTCGAGAACGCCGTCCCCGCCTCGCCCATCCACGCCGTCGTCGCCGAGGACTTTGCCGCCGTCAACCGCACCATCCTCGAACAGCTCGCCTCCAGGGTGCCGCTGGTGGAGACCATCGGGCAGTACATCATCGACAGCGGCGGCAAGCGCCTGCGGCCGCTGCTGGTGCTGCTGGCCGCCCGCTCGCTGGGCGTCGAGGGCGATCGCCACATCACCCTGGCCACGCTGATCGAGTTCATGCACACCTCGACCCTGCTGCATGACGACGTGGTGGACGAATCCCACATGCGCCGCGGCAAGGCCACCGCCAACGATGCCTGGGGCAACGCGCCCTCGGTGCTGGTCGGCGACTTCCTCTATTCACGCTCGTTCCAGATGATGGTCGACGTGGGCTCGATGCGGATCATGGAAGTGCTCTCCGCCGCCACCTGCACCATCGCCGAGGGCGAGGTCCAGCAGCTGACCAACGTCGGCAACCCCGACGTGGACGAGGCCGCCTACTTCGAGACCATCCAGGGCAAGACCGCCATGCTGTTCGAGGCGGCCTCCCACAGCGGCGCCCTGCTCTCCGGGGCCACCCCCGAGCAGGAAGACGCGCTGCGCCTCTACGGCCGCTACCTGGGCCTGGCCTTCCAGCTGGTCGACGACCTGCTCGACTACCAGGGCGACGCCGAGGCGATGGGCAAGAACGTCGGCGACGACCTGGCCGAGGGCAAGCCGACCCTGCCGCTGATCCAGGCCATGGCCGCCGGCACCGCCGAACAGGCCAAGGTGGTCCGCCAGGCCATCCGCCAGGGCGGCCTCGAGCGCCTCGACGAGGTGCTGGCCATCGTCGGCGAGACCGGCGCCCTGGAGTACACCCGCGCCAAGGCCGAGGAGATGTCCGCTAGGGCCCTGGCCCAGCTGGACGCCCTGCCCGACTCCCCCTACCGCGAGAGCATGGCCGAACTGGCCCGCCTGGCGGTGGAACGCCGCAACTGATCCCGAGGCCGGAGGGCGACGAAGACGGATAAGCAGAAGAGGGGCTTGCATTCCATCTTCGCCTGCGTATAATTCCTCTCCGTCGCCGAGAGACACGGCAGACATCGGAGTATAGCTCAGCTTGGTAGAGCGCTGCCTTCGGGAGGCAGAGGTCGTAGGTTCGAATCCTGCTACTCCGACCACAGAATTCAGTAAAAACGGCCACTTAGCTCACACGAGCGGTGGCCGTTTTTCGTTGCATTCCTTCTACAGTTTCGCGCTATCGCCTTCACCACCGACGGCGCGCCTCAGCCGATCCGCAGCCCATGCCGACGCAGCTTGCGCACCACGCTGGGCTGACTGATCCCGAGCCGTTCGGCCATCGCATAGGTGGAAGACAGCTCGCCGCACAGCTCGGCGAGGACGGCGCGCTCGGTGCGCGCCAGCATGGCCTTGAGCGACTCCCCTTCGAGCAGCGCGGCGCCGGCCTTCCCCTCGGTGCTCCGCTCCGGCTCCGTCTCGGGCAGCGCCGCCGGCCATTCCGCGGCCGCCCGCTCGCCACGAATGATATCCTCCCCGGCCGACAGCCAGGCCCGCTCCAGCCAGTTCTCGAGCTCTCGCACGTTGCCCGGCCAGTCCCGCCCCATCAGCTCCTGCCAGACGTCACGCCCGATCAGCTTGTCACGCCCATAGCGGGCGTTGAGACGCTTCAGCTGGCGCTCGACCAGGCCGGGGATGTCCTCGCGGCGCTCGCGCAGCGGCGGCAGGGTGACGGGGATGACGTTGAGGCGATAGTAGAGATCGAGGCGGAACGCCCCTTCCTCGACGCGCCGGGCCAGGTCCTGGTTGGTCGCCACCACCAGCCGGAAGTCGATGCGCCTGGCCCGCGTATCGCCCAGCCGGGTCACGCTGCCGTCCTGGATGGTCTTGAGCAGCTTGGTCTGCATCGCCAGCGGCAGTTCGCCGATCTCATCGAGAAACAGGGTCCCGCCCTCGGCCTGCTCCAGGAGGCCCGCCTTGCCCCCCGGGGCGGCCCCGCTGAAGGCACCATGCCGATAGCCGAACATCTCCGACTCGAACAGGCTCTCCGGAATGGCGCCGCAGTTGACGTCGATGAAGGGCCCATCGCCGCGGGCGCTCCAGCGATGCAGCTGGCGGGCGAAGGCGGTCTTGCCGACGCCCGACTCACCGAGCATCAGCACCGTGGCGTCGGTCGGCGCCACCCGCTGCAGCAGCAACGCCACCTCGCGCATCACCCGGCTACGCACCTCGAGCCCGCCCAGGTCGACGTCCAGACCGGGCTCCTCGGCGACGTCGCCACGCATGAGATGCTCGCTGAAGCGGCGCTGCAGCAGTGCATACTCTTCCTGAAGCATCTGCAGGTCGGTCAGATCCATCGACCGGCTGACCACCGCCACCAGCTGGCCACCCTGAAACACCGGATGCGCCTGGGCGATCACCCGCCTTCCGGTACCGGTCTCCTGCATCAGCTGGGCCGGCTTGCCGGTGCGGATGACCTCCAGGCTGATCGAGGGCTTCAGTACGCCCGCGGCCTCGAGCTGCTGCACGGTCGTGGCGCACAGCTCCTCGCGGGACATGCCATAGACCGCCGCCGCGGCCGGACTGACCTCGCAGACCCGCCCCTCGGCATCCACCACGAAGAAGTGATCGTGGGCGGTATCGATGATGGTCTGCAGGATGCAGCTGTCGAGTTCGCTCATGGGAGAGACGCCGTAATGCATTAATGAATCATTTGATCCATTAATGTATCACGCCGTCGCTCCGGCGATTCAAAAATGAATCGCCTCTTCCAAAAACCCATTCAAGATCAATGAGATAAAAGATGGCACGCTTCATGCTTGCTATAGCAATGAATACCCCCAATGACACGGAGCCCTAGATGAGCGACTTCAATCAGCCCCTCGGCGGCAACGAGATGCCACGCTTCGGCGGCCCCGCCACCATGATGCGCCTGCCCACCCAGGACAGCGCCGCCGGGCTCGATGCCGCCTTCATCGGCGTGCCCATGGACATCGGCGCCTCCAACCGCCCCGGCACGCGCCTGGGGCCGCGTCAGATCCGCGACGAGTCACGCATGCTTCGCCCCTACAACATGGCCACCCGCGCCGCGCCCTTCGACAGCCTGCAGGTCGCCGACATCGGCGACGTGGCGATCAACACCTTCAACCTGCCCAAGAACCTCGACATCATCACCGACTTCTACGACGAGGTGCTGTCTCACGACTGCGTGCCGCTGACGATGGGCGGCGACCACACCCTGACCTGGCCGCTGCTGCGTGCCATCGCCAAGAAGCACGGCCCGGTCGGCCTGATCCATGTCGATGCCCACGCCGACGTCAACGAGCACATGTTCGGCGAGGAAATCGCCCACGGCTGCCCCTTCCGCCGCGCCCAGGAAGAGGGCCTGCTGGACAGCAACCGCGTGGTGCAGATCGGCCTGCGCGGCACCGGCTACGCCGCCGACGACTTCGACTGGTGCCGCGACCAGGGTTTCCGCGTCGTGACCGCCGAGCAGTGCTGGTACAAGTCGCTGGCGCCGCTGATGGACGAAGTGCGCGAGCAGATGGGCGACGGCCCGGTGTACATCTCCTTCGACATCGACGGCCTGGACCCCTCGGTCGCCCCCGGCACCGGCACCGTCGAGATGGGCGGCCTCACCGCCCAGCAGGGGCTGGAGATCGTGCGCGGCGCGGCGGGCCTCAAGGTCGTGGGCGGCGACCTGGTCGAGGTCTCGCCCCCCTATGACACCAGCGGCAACACCGCGCTGATGGGCGCCACCCTGCTCTACGAGATGCTCTGCGTGCTGCCCGGCGTGAAACACCGCGACTGAGCCGACCCGACCCGGCACCCCGGAGCCGGGTTCTACCCATTACAAGATCAATAGGGAAACCCCATGGCCAACTCCTTCGACACCCAACTGGCCAGTCGCGCGGCTCCGCTGAGCCGCGCCGGACTGCTGAAGTTCCTGATCCCCTCGCTGCTGGGCATCGGCCTGTTCCTGGTGCCATTCTCCACCGGCGACACCATCAACATCGGCATGGGCCTGATGGCCGACGGCCTCAAGGCGCTGCTCGGCGATGCCCTGCCGACCATCGCCACGGTCGTGCTGTGCCTGTCTGTGGCGCTGACGCTGACGGTCAAGCTGGCTCGGCCCGCCTGGGCCCGCGAGGGTGCCCTGCACGAGCTGTTCGACGTGGCGCCGCTGTGGGTGATCATGCGCGTGCTGGGCGCGGCGTTCGCACTGATGACCTACTTCCAGGTCGGCCCGGAGGCGGTCACCGCCTCCTTCACCGGGGGCGTGATGCTCAACGACCTGGCCCCGGTGCTGCTGACCTTCTTCTTCTTCGCCGCCATCCTGCTGCCCTTCCTGGTCGACTTCGGCTTCATGGAGTTCATCGGCAGCCTGGTGCGCACGCCCTTCCGCAAGATCTTCGGCCTGCCCGGGCGCAGCGCCATCGATGCCACCGCCTCCTGGATGGGGTCCGGCACCGTGGGCGTGCTGATCACCACCCAGCAGTACGAGCAGGGCTATTACAACGCCCGCGAGGCCTCGGCGATCGCCACCAACTTCTCCATCGTCTCCATCGCCTTCGCCCTGCTGGTGACCAGCTTCATCGGCATCAACCACCTGTTCGTGCCCTTCTACCTGACCGTGGTGGTCGCCGGCCTGGTCGCCGCCGTCATCGTGCCGCGCCTGCCGCCGCTGTCGCGCAAGTCGAACGCCTACCACGAGCCGGCAGGCTGCCAGATCCAGGAAGAAAACACCGGCGACCAGAGCCTGCTGCGCTATAGCCTGGGCATGGCCGTGGCACGTGCCGAGACCGCCCCGGGTCCGCTCAAGCTGGCACGCATCGCGCTGTTCAACGTCGCCGACATCTTCCTCGGCCTGCTGCCGCTGGTGATCGCCATCGGCACCGTGGCGCTGGTGCTGGCCGAGTTCACGCCGCTGTTCACCTGGCTCTCCGCGCCCATGGTGCCGGTGCTGGAATGGATGCGGATCCCCGAGGCCGAGGCCGCCGCCCCCGCCACCCTGGTGGGCTTCGCCGACATGTTCCTGCCGGCGGTGCTGGCCAGCGACATCGAGAGCGAGCTGACCCGCTTCGTGATCGCCTGCCTGTCGCTGACCCAGCTGATCTACATGTCCGAGATCGGCGCCCTGCTGCTGAAATCGAAGATCCCGCTCAAGCTGTGGGAGCTGGTGGTGATCTTCCTGCTGCGCACCGCCATCACCCTGCCGATCATCGTGGTCATGGGCCACTGGCTGGTGGGCTGAGACGATCCCCATGAACCGCGAGAGCCTGAACCCTGAGAGAGAAACGCCCATGACCTGCGCCGACCTGCTGATTCGCCTGCTGCGCGACACCTACGGGGTGGACACCGTGTTCGGGATCCCCGGCGTGCACACCGTCGAGCTCTACCGCGGCCTCGCCGGCGGCGAGGGCAGCGGCATCCGCCATGTCACGCCGCGCCACGAGCAGGGCGCCGGCTTCATGGCCGACGGCTACGCCCGCGCCACCGGCAAGCCCGGGGTGTGCTTCATCATCACCGGGCCCGGCATGACCAACATCGCCACCGCCATGGGTCAGGCGCTGGCCGACTCGGTACCGATGCTGGTGATCTCCAGCGTCAATCGCCGCGACACCCTGGGTCGCGGCCAGGGCCGGCTCCACGAGCTGCCCGGCCAGCAACAGCTGATGGCCGGGGTCGCCCGCTTCAGCCATACCCTGCTCGACCCCGACGGCCTGCCCGAGGTCCTGGCGCGCGCCTTCGCGGTGTTCGAGGGCGCCCGCCCCGGTCCGGTGCATATCGAGGTTCCCATCGACCTGTTCGATGCCCCGGTCCGCACGCCGCGGCACTGGCAGCGAACGGCACTGGCCAAGGCCGCGCCGGATCCCGTGGCCATCGCCGAGGCAGGCGCCTGGCTGGCAGATGCCGCACGCCCGCTGGTGCTGCTCGGCGGCGGCACTGTCGCTGCCCCCGAGGCCGCTCGCGCGCTGGTCGAGGCGCTCGATGCCCCCGCCGTCACCACCATCAACGCCAAGGGGCTGCTCGGCCGCGACCATCCCCTGGACCTGGGCGCCAACGCCTCGCTGCCGGCGGTGCGCGAGCTGGCACGGGACGCCGACGTGGTGCTGGCCATCGGCACCGAGCTCGGCGAGACCGACTACGACGTGGTGTTCGACGACGGCTTCACGCTCCAGGGACGACTGATCCGCATCGACGTGGACCCCCAGCAGCTGGCCCGCAACCAGGCCGCCGACCTGGCCCTGGTGGCCGACGCCGGCCAGGCCCTCATAGCCCTGGCGGCGCACTTCGAAGGCAGCCGGCTGAACCGCGGCGGCGCCGAGCGCACCCGGGCCGCCCATGAGGCGATGGGGCTCGCCGAGGAGCCGGCCTTCGCCGCCTACGTGCCGCTGTTCGACACCCTGCGCGAGGCCCTGCCCGAGGCGATCCTGGTCGGCGATTCCTGTGCCACCACCTACGCGGCCAACCATCTGGTCGCCCAGCCGGCCCCGCGGCGCTTCTTCAACGCCTCCACCGGCTACGGCACCCTCGGCTACGGCCTGCCGGCGGCGCTCGGCGCCAGCCTCGCCCGCCCCGATCTGCCGGTGGTGGCCCTGGTCGGCGACGGCGGGGTGATGTTCACCCTGCCGGAGCTGGCCTGCGCGGTGGAGGAGCGCCTGCCGGTGGTGATCCTGCTGTGGCACAACCAGGGCTACGAGGAGATCCGCCGCTTCATGGACGACGCCGGCGTCACCCGCCTCGGCGTCGACCTCCAGGCCCCGGACTTCCTCACCGTGGCCCGCGGCTTCGGCTGCCTGGCCACCCGCGTCGCCACCGCCACCGAACTGGCCCATGCCCTGGCCAGCCGTCCCGTCGACGGCCCGCTTTTGATCGAGATCGACGCCGCGGCCTGGGCTCGCGCCGCCTCGCCTGACACCGGACCCGGAGCCTGACATGCAACGACTCACCCAGCAGTTCATCGACAACCACTGGATCGCGAGCCGCGGCGAACGCCGCCTGCCGGTGACCGATCCCTATCGCCAGGAGACGATCGCCGAGGTCACCGCCGGCGACCCGGCCGACGTCGACGCCGCGGTGGACGCCGCGCGTCGCGCCCTGCCCGCCTGGCAGGCGCTGGGCGGCGAGCGTCGGGCGGCCTATCTCGAGGCCTTCGCCGACGCCCTCGCCGAGCGCCGCGAGGCGTTGATGCGGCTGTCTTCGACCAACAACGGCAAGGCCCTGGCCGAGACCGCCATCGATCTCGACGATGCCATCGCCTGCTATCGCTACTACGCCGGCCAGGCCCGCGCCCTGGAGGCCCGCCAGGGGCGCCTGGTCGAGCATGGCATGGACGGCATCGAGGCCCGCACCTACGAGGACCCGGCCGGCGTGGTCGGGCTGATCACGCCCTGGAACTTCCCGCTGGTCACCAGCGCCTGGAAGATCGCCCCGGCGCTGGCCGCCGGCTGCACGGTGGTGTTCAAGCCCTCCGAGGTCACCCCGCTGCCCGAACAGGCCGTGGCCGAGATCGCCCTCGAGATCGGCCTCCCGGCCGGGGTGCTCAACCTGGTGCACGGCGACGGCGAGGGCATCGGCGCGCCGCTCAGCGCCCATCCCGGCGTCGACAAGCTGTCCTTCACCGGCAGCAACGCCGTGGGCGAGCAAGTCATGCGCGCCGCCGCCGCGGGCACCCGCGGCGTGTCGCTGGAGCTCGGCGGCAAGTCGCCGATCCTGGTGCTGGACGACGCCGAGGTCGAGGCCGCCGCCGACTGGGTGATGGCCGGCATCTACTTCAACAGCGGGCAGATCTGCTCGGCCACCTCGCGGCTGATCGTGCACGCCTCGCTGGCCGACGCGCTCTATGCGGCGCTGGCCACGCGCATCGACGCCATCCGCCTGGGCGACCCGCTCGCCGACGACACCGACATGGGCCCGATGACCAGCGCGCGGCAGCGCGCGGCCGTGGAGGGCTACCTGGCCATCGCCGCCGAGGAGGGTCTCACCGCGGTGCGCGACGCCCGACACCGCGAGCTGCCCGCCCAGGGCGAGTTCGTCGCACCGACCCTGTATCGCGATGTGCCGGTCGACAGCCCACTGTGGCGGGAGGAGGTCTTCGGCCCGGTGCTGTGCGCCCGCAGCGTCGACAGCGACGCCGAGGCCATCGCGCTGGCCAACGACTCCGCCTTCGGCCTCGCCGCCACGGTGATCTCGGGCGACGCCGACCGCGCCCGCCGCGTCGGCCGCGCGCTGCGGGCCGGCAGCATCTGGTTCAACAGCGAGCAGCTGGTGCTGCCGGAGGCGAGCTGGGGCGGCTTCGGCATCAGCGGCATCGGCCGCGAGTTGGGCCCCTGGGGGCTGGCGGGCTACCTGGAGGTCAAGCACCTGATCGGGCCGGCGGACTGACGACCCCCGGCGCGCAAGACACGCCGCCCCGGCCCTCCGGCCGGGGCGGCGTCGTTTCCCCCTAGTCGCGGCTCTGCGGCGCGGCGCTGAGCGTCAGCTCGATGGCGTCGTGGCGCCAGTATTCGTCGTCGCAGTCCACGGCGCGGCCGTTCTGGTCGTGGTTGATGCGGGTGATGCGCTGCGCCGGGCTGCCGGGCGCGGCACGCAGCGCCTCGGCGGCCCGCCCGCCGAGCACGGTGGAGCCCAGCTCGAAGCCGACCCGACTGACCCGAATGGCGTACTCGCGGCGATAGAGGTCGGTGAGCGAGCGGGCCGCCAGGTCGAAGGCGAGGATCCCCGGGAAGCACTCGGGCCTCAGATGGTGCTCCACGTAGAGCACCGGCCGACCGTCGATCCGCCGCGCCCGGACGATCCGCTGCACCGGCGCGCCCTGCGCCAGTCCCAGCCGCCTCGCCACCACCGCCGGTGCCGGCACCTCGCCGGCCTCGAGCAGCGTCGTCTCGGCGCGGCGCTGCTGTGACTCGACCATCTCGCGAAACGGCAGGCACGCCAGCAGGTCGTAGCGCAGCCGCGGCGGCGAGACGAACCAGCCACGCCGATTCTCCCGATAGATGCGCCCCTCGGCCTCCAGCTGGGCCAGCGCCTCGCGCAGGGTGATCCGGGTGGTGGCGAAGCGCGCCATCATCTGACGCTCGGAGGGCAGGCGCCCCCCGGCCGCCGGCTGCCCCTCCTCGAGCAGGGAGAGCAGGGCCTGGTGCAGGCCGTGCGCCTGGGGCGTCAGCGCGGCATCCGGCGCGGAGGGGCGAAACTCGGCGGAAGAGGGCATGGCAAGGACTCGCTGACTGGTCTAGATCAATATTGCCACGACAAGGGAGATGGCAAAACGGCGTCAGTCTAGCGAAGGCCGGATGTCAGCCTGATGACAGCCGCCACATGACGAAATCATCGGGGAAAAGGGCGAGCATGGCCGGACATGGTACCGCCATCGAACTGACACCGGATCGTCATTTCTGGCGCCTAGAGTGCATCCTGTCGGCCGAACTGAACTAGACCAGATGATCGGCCACACGCGTATCGCCACATCCGTTCACCGCATGGAGCCTCGCCGTGAAACCGTCTCGTCCGCTGTTTACCCGTCTCGCCCTGGGCTGCGCCCTGGGCACCCTCGTCGCCGGCCCGGCCCAGGCCGATGACCATGACCTGTCCGCCCTGATCGAGGCCGCCCAGGCGGAAGGTCGCGTCGACAGCGTCGGCATGCCCGACACCTGGGCCAACTGGCAGGACACCTGGGCCGACCTGGAGGCCGAGTACGGCCTCGCCCACATGGACACCGACATGAGCTCCGCCGAAGAGGTCGCCAAGTTCAAGGCCGAGGGCGAGAACGCCACCGCCGACATCGGCGACGTGGGCTTCGCCTTCGGCCCGATCGCGGTCCAGCAGGGCGTCACCCAGCCCTACAAGCCCACCACCTGGGACGAGATCCCCGACTGGGCGAAGGACGAGGACGGCCACTGGATGCTGGGCTACACCGGCACCATCGCGCTGATGATCAACAAGGACCTGGTGCCCGAGGGAGAGCGCCCCGCCGCCTTCGCCGACCTGAGCGAGGGCGACTACGCGGTCGCGGTGGGCGCCGTGGGCCAGGCCTCCCAGGCCAACAACGCCGTGCTGGCCGCCGCCTACGCCAATGGCGGCGACGAGGGCGACCTGGCCCCGGGCCTGGCGGTGTTCGCCGAGCTGGCCGAGCAGGGGCGCCTCTCGCTGGCCGAGCCGAGCATCGCCAACCTGGAGAAGGGCGAGGTCGAGGTGGCCCTGCTGTGGGACTTCAACGCCCTGAACTACCGTGACCGGATCGATCGCGACACCTTCGAGGTGGTGATCCCCGCCGACGCCTCGGTGACCTCCGGCTACGCCACCATCATCAACCGGCACGCGCCGCATCCCCATGCCGCCAAGCTGGCCCGGGAATACATCCTCTCCGACGAGGGCCAGTTCAACCTGGCCGAGGGCTATGCCCGGCCGATCCGCGCCGAGCACCTGACCCTGCCCGAGGCGATCGCCGCCAAGCTGCTGCCCAACGCACAGTACGCCAATGCTCGGCCGATCCAGGACTTCGCCGCCTGGGAACAGAGCGCCCGCGAGCTGCCGCGCCAGTGGCAGTCCCAGGTGCTGATCCACCAGCAGTAACCCCGCGCCCCATCCACCATCGCCGCTTCCCGCTCAGGGAAGCGGCCTGGAGCCCGTCATGTCACACCGTGTGATCCTGGTCGTCCTCGACGGCCTCAACCATGCCGTCGGCCAGCATGCCATGGGGCACCTGCACGCCCTGTGCGAGGCCGGCCGCGGCAGCTACCACAGCCTGGACTGCGAGCTACCGGCCATGTCGCGGCCGCTCTACGAGTGCCTGCTCACCGGCGACCGGCCGGTGGATTCCGGGGTGGTCCATAATCAGGTCGTGCGTCGCTCCCACGGCACGAGCCTGTTCGACCTGGCGGTGCGCCAGGGCCGGCGCACCGCGGCGGCGGCCTACCACTGGATCAGCGAGCTCTACCTGGTCGCCCCCTTCGATCGCACCCGGCACCGCTTCCACGAGGACCCCGAGAGCGCCATCCAGGCGGGGCTCTTCTACTGGCAGGACCACTACCCCGACGATCATCTGTTCAGCGACGCCGAGATCCTGCGCCGGCGCCAGGATCCCGACTTCCTGCTGGTCCACAGCATGAACATCGACGACGCCGGCCACCATCACGGCGGCGACACGCCCCAGTACCGCAACGCCGCCCGCCACGCCGACATCGCCCTGGCCGACTACCTGCCCCGCTGGCTGGCCGAGGGCTACCAGGTGATGGTCACCGCCGATCACGGCATGAATGCCGATCGCTCCCACTCCGGCATCCTCGAGGAGGAGCGCCGGGTGCCGCTGTGGACCTTCGGCGATGCCTTCGCCCACCGCCCGGTGGAGCGCCTGGAGCAGACCCGCCTGTGCGGCACCCTGGCCTGCCTGCTGGGCCTGGTCCACGACAAGCCTCGTCACGACGAGCTGCTGGTCGACGGGAGCGCGTCGCCATGAGTCGCCTCTCCCCCGCGCTGTTGTGGCTCGCCCCCTTCGCGGTGGTCTTCGCGGCCTTCCAGCTGGCGCCGCTGGCCTGGGTCGCCGTCAGCGCCTTCCGGGTCGGCGAGGGCTGGGGCCTGGATCACTTCCGGGAGATCGCGAGCTCGCCCTTCTTCCGTCAGGCGATCTGGCGCAGCCTGGAGATCTCGCTGGTCTCGAGCCTGATGGGGCTGGTCATCGCCACCCTCACCTGCCACAGCCTGAGCCGCACCGACGGTCGGCTGCGGCGGCTGATGGTGGCCTTCACCAACATGACCAGCAACTTCGCCGGTGTTCCCCTGGCCTTCGCCTTCATCATCCTGCTGGGCGCCAACGGGGTGCTGACCCTGGCCCTGCAGCGCCTGGGGGTGATCGACGACTTCAACCTCTATTCGAAGGCCGGGCTGATCGTCATCTACACCTGGTTCCAGATCCCGCTGGGCATCCTGCTGCTGTTTCCCGCCTTCGGCGGCCTGCGCCCGGACTGGCGGGAGGCGGCCAGCCTGCTGGGCGCGGGTCGCCTGGGGTACTGGCGGCACGTGGGGCTGCCGGTGCTGTGGCCGGCGTTGGCCGGCACCCTGACCATCCTGCTGGCCAACGCCATGGGCGCCTATGCCACCGTCTACGCCCTGGTCAACACCAGCTACAACCTGATGACCATACGCATCGCCAACCTGGTGTCGGGCGACCTCTTCCTGCAGCCGAACCTGGCCAGCGCCCTGGCGCTGGTACTGGTGGCGCTGCTGGCGGTGGTCACCCTGATCCAGCAGTGGCTGCTGCGCAGGAGCTACCATGTCGCCGAACGCTGATCTCGCCCTGCCGCGACCCGCCCCCCGCCGCCTGGCGCTGCCCTCCTCCCACGGCCTGGTGGTGATCGCGGTGTTCACCCTGCTGGCGCTGCCGCTGGTAGCCACCCTGGGCTATGCCCTGGCGGCGAGCTGGGGCGCCAGCCTGCTGCCCGACGGCCTGACCCTGAAGTGGTTCGCCGAGCTGTGGACCACGCCGCGCTTCCTGGCCGCCTTCGCCCGCTCGCTGCTGGTGGCCGCCGGCGCCCTGGCGCTGTCGCTGGTCCTGGTGGTGCCGGTGGCCCTGCTGGCCCATACCCGCTATCCGCGCCTGGATGCCTGGATGAACGGCCTGATCCTGATGCCCTTCGCCGTGCCGCCGGTGGTCTCCTCGGTGGGCCTGCTGCAGCTCTATGCCGGCGGGCCGCTGCCGCTGGTGGGCACGCCCTGGATCCTGATCCCGACCTACTTCACCATCGTGCTGCCCTTCATGTACCGGGCCATCGCCAACAGCCTGCGTGCCATCGACGTGGTGGCGCTTCAGGACGCCGCCCGCCTGCTGGGCGCCGGGCCGCTGCAGGCCTTCTTCCTGGTGGTGCTGCCCAATATCCGGGTCGGGGTACAGATCGCCATCTTCCTGTCGTTTTCCTTCCTCGCCGGCGAGTTCGTGTTCGCCAACATGCTGGTGGGCACCCGCTTCGAGACCCTGCAGGTCTACCTCAACAACATGCGCGGCGAGAGCGGCCATTTCACCAGCGCCCTGGTCATCACCCTGTTCGCCTTCACCCTCCTGCTGACCTGGCTGGGCAACCGCCAGGCCGACCACGCCAAGGACACCGCCCCATGACGCCTTCCATGACCACCGGCGCCCCCGTGTCGATGCCCTTCACCCGCGACGCGGCGCACGACGCGCCGGACGGCCTGATGCAGGGCCTGCTGCGCGACCAGCAGGCCGCCCGGGGCTACCTGCGCCTCGAGGGGCTGGCCAAGCGTTTCGGCACCACCCGGGTCTTCGAGGGCATCGACGCCGAGATCGCTCGGGGGGAGTTCATCACCCTGCTCGGCCCCTCCGGCTGCGGCAAGTCGACCCTGCTGCGCGCCCTCGCCGGCCTCACGCCGCTGGATCGCGGACGGCTGGTGGTGGACGACCAGGACATCACGGCGCTGCCCCCCCAGCAGCGCGGCATCGGCATGGTCTTCCAGCACTATGCCCTCTTCCCCAACCTACGGGTCGAGGACAACGTGGCCTTCGGGCTGCGCATGAAGCGGGTGCGCCGCGAGGAGCGCCAGCGCCGGGTCGAGGAGGCCCTGCGCCTGGTGGAGCTCGGCGATCAGGCACGCAAGTACCCCCACCAGCTCTCCGGCGGCCAGTGCCAGCGCGTCGCCCTGGCCCGCGCCCTGGTGGTCGAGCCACGCATCCTGCTGATGGACGAGCCGCTGTCGGCGCTGGACGCGCGCATCCGCCGTCACCTGCGCGACCAGCTCCGCGACATCCAGCAGAGCCTGGGCCTGACCACCCTGTTCGTCACCCACGACCAGGAGGAGGCCCTGCTGATGTCCGACCGGATCCTGCTGATGCACGAGGGGCGCATCCTCCAGCAGGGCGACGCCGAGGCCCTCTACACCCGGCCGGCCGATCGCCACGCGGCGGGCTTCATGGGACACTACAACCTGCTCGAGGCCGAGCGGGCCCGCCCCCTGCTGGGCCGCCCGAGCCCCGCGTCACGGATCGCCCTGCGCCCGGAGGCGCTCTACCTGGTGCCCGACGAGGACGACGGCCCGGCCCGCGGGGACCTCCCCGACCGCCCGGGACCGGGCTGCCCGGGCATCGTCCGTCGCCGCCGGCTGCTGGGCAGCATCGTGCGCTACGAGGTCGAGTGCCAGGGGATGCGCCTGAACGTGGACGAACTCAACCGCAGCACGCGCCACCTGCTGGCCGAGCAGGCCGGGGTGACGGTGCATGCCGATCTGGACGAGGTACAGGAGCTGGACGCATGAGCGCGACACCCGAAGGACCGAGCCTGGCCCTGTTCGACCTGGACGATACCCTGCTCGACGGCGACATCACCGGCCTATGGAACGAGTGGCTGATCGAGCGCGGCTGGATCGTCGACGCCGCGAGCCACCGCGCGACCTGGGACGCCCACATGGCCGACTACGTCGCCGGCACCCTGGACTTCGAGGCGCACCTGGCCTTCCTGCTGGCGCCCCTGGCCGGCCGCCCGGTCGGCGAGGTGACCCGGGAGGTGGACGCCTGCCTGGAGGCCCGGGTGCTGCCGCGGCTGTTCCCCGGCGGGCGGGCGCGGCTCGAGTGGCATCGCCGCCAGGGCCACCGGACGCTGATCATCTCCGCCTCGACGGCCCAGCTGGTCGCCCCCCTGGCCCGCCGGCTGGGCTGCGACGCCGCCCTGGCCACCGAGCTGGAGGTGGTCGACGGCCGCTATACGGGCCGGGCGCAGGGGACCCGCACCTTCCGCGACGGCAAGCTGCGCGCCCTCGGCGAATGGCTGGAGGGCGCCGCGGTGCGCGAGTCCTGGGGCTATTCGGATTCCCGCAACGACCTGCCGCTGCTCGAGGCCGTGGACCGCCCCCATGCCATTCACCCGGACGCCACCCTGGCGGCGGTGGCCAGGCAACGGGGCTGGCCGATGCCCTGCTGGCGTGAAGCGGCCACCGCCGACGGGGCCTGAACGCGCGCCGCGGCCTCGCCCGGGGCGGGGCCGCGGTGAGGTGAGGCCGCGCTCAATCGTCGTGGTCGACCTGCAGGGTCGACTTCTTGGCCTTGGCATCGCTGGCCTGCCAGGAGAGGCGGATGTCCAGGCGGTGGTAGTCGTCTTCCTTGCGCGCGGTGATCTTGAGATTGATCAGCCCCTTGGGGGCGAGGCGGATCTCGCCTTCGTCATCCGAGAACGACAGCACGCCCTTGGCCAGCCCCTTGGTGATCGCCTTGAGGATCTCCTGGGCGCCCTTGAGGCTCTGCAGCGATTCGTGCCGGAAGAGGCTCTTCTCGGTCTTCATGATGGTCTTGCCTTCTTCTGGGTGGCCGCACGCCGCCTCTCGAGGTAGCGCTCCGGTTCGAAGACCTTGGCATGCGGATAGTCGTTGCTGATGCCGATCACCCGGCCCGCCGGGTCGATGATGGTCACGCCCATGCCATGCCCCTCTAGCCCTTCCTTGCGACGCGAGTTGCGGTCCAGGGTGATGTCGCCCTCGATGTGCAGCATGCCGCGGCGGATCATCAGGCGCTGCCCGGCGGTGAGGTTGATATGGCCGTGCACCACCGCGTGGATGCCCTGGCGATAGACGCGGTCGACGCCGTGCTCGGTCAGGGGAAAGTCGACCTTGCGATACTTGGTGCGCAGGGGGTTGGCCAGCGGCCCATAGTAGAACCCGAAGGGATCCTCGAGCACCTGCTCGGCGAAGCGCCGGTTCAACGCCTCGACGCCCTCGTCCTCGATCAGGCGGGCGGTGCTGTCGTCCAGCCCCGCGTGCACGAACAGGAAGGAGCCCTCCCGGTGGGCGAGTCGCATGGCCTCGAAGAACCAGGCGAACTCGCCCCCCGGGCGCAGGAACAGCGCGCACAGCACCTGCGACGCGGCATAGACCTGGCGCAGCGTCAGGCCGGCCTTCTCGCAGGCGGCCTCGAAGTTCGCCACCTTCTTGCGCAGCCGGGCGAGCTCCCGCTCGATGGCCTTGTCGCTCATCTGCTCACGCGCCATGGCCGGGAAGGCCTCGAACCAGTGCTCGTCGGGAAACAGCCGCCGCCGGCAGCCCTTCCGACCCGGCACGCCGGCCAGCGGCTTCTTCTTGCCGGCCAGGTACTCGGCGTACACCTCCTTGAGCAGCGGGATGGCCTTGCCGCCCATGCGCACGAAGAGGTGCACGGTGCGCGGCGAGCGCTCGTGTTCCAGGGCCATCAGCCCCATCAGCAGGCGCATGTCATGGTTGCCCGCCAGCAGCGTCACCCGGGCGCCGCTGTCCATCAGCCGGCGCAGGCTGCGCAGCAGCGCCAGGTTGCTGGGCCCCTTGTCCAGGCAGTCGCCGCCGATCACGAAGACGCCCTTGCGACCGCGCTGGGTCAGGCGGATCTCGTCGAGGCCCGACCCGGTCTGCTTCACGCCGCCCGAGGCCACCAGCGAGCCCACGAAGGCCTGGGCATCGGCGTGCGGGTCGGAGATGAAGAAGACCCGACGCTCGGGCCAGGCCCAGGGGCGATGCGACACCGCGCGGCGCAGCAGGCGGGTGACCACCGCCGGCGAACTGCCGCCCCGCGCCTGGGCGTTGCGCCCGCCCGGCACCCAGGGCTCCACGGTGGTCGGCAGCGACTCGGTCAGCCACGACGGCCCCTTATAGCGAGGAAAGCCGCGGGGAAGGCCGTGGCCCTCGTCGCCGACATTCGTACCGGTTGTCTCGGAACGGGCCTGACCACTCGCCATGCGCGGGCTCCTGGAGGAAGAAGAAAAGGAGAAAGCGGGAACGAGCCAGCCTATGACCTCGAGGTGACGGTTCGATGACGGCCCGCCGCGCCGGACCTAGTCGTGATAGCCATCGCCGTCCCTCACCTTCCAGCGCCCGCCGACATGATGCCAGCGGCCGTGGGCGTCGCGCTCCAGGTAGACCGGCGCGGCGTGATACATGCTCAGCCGGGCGATGTCGTCGAAGGCCAGCACGCCGAGCCGATGGGCGGCGTGGCGGAAGGACGCCCCGTGGCCGACGAAGACCTTGAGCGTGTCCTGCCCGGCCTGCGCCGACAGCGCGGCCATGCGCGACTCGAGATGCTCGGCAACGCGCTCGCCGGCCTCCATCAGCGACTCCGCCCCGGGCAGCGGAAGCCGGAAGTGGCTGTTCGACTTCCAGTCCGCCGGCAGCTCGCCGCAGCGCGGATCCGCCGCGACCACCTCGGCGATCTGCGCCGCGCTCAGGTTCGCCGCGCAGCCCAGCCCGCGCTCGGCCAGGGCGGAGAAGCTCTCGACCCGCGGCGCCGCCGCACACGGCACGCCGGCCGAGGAAAGCGCCGCCTTCAGGCCCTCGGCGGTCTGCCAGGCCCGCAGCAGGCGCGAGGCATCGATGGTCTCGGCCAGGCGCCAGCCTTCGGCGGCCAGGGTCTGGGCCAGCGTGCGGCCGGCCTCGGCGGCCTGGGCCTCGCCGCGTTCGGTCAGCGGGAAGGGCTGGTGGGCGCTCGGCGTATCCGCCAGCTGGTGATAGTCGCCGTGGCGGATCAGCGCCGCGATGGTGCGGGGCGAGCGCGTCATGACGCACCGCCCGACCGGAGACGCGCCGCCAGCGCACGCAGCTCGCGCGCCAGCGCCTCGCCCCTGACCGCCGCGGCGGCCTCCTCGGGCGCGAACCAGCGCCGGGTGCGGTGCGGCTCCTCGCGGTCATGCTGCGGCTGCTCGGCGTCGACGCGCATGGCGAACAGCGCCACCTCGCAGGCCGCGCCCCACTTGGCCTGGCGATAGTGGCCCGGCGCCACGGCGGCGATCGCGCCGCCGATGCCGGCCTCCTCGCCCGCCTCCTTGAGCGCCGAGGCCTCGGGGGAAAGCCCCGGCTCGACGATGCCCTTGGGCAGGCTCCAGTGGCGGTTGCTGCTCGAGCCGATCAGCAGCACCTCGAGCGCGCCGTCGCGCCAGCGATAGGGCAGCACCGCGGACTGGGTGTAGTAGTAGGCCGGCCGCTCGCGCCGCTCGGCGCCGTCGGGAAACGGGAAGGGAAAGCCCTCGGGCAGCGCCTTCGGGCGCTTTAGCTCGAGCAGCCGCGCCCCGCCGGCGGCGAGCGACGCCCAGGCGCCGTCCAGGCCGAGGCGCGCCAGCGCCGCGGTGGGCAGGCGCTTGCCGCTCTCCGGCTCGGGAAGCGGCTCGGGCGAGAGCCAGTCGAGGAATTCCTCCAGGCCGGGGTTGTGGCCGACCACCATCAGCCGCGAGATATCGTCCGGGCAGCGCGCCACCACGTGCGCCAGCGCCTCGGGGTCGCCCTCGTAGAGGTCCGGCTCCACCGTCACGGCCTCAACGGTCAGGCCCATGGCCTTGGCGCACTTCTCGGCGGTGGCCCGGGCGCGCTCGGCGGGCGAGGTCAGGATGCGCTGCGGCACCCGCCCCTGTTCGGCCAGCCAGGCGCCCATGCGCTGGGCACCGAGCTTGCCGCGCTTCTTCAGCGGGCGCGCGAGATCGTCGACCGGCACCGACCCGTCGGACTTGCCGTGGCGCAGCAGCAGCAGCTCGCGAGACATGGCTAGCCCTCCAGCAGGGGAATGAGATGCCCCTCGACCAGGGCGTCGAAGTCGACGCCGCCGCTGACCTCGAACACCGGCACACCGGCCAGCACATCGAGGTAGGCGGCCTCGTCGAGGGGCTCGTCGTCGGTCAGGAAGCTGCCGTCCGCGCGCTGATAGAAGGGCCCCGCCGACTTCATGATCGCCGCCAGCAGGTCGCGGCGCCGCGTCGGATCCACGGCGGCGACCCGCGGAGGGCTCGCGTCGTCGCGGCGCCAGTTGAGGACCACGAAGCCTCCCAGGGCCGCCTCGTCGATGAGGCGATCGGGGCCGTAGCACGCGGCGACGGGCACGTCGTGCTTCTCTTCCAGCTCCCAGAGCTCGTCGGCCGGCAACGCCCGCAGCGCCGCCCGGCGCGCGGCCGGGATCAACGCCTCGAGGCGGGGATTGTGGAGCGCGGTGCCGGGATTGATGCGCGGCTGCTTGGGCACGCCGGCGGCCCGCACCTCGCCGCCCTCGCGCTTGAGGAACAGCCGGTCGTTGGTCAGGAAGACGCTCCCGGGATGCTCCAGGGCATGCAGCATGGCGGTGGACTTGCCGCCGCCGGAGAAGCCGGCGATGGCCAGGGCCCGGCCGCCGCGCACCAGCGCCGCGGCGTGGCAGACCTGCCAGTCCGCCCGCTGCAGCTGGTTCATGTATTGGGCGATGACGAAGTTCACCACCTGGTTGTCGTGGGCCAGGCAGGGGCCGGCCGCGACGCAGTGCGCCGCGCTCTGCAGGAACACCATGCCGGTGCGCACCTTGCGCACCAGCCGGCCGCCGGGCAGGTCGTGGACGCTGTCCTTGCGGCCGGTCTTGCCGGGCTCGCGGGCCCAGTCGACGAAGGCGGTGTCCAGCGCGGGCGCCTCGCGCTCGATGGCGATCACCTCGAGCGTCGCCGCCGCCTGGGGCGCCAGGCAGTGGGCGAAGTAGTCGCCGAGGCGCTCGAGCAGCGCGGCCGAGTTGGAACGGATCGCCAGCGTCGCCCGCCCCATGTCGAGCACCAGCGCGCGCTCGAGCAGTTCGGCCTCGCCGATCAGCGTCTCGGCCAAGGCCGCCGGCGATTCCTTCACCGCACTCATAGTTCGCTCAGCACGTGGTCGAGGTAGGCGCCGGCGGCGTCGATGCCCGCGCCCTCCAGGGCGCCGCGAAAGCCGCCGAAGGCGGACACCTCGAAGACGATCGGGCCGTCCGGGGTCTCGGCCACGTCCACGGTGGTGAAGTCCAGGCCGAAGGGCGCCTGGGCCCGAGTGGCCAGGTCGATCAGTGCCTCCGAGGGCGCATAGGCCTCGTAGCGGCCGCCGCTGTGGATGGTGGTGTTCCAGCTGTCGCCGCTCTGGGGCACCCGGGCATAGGTGCCGAGGTAGCGCCCGCCGGCGAACACCATGCCCAGATCGCGGCCGGGCAGCTCGACCCTGCGCTGCAGGTACATCATCGGGTTGTCGCGGCGGAAGGCCTCGACCTCGGCGCGCAGCGCCTGCGGCGACCGGTCGGCGGAGATCACGCACATGCCCCGGGCCTTGGTCGAGAACAGCGGCTTGAAGACCGCCTCGCCGAAGCGCCGGACGGCCTCGCAGGCGCTGTCGACGTCCTCGGTGACGACCGTCTCCGGCATCGGGATGCCGGCGTGGCGCAGGGTGAGGGTGCAGCTGAGGCGATTGATCAGCCGCAGCATCTTCTCGGCACCGCTGAATACCCGCACGCCCCGGGCCTCCGCCGCCCGCAGCAGCTCCAGGCGATCCAGGCTGTCGGGGCTGTACTCGGCGCTGATCTTCTTCACGACCAGGGCGTCCAGCTCGCCGAGATCCAGGCCCCGGTGGTCGAGGCGGCCGGTGGTCAGGTCGAGGCTGACGTGCTGAAGGTCGATCACCGCACGAAACCCGGTCCGCGCCTCGATGGCGTCGGCCAGCACCTCGGTGGACCACTTGCCGGGAATGCCCACCACGCCGATCCTGGGATTGGGGTCAGTCAACGAAAATCTCCTTCATGGGAATACGAAAACGGTCGGCCTTCTCCAGATCGGCCGCCAGGACCCGCTCGAGCAGATAGCGCGCGCGCAGGAACATGCGGCTGGCCAGCGACTGG
The DNA here is from genome assembly GCF_043496975.1 of Halomonas sp. B23F22_10. NCBI lineage: Bacteria > Pseudomonadati > Pseudomonadota > Gammaproteobacteria > Oceanospirillales > Halomonadaceae > Halomonas > Halomonas sp. B23F22_10. The sequence continues at coordinate 62,564 of NZ_JBIEKF010000008.1, read as the reverse complement.
TCGAGGATGAAACGGGTCGAGGTGGCGAAGGAGCGCGCCAGCCCCAGCGCCAGCCTCAGCTCGAAGGTGGTGTCGCCCCGGGACATCGCATAGCGCCGCGCCGTGCGATAGAAGTCCTGGGCCAGGCCCATGATGCGCCGACGCAGCGGGGCGTCCATGATCTGCAGCCGATAGTTGGAGACCATGAACACCGAGACGTCCTGCACGTAGTCCATGTAGCTGGAGCGGTGCAGATCGATGAAGTTGATCCGCCGCTCGAGCGGGTCGTAGATGATGTTGTCGACGTTGAAGTCGCCGTGGATGTACACCGAGAACGGCGCGTCCAGCTCGGCCTCCCGGGCCCTGGCGCGCTCGACCAGCGCATCGAAGCCGAGCAGGTCGACGCCGCACACCGTCGCGCCGCCGCTTCGGAACTCGGGATGGATCTTGTAGACCTCGCCGAGGCGCTTCTCGAGCTGCTGCATGTAGCCGGCGGCGACCGGGGTGTCGGTATGGGTCTCTCGCCACACCGACCTCAGCGTGCGGGTGAGCCGCTTGAGGGCCTCGTCGAGCAGCTCGGGCGGCTCGTTGAGCAGGATGTGCTCGAAGGTGAGGCCGGGCAGGTGCTCGATCAGCAGCGCCGCCGACTGGCCGCGCTTCTTGTAGGACAGGATCCTGGGCGCCAGACCGGGATAGATCTCGTGCCAGCTCTCGACCCCCTGGCGCTCTTCCTTGACCTTGCGCTTGAGGCCGTCCTTGAAGATCGCCACGTAGTCGTCGTCATCGCCGGTGGAGATGCCCGAGATGCTGCTGCCCGAGCGGGTCTCGGCGATCGGCGCCATGTTGAAGGCCTCGTCCTCGCCGTCGGCCAGCTCCTCGACCAGCGAGTGCAGCGAGCGGTAGCGCTCGAAGTTCATCGACTGCCCCAGGTTGGCCGAGATGATCACCTCGCCGAGATGCAGCAACACGTCGCCCATCTGGCGGATCGTCTGGGCCACGAACAGCGCCCGGGTCAGGTCCTCGGTGCTGTTGTCACGCTGCTTGAGGGCGGCGACGCCGTCGTTCACCCGCTGCTGGACGCGCTTGTGCAGCGTCTGCTGGAGGCGGCCGATCTGCAGCGCCTGCTGGGTGTCGCTGTCGGCGACCGCACCCTCGACCCGGGCCACGCCGGAGCGCACCAGCGCCAGCATCGGCGGGAAGTCCTCCGGCGACAGCACCGCGGGATCGTCGACGTCGACCAGCTGGCGCACGCCCTCGCGGGCCAGCTCGGTGAGCCGGTCCAGGTCCGTCGCCACCAGCTCCAGGCTGCGCAGGATGCGCCGCCGCGCCTGGCCGGTCTTCTTGCGCGACAGCCGCCGGACGCAGTCGGCATGGATGCGCATCTTGAGGTTGCGGGCGTAGCCGTCGCGCTCCGAGACGCGCCGGGCGATGGCCGCGGTCGGGGTGGCGAAGAAGGCCTGGAGATTGGCCAGCTGGGAGTCCACCTCGACGCACAGGAAGCGCAGATTGTCCCGAATGCTCTCAGGAATCCGGTGAGTCATGGAACACGCCTGTGTAGAGGGGCCCGGCCGCGGCGCTTCCGGCGCGGATCAGGCGGGGCAGCAGCGAAGCCAGGTAGAAGGGGGAGAACGCCAGCCCCGCGAGGGCATCGGCCTCGACCCACTGCACCTCGAGCTGGCGCTTGTCGGGGCGGATGCCGTTGCGCGGCGTGTAGTCGTCGGGCACGGTCGCGAGAAACAGGAAGTCGACCTGATGACGGCGCGCCGGCGGCTCGGTCCGCTTGAGCTTGAAGTAGTCGCAGACCCGCACCAGCGACGGCGACAGCACCTCGGTGTCGATCTCCTCGCGGCACTCGCGCTGCAGCGCGGCCTCCAGGGATTCGCCGGTGTCCTGCCCGCCGCCGGGCAGGGCATAGACGTCGCCCTCCTTCCTCAGAAGGAGCAGGCGGTCGTCGCGCAGGATCAGCGCTCTGGCCGAATTGCGCACACCGGGAATCAGCTCGGCCATGTTGGAGTCACTCGAATGTTACTTGAGATCAAGGATGCCACACTTGATATGACATTCTTGTGACAACGCGCCCGAGCGCCGGCCAGGCGACAAGTCCGCGGAAAACAGGCACTCTGAGCGCGGAAAACTCCAGCACAGGGAAGATCGAAGGCATGGTCGACGTCCGCGTCACCCGCACCGCCCGGGTACCCGACCCGCTGCGGGTCCAGCGCTATCAGAAGGCCCCGGAACTGGGCCCGCGGCTGCTGTTCTTCAGCGGCGGCTCGGCCCTCAACGGCATGTCGCGGCGGCTGCAGCACTACACCCACAACTCCATCCACCTGGTGACGCCCTTCGACTCCGGCGGCAGCTCCGCCAAGCTGCGCGAGGCCTTCGACATGCCCGCCATCGGCGACCTGCGCAGCCGGCTGATGGCGCTGGCCGACGACTCCATCCTCGGCCATCCCGAGGTCTACCGGCTGTTCACCCATCGGCTGCCGAAGGACGGCGAGCCGGCGGCCCTGCGCGCGACCCTCGACGAGCTGGTGAGCGGGCGCCACCCGCTGACCGACGACATCTCCAACCCCATGCGCCGGCTGATCTGCCACCAGCTCGGCTTCTTCCGCGAGGCCATGCCCGCGGACTTCGACCTGCGCGGCGCCAGCATCGGCAACCTGATCCTCGCCGGCGGCTACCTGAACAACCATCAGCAGCTCGACCCGATCATCTTCCTGTTCTCCAAGCTGGTGCACGTGCGCGGCACGGTGCGCGCCGTGGTCAACAAGGACTACCACCTGGCGGTCACCCTGGAAGACGGCCGCCGGGTGCTGGGCCAGCACCGCATCACCGGCAAGGAGGTCGCGCCGCTGACCTCGCCCATCGCCGGCATCGAGCTCTCGGCCAGTCGCGACCGCGACGAGCCCATCACCGCCAGGCTGCGCAAGAAGAACCGCCGGCTGATCGCCTCCGCCGAGCTGATCTGCTACCCGCCGGGCAGCTTCTACTCCAGCCTGCTGGCCAACCTGCTGCCGGAAGGTGTCGGCCGGGCGATCCATGCCAACCGCTGCCCCAAGGTGTTCATCCCCAACTCGAGCCCCGACCCCGAGCAGGCCGGCCTGGGCCTGGAGCAGCAGATCACCGTGCTGCTCGACACCCTGCGCCGCGACATCGGCGAGGCCTGTCCGGCCCATGAGCTGGTGAACTTCGTGCTGCTCGACCGGGCGCGCGGCGACTATCCCGGCGAGCTGTCCGACGCCTTCCTGGCCGACCTCGGCATCACCCTGATCGAGACCCGGCTGATCGGCGAGAGCGGCACGCCCCACTACGATCCCGACCTGCTGGCCACGGCCCTGCTGTCGCTGGTGTAGGCGGGCATCAGGCCACGGTAATGACCGAGCACTCGGCGACATGGCTGACCTTGTGCGAGGTGCTGCCGAAGATCATGCCGTGCATGTCGCTGATCCCGCGGCTGCCCATCACGATGGCATCGACGCCGCGCCGCGACGCCTCATGGAGAATCGTCTCGGCCGGCGTGCCCTGACGCACCACCGACTCGACCTCGAGGCCGCTCAGGTCGACGGCGGCGTGGACCTTCTGCAGGGCATCGTCGGCGTCGGCCTTCAGCGCATCGGCGATCTCGTTCCAGTTGTCCGTGGTGAAGGGCTCGGGCATGCCCCCGGTGAACAGCCCCATGTTGCCGGGCGGATACTCGGCCACGGTCAGCAGGATCAGCGACGCGGAGGAGCCCCGCGCCAGCTGCGCCGCGACGCCCAGCGCCTTGGCGGAGTGTTCGGAGCCGTCGACGGGCACGAGGATGGACTGATACATGGTGGCCTCCTGCGGGCGGGTCGCGGGAAGCGCACCGCTTCCCGCTATCTATCCAGCCTAGTCGCTGGCGCCGCAGGCGGCCGGGGATCGCCCGCGCGCTTGACGGACATCAAGCCGCGGGCCGGGCTCAGTCGTCGTCGGCCAGGCGACGCGCCATGGCCTTGCGCGCCCGATTGCGCCGATAGAGCCGCACCAGGGCGATCCACAGCGCGGCCGCCACCATGGCGGCCAGGGTCCAGCCCTGCCACACGCGCGCCGCGTCGCCGAGCACGGTCTCCAGGGTGATGATGAGGATGAAGCCCAGGGCCTGGCTGGCGATGGCCAGGGCCCGCAGGGTGTCGAAGGCCTGACGTGCCATGAGTGCTCCCGCTGGATGACAGCCCCGCCCGCCGACAGTAGGCTTGGCGAGAATAATCCGCCCAGTGTACCCGGTCCGGCCCCACGCGCCGACCCTGCCTCGAGAGAGCCCCCATGGATGCCATCGCCCTCGGGCCCGTGCTGCTTCCCCTGCCCCGCCTCTACGCCCTGGCCTGCGCCCTGCTGCTGCTCGTCGCGGCCGCCCTGACGCTGCGCCTGCCGCGCGCCCGCCGGGCGCGCTGGTTCAACGGCCTGATCATCGCCTGGCTGGTCGGCGCGCGGCTCGGCCACGTGGCGCTGAACCTGCCCGCCTACGAGGCCTCCCCGCTGGACGCGCTGAAGCTGTGGTTGCCGGGCTACCATGCCCTGACCGGCCTGATCGCCGCCCTGGCCTGGAGCGCCTGGGCGCTGCGCGACCGCCTGGCCGCCATGCTCGGGGCCCAGGGCCTGACGATCGGCGCCGTCCTGGCCTGGCTGGCGCTGATGAGCTGGGCGCCGCTGGGCAGCGGTGTCACCCCGCGCGCCCTGCCCGAGCTGACGCTCGAGAACCTCGAGGGCGAGCCGGTCAACCTGGCCGAGCTCTCGGGCCAGCCGGTCATCGTCAACCTGTGGGCGACCTGGTGCCCGCCCTGCCGCCGCGAGCTGCCGCTGCTCGCCGAGACCGACGCCCGGGACGACGTCACCGTGGTGGTGGTCAACCAGGGCGAGGACCTGCTGCCGGTGGCGCGCTATCTCGATGCCCAGGGGCTCACCTTCGAGCACGCCCTGCTCGACCCGCGCCAGTCGCTGATGGTGGAAAGCGACGCCCCGGGGCTGCCCACCACCCTGCTGTTCGACGCCGAGGGCCGCACCCGGGAGCGCCACGTCGGCGAGCTGACCCGGGCGACCCTCGACGGCTGGCTGGACGCGGAATAGGCACCAGTTCCGACCACGTCGGCAAGCCGTAGAAGAACTCCTGCGCCATGGGTGAGGAGGATTCCTCCGAACGGGCTGGCCATGGAGGGCCAGCACCGGTCCTGCAAGCGTAGCGGGACGCGAGAGCGCCGCAGGGCGCCGCAGGGCGCCGGGAGCTACAGGGAAGTATTCATGCGTTTCCGGAAGGTCGGCCCCGCTCGCAGGCTTGCCGACGATTGAGACATCACCCGAGGCGCACCGAGATTGCCAGGGGAAACGCCGGGAAGCCTCTTAAGCCACGCCGGGGATTGCTGTAAGATACCGCGCCCTGTCGCCGAGGGTCGGGTGTGGCCCGCGGCACGAGACCAGATCCCTAGCATCCCCCGAGGCATCATGAGCGACTTCTCTCCCGGTCAGCGCTGGATCAGCGATGGCGAGGCCGAACTCGGCCTGGGCACCATCCTCAACTGCGACGCCCGCAGCATCACCGTGCTCTTCGGCGCCAGCCAGGAAACCCGGACCTACAGCACCCAGCATGCCCCCCTGACCCGGGTGATCTTCGGCAGCGGCGACCGCATCCAGAGCGCCGAAGGCTGGGAGATGACCGTCGACGACAGCAAGGAATCCCGCGGCCTGATCGTCTACATCGGCGAGGACGACCAGGGCGAGACCCGCGAGCTGCCCGAGGCGCGGCTGGCCGACTCCATGCGGTTCGACCAGGCCCGCGACCGCCTGCTGACCGGCCAGGTCGACCGCAACGACTGGTTCGACCTGCGCTTTCGCACCCTGCACCACCACCATCGCACCGAGCAGAACCCGGCGCTGGGCCTGGCCGGTCCGCGCATCGACCTGATCCCGCACCAGCTCTACATCGCCGACGAGATCTCCCGGCGCCAGGCGCCGCGCGTGCTGCTGGCCGACGAGGTCGGACTCGGCAAGACCATCGAGGCCGGCCTGATCCTGCACCGCCTGCTGCTCAGCGGCCGCGCCGAGCGCGCCCTGATCCTGGTGCCGGCGAGCCTCACTCACCAGTGGCTGGTGGAGCTGCTGCGCCGCTTCTCGCTGGAAGTCACCCTGCTCGACGAGCAACAGAGCCTGGCCCAGGGCGACGGCAACCCCTTCGAGTCCGGCCAGCTGGTGCTGGCCAGCCAGGACTGGCTGTTCGCCAACCCGCACCGCCAGGCCCAGGCCGAGGCCGTCGACTGGGATCTGCTGATCGCCGACGAGGCCCACCACCTGGAGTGGAGCGAGAGCGCCGACGAGGTCGGCCCCGGCTACGCCTGCGTGGAGCGCCTGGCCGCCAGCGTTCCCGGCGTGCTGCTGCTGACTGCCACCCCCGAACAGATGGGCCAGGCCAGCCACTTCGCCCGGCTGCGCCTGCTCGACCCGGATCGCTACCACAGCCTGGAGGCCTTCCAGGAGGAAGAGCACCACTACGCCGAGGTGGCCGCCGCCATCGACGCCCTGGAGCGCCTGCCCGGCGAAGCCGCCGACCGCGAGACCGTGGCCGCCGTCAGCGACGATCCCGACAGCGCCGCGCTGCTCGCCACCCTGGCCGATGCCGAGAGCAGCGACGACCAGCAGGCCGCCGCCCGCGGCCAGCTGCGCGAGCAGCTGCTCGACCGGCACGGCACCGGCCGGGTGATGTTCCGCAACAGCCGCCGCCACGTCGGCGGCTTCCCCGAGCGTCGCCTGCACGTCGACCGTCTCGAGCTGCCCTCCGCCTACCGCCGGGTGCTGCGCCGCCTGGGCCGCGACGAGGACTACCTCGACGAGCTGCTGATCGAGACCGGCCTCGACCACCCCGAGGTGCTGGTCTATCTCGACACCATGTACCAGGCACTGGCCAACGACCCGCTCAACGCCGAGCCCTGGTGGCAGTTCGACCCACGCGTGACCTGGCTGCTGGAGCGGATCACCGAGCTCGGCGACGACAAGATCCTGGTCATCGCCCACGACCGCGAGACCGCCCAGGGCCTGGCCGACGGCCTGCGCGTGCTGGGCGGCGTGCAGGCGCCGGTGTTCCACGAGGACCTGACCCTGGTCGAGCGCGACCGCGCCGCCGCGGCCTTCGCCGACGACGAGGACGGCTGCCAGGTGCTGGTGTGCTCGGAGATCGGCTCCGAGGGCCGCAACTTCCAGTTCTGCCGCCACCTGGTGATGTTCGACCTGCCCCTGCACCCGGACCAGCTCGAGCAGCGCATCGGCCGCCTCGACCGCATCGGCCAGCGCCACGCTATCGAGCTGCACGTGCCGGTGTTCGCCGCCAGCCCCGGCGAGCAGCTGCTGCGCTGGTACCAGGACGGCATGGACGCCTTCAGCGCGCCCCACGGCCTGGGCGGCGAGCTGTTCGACGCCTTCGGCGATGCCCTGGCCGACGCCCTGCTCGACGAGGAGAGCCTCGACGAGGTGATCACGGACACCCGCGAACTGTTCGACCGCCGCATGGCCGAGCGCGACGCCGGCCGCAACCGCCTGCTCGAGCTCAACGCCTGCCGTCCGGAGCGCGCCGAGCAGACCATCGAGGCGATCCGCGAGCTCGACGAGGACCGCGCCCTGCGCCGCTACATCGACCAGGCGCTGGACATCTTCGGCGTGGATGCCAAGGACATCGGCAACGACATCCAGCACCTCAAGCCCGGCCCGCAGATGCTCGACGGCCTGCCGGGGCTGGTGAAGGGCGAGGACGGCTTCTCGGCCACCTTCTCCCGCGAGCGCGCCCTGGGCCGCGACGACGTTCAGCGCCTGTCCTGGGAGCACCCGCTGACCCGCGAGATGATGGGCCGCATCCTCGACGGCACCATGGGCAACACCGCCCTGGCGCTGCTCAAGCATCCGTCGATCCCCGGCGGCCGGCTGATGGCCGAGCTGGTGTTCCGCACCCACTGCCCGGCGCCCAAGCGGCTGCACCTCAACCGCTTCCTGCCGCCCACCGCGGTGCGCGTGCTGCTCGACGAGTCCGGGGCCAACCTGACCGCCAAGGTCTCCTTCACCGGGCTCTCCAAGAACCTGCAGAAGGTCAAGAAGGCCGCCGCCCGCGACCTGATCAAGAGCCGCCACGAGCAGCTCCGCGACCTGCTCGATCGCGCCGAGACCGAGGCCGAACGCGAGCTGCCGACCATCGTCGAGGCCGCCCAGACCCGCATGCGCGAGGCGCTGGACGCCGAGCTGACCCGCCTGGAGGCCCTGGCCCGCCGCAACCCGGCGGTGCGCGAGGACGAGCTGACGGCGCTGCGCGAGGAGCGCGCCGCCCTGGACGCCGCCATCGAGGGCACCCGGCTGCGGCTGGACGCGGTGCGGGTCATCGTCACCATCGACGAGAACTCCCGCTAGGCGAGGCGGATCCCCCGAACGACAGCCCCCGTCGGTCATTGGCCGGCGGGGGCTCGTCGTTTCAGGACATGGAGAGGCGAAAGGGATGCGCTGATTGATGTCGCGAGCGATGAGAGGCTGGATGCCGCCGGAGCGCAGGAACCGGAGTGTAGCCTGCTACATGAGGATTCCGATCGGACCGGCGCCCCGGCACCGCCGGCGCCCAGGATCACTAGGTTTGTTCCCGACGAACCTACGCACTTCCTGCATCCCTGCAGGTCGTCGAGCGCAGCAATAAATCGGCGTTTCACTAGCCGAGGATATCGGTCAGCGCCTCCTCCAGGGTCGGGAAGCGGAACACGAAGCCCGCCTCCTCCAGGCGCGCCGGGCGCATGTCGGCGCCGGTCAGCAGCAGCCGCGACATCTCGCCGAGGCCGATCTCCAGCGCCTTGGCCGGCACCGGCAGCAGCGCCGGGCGATGCAGGTGCCGCGCCAGCAGGCGGGTGAAGACGGCATTGGTGACCGGGTGCGGGGCGCTGCCGTTGAAGGCCCCCTGCAGGTCGTCGCGCTCGAGCAGCAGCAGGATGGCGCTCACCAGATCCTGACGATGCACCCAGGGCATGAACTGGGTGCCGTCGCCCAGGCGCCCGCCGAGCCCCAGCTTGAAGGGCGGCAGCAGGCGCTGCAGCATGCCGCCGCCGGCGTCCAGCACCAGCCCCAGGCGCAGGATCGCCAGCCGGGTGCCGAAGGCCGTCACGCCCTCGGCGGCCTCCTCCCAGCGCTGGCAGAGGCGATGGGCGAATTCGTCGTGGGGCGGGGTCGCCTCGGTGACCACCGTCGCGCCCTGGTCGCCGTAATAGCCCATGGCCGAGGCCGAGACCAGCACCGAGGGCGCGTGCCCATGAGAGGCCTTGAGCTGCTCGCAGAGCTGCACCAGCTCGCGGGTGGCGTCGAGGCGGGAATCCAGCAGCCGCTCCTTCTGCGCCTCGCTCCAGCGCTTGCCGGCGATCGGCTCGCCGGCCAGGTTGACCAGCGCCTCCGGGGGCGTATCGACGAAGTCCAGCGCCGAGCGCCGCACGTCGACGCCCTCCGGCAACCGGAGCCGCGCCTGGGCGGGGTCCCGCGACACCACCTGTACCCGATGCCCGTCCGTGATCAGTCGACGGCACAGGGCCTGACCGACGAAACCGCTGCCTCCGGTGATCAATATGCGCATACCGCTCTCCATTCCGGGCTCCTTGGGTGGCGCCGAGCAAGTGTTATACAGGCTTTGTACAGGTCTGTTAGTCTAGCGGTAAACCCCGTTGACTGCATGAGCCCGACATGACTTCGACGCCCTCTTCCCACGCCGTGATCGGGGCCGGCATCGCCGGCCTGGCCTGCGCCCGTGCGCTGGCGGAGGCCGGCCACGACGTCACCGTGTTCGACAAGGCTCGCGGCCCCGGCGGCCGGATGTCCAGCCGCCGGCTCGAGGAAGGCGCCATCGAGCTCGGCGCCCAGAGCTTTCGCGCCGCCCACCCGGCCTTCCGGCGGCAGGTGGATACCTGGGTGAAGGCCGGCGTGGCCGCGCCCTGGCCCGACGCCCTGTGGCGGCTGGAAGCGGGCCGGGCGACGCGGCGGGCCGACGGCCGCCCCCGCTACACCGGCACGCCGCGGATGAGCGCGGTCACGCGCCATCTGGCCCGCGGCCTGACCCTGCGCGCCGCCACCCGCATCGTGTCGCTGGCGCGCGATAGCGACGGCTGGCGGCTCGCCGACGAGCGCGGCGCCACGCACGGCCCCTTCGCCACGGTGAGCCTGGCGCTGCCCGCGCCCCAGGCCGAGGGCCTGATCGCACCCCATGCGCCGGGGCTCGCGAGCGAATGCCGACAGCTGCCCCAGCGCGCCTGCTGGGCGGCCTGGGCCCGCCTCGAGGCGCCGCTCACGCTGCCCGGCGCCGAGGCCGGCTGGCCGCTGCTGCAGTTCGACGAGGGCCCGCTGAAGCGCGTGGTCCGCCACCGCACCAAGCCCGGCCGCGAGGATGCGCCCGAGCTCATCACCCTGCTGGCCGATCTCGACTGGAGCGAACGCCGGCTCGAGGACGCCCCCGATGCCGTGGCCGAAGACCTGCTCGCCGCCCTGAGCGCCGCGCTCGAGACGCTCCGGCCCGCCGCCGGCCTGCCGGCGGTGCAGGCGCGAGGCGCCCATCGCTGGCGCTATGCCGAGCCTGGTGCGGTGGCGCCGGGCGATGATCATCGCCTGACGGACACCGGCCTGGCGCTGTGCGGCGACGGCTGGCGCGGCGGGCGCATCGAGGACGCCTGGCTGTCCGGCCACCACCTGGGCGAGGCGCTGTGCCATCGCCTTTCCGACCCTGGAGATTTCCCGACATGAGCAATGCCCTGATCCTGATGGCCCACGGCTCCAGCGACCCCAACTGGCGCGCGCCCTTCGAGCGTCTCGCCGAACAGCTCTCCGCCCGGCTCTCCACCCCGCTGCGCCTGGCCTACATGGAGATCTGCGCCCCCTCGCTGGAGGACACCGTGGCCGAGCTGGCGGCCGAGGGCGTCGAGCGCGCCGAGATCCTGCCGCTGTTCTTCGCCGCCGGCCGCCACCTGCGCAAGGATGTGCCCGGCCAGGTCGAGGCCCTCGGCGAGGCGCACCCCGAGGTGCAGCTGACGCTGCTGCCGCCGGTGGGCGAGCATCCTGCCTTCGTCGAGGCCCTGGCGGCGGTGATCGCCGAACGAGCCGGCGAGAGCGACTGATCGTCGTGTTGTACATCGACCGTCTTTTGTACAAAATTGGTGGTTGAAGCGACACCCCTTCCGTCACCGATCTCACCGAGGCAGAGACCGCATGAGCGATCAGGCGAACCATCCGGCCGATGCGCCGCTCTATCCGATCCGCGAAGTCTCGCGCCTGACCGGCGTCAATGCCGTGACCCTGCGTGCCTGGGAGCGCCGCTACGGGCTGATCCAGCCCAAGCGCACCCCCAAGGGCCACCGACTCTATGCCAAGGACGACATCGCCCGCGTCGAACGCATCCTGCAATGGCTCAACCGCGGCGTCCCCGTCAGCCAGGTCCGCGAACTGCTGGAACAGCCCGAGGCCGTGGAGGCGCCGCCACCCGCGGCCGGCGACTGGGACAGCCAGCGCCGCCAGCTGCTGGCCGCCGTCGAGGCGCTGGACCTCGAACGCCTGGAAGCGCTGTTCAATCAGGCGCTGGCGCTCTATCCGGTGACCACCTGCCTCGACGAGCTGTGGCAGCCGGTGCTGCGCGAGCTGGAGGAGCGCTGGGACGATCGCCTGGGCGCCGACCTCCAGCGCCGCACCCTGGAAGCCTTCCTGCGCACCCGCATCGGCACCCGGCTGTATCACGCCAACGCCCAGGCCGGCGAGGCCACGCTGCTGATCGTGCCGCTGCCCGACGACGGCCCGATGTGGGGGCTGCTGGCCGCCCTGGCCGCCGCCGATCGCGGCTATCGCGTGCAGTGGCTCGACGCCGCGCTGCCGCCCCAGGAGCTGACGCTGGCCGTGGAGCGCTTCCATGCCACCGCCCTGCTGCTGGCCAGCGGACGCGCCGAGCGCGCCGATCTGATCCGCCGCCAGCTGCCGCGCCTGGCCGAGCAGCTCGAGGTACCGGTGGCGCTGTGCGGGCCGGTGGCGCGCATCCGCGCGGCCGATCTCGACGCCTCCGGCGTGGAGCTGCTCGGCGACGACCTGAGCCACGCCATGACGCGCCTGAAATCCCTGACCCAAGCCGCCTGAACGGAGGCGCCGATGTCCCCGACCCTGGTCTGGTTCCGCAGCGACCTGCGCATCCACGACAACACCGCCCTGGCCGCCGCGGCCCGCCGTGGCCCGGTGATCGGCGTCTTCCTGCGCTGCCTGCCCCAGTGGCAGCAGCATGGCCACGGCGCCAACAAGCTCGACTTCACCCGACGCGGCGTCGCCGCGCTGTCGGAGTCGCTGGCCGGGCTCAACATTCCGCTGCTGCATCGCGACATCGAGCGCTTCGACGAAGCCCCGGCGATGCTGCTCGACCTGGCCCGGGAGCTCGGCGCCGAGGCCCTGCACTTCAACCGCGAGTATCCCCTCGACGAGGCGCGCCGCGACGCCGCGGTGATCGAGGCCTTCGAGGACGCCGGCCTGGCCGCCCACGGCCATCGCGACGCCGTGGCCTTCGCCCCGGGCGAGCTGTTGACCGGCAAGGGCGACGTCTACGGCGTCTTCACGCCCTTCGCCAAGGCCTGGCACAAGGCGATCACCGCCGAGCGGCTGGCGCTGCACGACGCGCCCGAGCCCCAGGCCAGCCTGCCCGTCGCCCCCGACCCGATTCCCGAGCTGCCCGAGCTCGAGGACGCCCCGATCGACGGCCGCCTGTGGCCCGCCGGCGAGGGCCCGGCCGGGGACCGCCTGGAGCGCTTCCTGCGCTTTCGCGGCCGCCACTACGGCGACCAGCGCGACTTCCCGGCGATCCGCGGCACCAGCGAGCTCTCGCCCTACCTGGCGCTGGGCATGATCTCCCATCGCCAGTGCATGCAGGCGGTGATGGCCGAGAACGATGGCGCCCTGGCCGACGGTGACGCCGGCCTCACGGCCTGGGTCGGCGAGCTGATCTGGCGCGAGTTCTACCAGCACATCGCCGCCGGCTTCCCACGCGTGTGCCGCCACCGTGCCTTCCAGCGTCACACCGAGGCGCTGCCGTGGCGCGACGACGAGGCCGGTTTCCGGGCCTGGTGCGAGGGGCGCACCGGCTACCCCATCGTCGATGCCGCCATGCGCCAGCTCGTCGCCACCGGCTGGATGCACAACCGACTGCGCATGGTCACCGCCATGTTCCTGTCCAAGCATCTGCTGATCGACTGGCGCCGCGGCGAGGCCTTCTTCCTGCGCCACCTGGTCGACGGCGAGTTCGGCGCCAACAACGGCGGCTGGCAATGGGCGGCCTCCACCGGCACCGACGCCGCGCCTTACTTCCGCATCTTCAACCCCACCACCCAGTCCCAGCGCTTCGACCCGGAAGGCCGCTTCCTCGCCGAATGGCTGCCGGAGCTCGCCGAGCTGTCGCCCAAGGCTCGCCACGCCCCGGGCAACGACCTGCTGAGCGGCGTCGACTATCCGCCGCCCATCGTCGACCACAAGGCCGCCCGCGCCCGGGCGCTGGACGCGTTCAAGAACCTGCCCGCTGCCTGAGGCGGGCGCGTCTTCCCGGCCGCGTCTCCCGGTTCCTGTTCCCCCGATCACGCCCCGCCCTCGCTTCTCCATCTTCCCTCGCCCAGGAGGCCGTCATGTCACCCGATCCGGACCTGGAGGCCTTCTGCGCCTTCTACAACAAGCTAGACAATTCCTGTACAAAAAATCTGTACAAGATATATACTCCAGACATTGCATTCACCGACCCGCTGCATCGCATCGACGGCCTGCCGGCCCTGGAAGCCTACTTCGCCGCCCTGTACGAGAACGTCACGGCGTGTCGCTTCACCTTTCACGAGCGTCAGCGTCACGGCGACATCGCCTTCGTGACCTGGACGATGCACCTGGCCCATCGGCGGCTGGCGGGCGGCAGGGACATCACGGTGGAGGGCGCCTCGCGGCTGGTCTTCGCCGACGACGGATCGGGGCGGGTGAGTGAGCACCGGGACTACTTCGACGCCGGCGAACTACTATATGAGCGACTGCCGCTGCTGGGCACGGTGATCCGCTGGCTCAAGCGCCGCGCGGGAGGCTGAGGGGCCCGCCCCTCGAGCCATACGGCTGAAACCCGCAGGCCGTGCCCCGCGTATCCCTAACAAGAGACATCGCAGGACGCGAGGAGACGACATGACGGCACCCCACACGCCCCGCTGCATCTGGCTGACCGGCGCGACATCCGGCATCGGCCGGGCGCTGGCGACACGGCTGCTCGACCAGGGCCATCGGGTCGCCCTCAGCGCCCGCCGCTCGGACGCCCTGCAGGAACTGGCCGGCGAGCGCGACAACGCCCTGCTGCTGCCGCTGGACGTCGGCGACCGGGCTGCCGTGCTGGCCGCCGGCGATCGCATCGCCGCCCGCTTCGGCCACCTCGACCTGGCGATCCTCAACGCCGGCACCTGCGAATATCTCGAGGCCGGCACCTTCGACGCCGCGCTGATCGAGCGAGTCTTCGCCACCAACTTCTTCGGTGCCCTGCACGGCGTGGAAGCGGCGCTGCCGCTGCTGCGCCGGGCCAGGGCCCGGGGTGGCCGGCCACTGCTGGCCGCCACCTCCAGCGCCTCGGCCTATCTGCCGCTGCCCCGCGCCGAGGCCTACGGCGCCTCCAAGGCCGCGCTCAGCCACTTCCTGGAATCGCTGCGCCTCGATCTGGCCGGCGAAGAGATCGACGTCAGCCTCATTCATCCCGGCTTCGTGAAGACGCCGCTGACCGATCGCAACGACTTCCCGATGCCGATGCGGGTCAGCGTCGATCAGGCCGCCGAGGCGATCCTCAAGGGCCTCGAGGCCCATCGCCTCGACGTCCACTTCCCGCGCCGCTTCACCCTGCCGCTCAAGCTGCTGGGCATCCTGCCGCCGGGGCTGCGCTTCCGCCTCGGGCGACGCCTGGCCCGCGGCGCCGACACGGAGGCCTCGTCATGACGTCGCTCGCCACTCCCGCCTCTCCCCAGGGCCGCCAGCGCATCGCGGTGATCGGCAGCGGCATCGCCGGCATGGCCGCCGGCTGGTATCTGTCCCGCCGCCACGAGGTCACGCTGTTCGAGGCCGACACCCGCCTCGGCGGCCACACCGCGACCATGGACGTCGAGCTCGAGGGCCGCCACTACGCCATCGACACCGGCTTCATCGTCTTCAATGACTGGACCTATCCCCACTTCCGGCGCCTGCTGGCGACCCTCGGCGTGGAGAGCCAGCCCACCGAGATGAGCTTCTCGGTGCACGAGACGGCCCGCGACTTCGAGTACAACGGCCACAGCCTGCCGCGGCTGTTCGCCCAGTGGTCGAACCTGCTGCGGCCGAGCTTCCATGGCCTGCTGCGCGACATCCTGCGCTTCAACCGCGAGGCCACCCAGGCGATGGTCGACGACCGCCTGCCGGCGGACCTGACCCTGGGCGACTACCTGGACGCCGGCGGCTACGGCGAGGGCTTCCAGCGCCACTACCTGCTGCCCATGGGCGCGGCGATCTGGTCGGCCAGCATCGGCCAGCTGCGCGCCTTCCCGGCCCGCTTCTTCGTGCGCTTCTTCCATCATCACGGCCTGCTGTCGGTCAACGAACGCCCCCAGTGGTACACCCTGGTCGGCGGCTCGCGGGCCTACATTCCGGCGCTGACCGCGCCCTACGCCGAGCGCATCCGTCTGGCCACGCCGGTGCGCGGCCTGCGCCGCGAGGCCGACGGGGTGCACGTCCGCAGCGACGCCGGCGAGGAGCGCTTCGACCAGGTGGTGCTGGCCTGCCACGCCGACCAGGCGCTGGCGATGCTCGACGACGCCAGCCCCGCCGAGCGCCAGATCCTCGGCGCCCTGCCCTACCACGACAACGAGGTGGTGCTGCACACCGACACCCGCCTGCTGCCCCGCCGCCGGCGTGCCTGGGCGAGCTGGAACTACCGGCTCGACGGCCGCGGCGACGACGCCCGGGTCTCGGTGACCTACGACATGAACATCCTGCAGCGCCTCGAGGCGCCGCACACCTTCTGCGTGACCCTCAACGACGGCGACAGCATCGACCCGGCCAGGGTGCTCGGGCGCTACACCTACGCCCATCCGCAGTTCAGCCTCGCCGGGATGAACGCCCAGGCCCGCCACGCCGAGATCTCGGGGCCGGGCCGGCGCACGCACTTCTGCGGCGCCTACTGGCGCAACGGCTTCCACGAGGACGGCGTGTGGAGCGCGCTGCGGGTCGCCCGGGCGCTGGGCTGCGACCCCGACGCGCCGGCCGGCGCCCGGGCGACCACGGAGGTGCCGGCATGATCCAGGCTCCGCGCTCGCGCATCTACCGCGGCTGGCTGCGTCATCGTCGCTTCCTGCCCCGGGCCCACGCCTTCCGTTACCGGCTGTGGATGGCCTGGCTCGACCTCGACGAGCTGCCGGAGCTGTTCGACGGCGTGCCCGGCTTCAGCGCCCGGCGGCCGGCGCTGGCGCGCTTCCGCCGCGAGGACTACCTGGCGCCCCACGACCGGCCGCTCAAGGACGCCGTGCGCGCCGAGCTGACGCGGCTGCTGGGCGACGCCCCGGACGGCCGCATCTGCCTGCTCACCCAGCTGCGCACCCTGGGCGTGGGCTTCAATCCGGTGTCGCTGTACTACGCCTACGACGCCCGCGGCGAGCTGCGCGCGCTGCTCGGCGAGGTCAGCAACACCCCCTGGGGCGAGCGCACCACCTATGCCTGCCGGGTCGAGCCGCGGCGCCACGGCCATCGCGCCGAGTTCGACAAGGCCATGCACGTCTCGCCGTTCAACCCCATGGACATGCGCTACCGCTGGCGCTTCGACAGCCCCGGCGAACGCCTGAACCTGAACATGGAGACCTGGCGCGGCGACGAGCGCCACTTCGACGCCAGCCTGAGCCTGGAGGCCCGCCCGGCGACCCGCGGCGTGCTGCTGGCCACCCTGGCCCGCCATCCGGCGATGGCGCTGAAGACCCTCGCCGGCATCCATTTCGAGGCCCTGCGCCTGTGGCTCAAGCGCGTCCCCGTCCACGACCATCCCCGCCATCAGGAGAGTTCGCCGTGAATACACGCACCGCCAACGCCCGTCCACTGCCGGCCGAGGGCGACCGCCTGACGCGCTGGCTCAAGGCTCGCCTGCTGCCCCAGCTGGATCGTCTGGAAGGCGGCGAGATCACCCTGATCGAGGGCCATCAGCGCCACCGCCTGGGCCGCGGCGGCCCGCTCTCGGTGACCCTGGTGGTGCGCGACTCGCGGGCCTGGCGGCGCATGGCGCTGGGCGGCACCGTGGGCGCCGGCGAGGCCTACATGGACGGCGACTGGGACGCCGACGATCCGGTGGCGCTGGTGCGGCTGTTCGCCGCCAACCTGGAACGGGTCAACGGCGAGATGGAGGGCGGCCTGGCCGGCGCCGGCCGCTGGCTGCTCGGCGCGCTCTACCGACTGCAGCGCAACAGCCTGAGCGGCTCGCGGCGCAACATCGCCGCCCACTACGACATCGGCAACGACCTGTTCGCGACCTTCCTCGACCGCCGCCACTGGATGTACTCCAGCGCCGTCTTCCCCCGCGCCGGCGCCAGCCTCGAGGAGGCCTCGACCCACAAGCTCGACCTGATGCTCGAGCGCCTCGACGTGCGTCCGCATCACCACCTGCTGGAGATCGGCACCGGCTGGGGCGGGCTGGCCATCCACGCCGCCCGCACCCGAGGCTGCCGGGTCACCACCACCACCATCTCCGACGAGCAGTATGCCCACACCGCCCGGCGGCTGGCCGAGGAGGGGCTCGAGGACCGCGTCACTCTGCTCAAGCGCGACTACCGGGAACTGGAGGGCCGCTTCGACCGGCTGATCTCGGTGGAGATGATCGAGGCGGTCGGCCATCAGTACCTGGAGACCTACCTGACCACCCTCGACCGGCTGCTGACCGACGACGGCATGGCCATGCTGCAGGCCATCACCATCCGCGATCAGCGCTACGAGACCGCCAAGCGCGAGATGGACTTCATCAAGCGCTACATCTTCCCCGGCGGCTTCCTGCCCTCCCACCGCGTCATCCTCGACGGCCTGACCCGCCACACCTCGCTGAACCTGGTGGGTCTGGACGAGATCGGCCAGCACTATGCGCACACCCTGCGCGAGTGGCGCCACCGCTTCGAGGCCAACCTGGAGACCGTGCGCCGGCTCGGCTACGACGAGCGCTTCATCCGCATGTGGCGCTATTACCTGTGCTACTGCGAAGGCGGCTTCCTGGAGCGCACCATCGGCACCAGCCAGCTGCTGCTGGCCAAGCCCGGCGCGCGGCCGGCGCCGCTCTCGGGGGCGGTGTGAAGCGAGGGGTCTGGCGGGCGCTGGCCAACCTGGCCGGGTTCCAGCTGGGCTGGCTGGCCTGCGTGATGGGCGGCAGCCTCGCGGGGCTCGTCGTGGCGGGCGGGGTGATCGCGGCGCATCTGCGCTGGCAGGCACAGCCAGGAGAATGGCGCTGGCTGGCGGGTTTCGCGGGGCTGGGGCTCGCCATCGACGGCGGCCTGGCGCTGGCCGGGGGCTTTCGCTTCCCGCCGGAGACCCTCCTGCTCGGCCCGCTGCCACCGTGGCTGTGGCTACTGTGGCCGCTGTTCGCCACCCTGCTGCACCATTCCCTGGCCTGGCTGTGGCGCCACCCCTGGCTGGCGGCGGCCGGCGGCGCGACCAGCGGGCCGCTGTCCTACTATGCCGGCGCCCGGCTCGCCGGCGTCACCCTCGCACCCTGGCTGCTGGCCGTCGAGGCGCTGTGCTGGGCGGCGCTGTGCCTGTGGCTATGCCATCGACTCGGCCGACGCGGCGACCTCGCTCGCTTCGGCTGAGGACCATTCGCGCCAGCGCGTCTCCACGCCTTCGGCCACCACCTCCAGCGCCAGCCCCCGGGCCATGGCGGGCAACGCATCCAGCCCGACGGGCGATTCAGGGAAAGCACGGGCCACATGGCTTCGCTCTCGACTCTTCGACATGAATGTTTGCCCCCTCTTGTGAGCGGGCCATATCGTCACCATATCGGCCGATGCGAACATAACTGTACCCCGGACGACGGCGATGACCCTCCGGCACCCCGGCCGGCGTGCATTCGCGAGACACGAACAGTAGACTAGGCGTGGCCGCCAGGGCGGCCCATGCCGTTTCGATACGGCATACCACCATCTCGACACTCGGAACGATTCAGTGACCAAGCAACATTCCTTTGATCGCGAAGCACTGCTGGCATGCAGCCGTGGCGAGCTGTTCGGCCCCGGCAACGCCCAACTGCCGGCACCCAACATGCTGATGCTCGACCGCATCGCGCACATCCATGAAGAGGGTGGCGAACACGGCAAGGGCGAACTGATCGCCGAGCTGGATATCCGCCCGGACCTGTGGTTCTTCGACTGCCACTTCCCCGGCGATCCGGTCATGCCGGGCTGCCTGGGCCTCGACGCCATGTGGCAGCTGGTCGGCTTCTATCTCGGCTGGCTGGGTCACCCGGGCCGCGGGCGCGCCCTGGGCTGCGGCGAGGTCAAGTTCAGCGGTCAGATCCTGCCGGATGCCGAGAAGGTGACCTACCGCATCAACATCAAGCGCATCATCACCCGGCGCCTGATTCTGGGCATCGCCGACGGCACCGTGTCCGTCGACGGCCGCGACATCTATCAGGCCAACGACCTGCGGGTCGGCCTGTTCACCTCCACCGCGAATTTCTGATCAGGAGGCTCCCATGCGACGAGTGGTAGTCACCGGCCTGGGCATCGTGTCCTGCCTGGGCAACGACGCAACACAGGTTCTCGACGCCCTGCGCACCGGGCGCTCAGGCATTCGCTTCAAGGATGAATACGCCGAGCTCGGCTTCCGCAGCCAGGTGGCGGGCGTCGTCGATATCGATCTCGACGCCCTGGTCGACCGCAAGCTGCGCCGCTTCATGGGCGACGCCGCGGCCTATGCTTATGTCAGCATGGCCCAGGCGGTCGAGGACTCCGGCCTCACCCCGGAGCAGGTCTCCAACGAGCGTACCGGCCTGATCGCCGGCTCCGGCGGCGCCTCCAGCGCCAACCAGGTCGAGGCCGCCGACGTGATGCGCCAGAAGGGCCTGCGCCGAGTGGGGCCCTATCGGGTCACCCGCACCATGGGCAGCACCGTGTCCGCCTGCCTGGCCACGCCGTTCAAGATCAAGGGCGTGAACTACTCCATCTCCTCCGCCTGCGCCACCTCCGCGCACTGCATCGGCAGCGCCATGGAGCAGATCCAGCTGGGCAAGCAGGACGTGGTCTTCGCCGGCGGAGGCGAGGAGGAGCACTGGACGCTGTCCTGCCTGTTCGACGCCATGGGCGCGCTCTCGACCCACTACAACGAGACGCCCGAGCAGGCCTCCCGCCCCTATGACCAGGCCCGAGACGGCTTCGTCATCGCCGGCGGCGGCGGCATGCTGGTGCTCGAGGAGCTGGAGCACGCCCGCGCCCGCGGCGCCAAGATCTACGCCGAGCTGGTCGGCTACGGCGCCACCTCCGACGGCGTCGACATGGTCGCCCCGTCCGGCGAGGGCGCGGTGCGCTGCATGCGCCAGGCCATGGCCACGGTCGACGGCGACATCGACTACATCAACACCCACGGCACCTCCACCCCGGTCGGCGACGTCGCCGAGCTGAAGGCGGTGCGCGAGGTGTTCGGCGACTCCACGCCGGCGATGAGCTCGACCAAGTCGCTGACCGGGCACTCGCTGGGCGCCACCGGCGTGCAGGAAGCGATCTACTCGCTGCTGATGATGGAGAACGACTTCATCGCCGCCTCCGCCAACGTCGAGAACCTCGACGAGCAGGCCGACGGCTTCGACATCGTCACCGAGCGTCGCGAGGCCAAGGTCGAGCGCGTGCTGTCCAACAGCTTCGGCTTCGGCGGCACCAACGCCTGCCTGGTGCTGGAGAAGTATCGCGACTGACGCGCGATCATCGCCGCGGCCTGAACCCGCGCCGCGGCGATAAAAATGAAGAGAGGCGCCCCGCGGGGCGCCTCTCTTTTTTGTGTCTCGTGGCGCGGGTGGCGCCGGCGGTGAGTCGGCTCAGCTCGCCGCCGTCTCCCGGGGGCCGGCCTCGGCGTTCTCGTCGCGGGGGCGCGGCACCTCGGAGATCTCGGCCAGCTGCGCCTCGATCCAAGCCTCGGTCTCGGCCAGCACCTCTTCCGGGCTGCGGCCGACGGTCTCGATCGGCTCGCCCACCACCAGCGTCAGGCGCCCGGGATGCTTGACCCAGTGACGCCCCGGCCAGCGCTCGCCGGCATTGTGCGCCACCGGCACCACCGGCTTGCCGGCGCGGCAGGCGATCACCGCCCCGCTCTTGTTGTAGCGGCGACGCTTGCCCGGCTCGACCCGGGTGCCCTCGGGGAAGATCAGCACCGAGAGCCCTTCCTCGAGGCGCGTCTTGCCCTGGATCAGCACCTGCTTCATGGCCCGGGCCGGCTTGGAGCGGTCCAGGGCGATGGGATGCAGCAGCCTGAGCCCCCAACCGAAGATCGGAATGCTGAGCAGCTCCTTCTTGAGCACCGTGCACACCGGCGGCTTGAGCAGCTGCAGATAGACGGTCTCCCATTCGCACTGGTGGTTGGACAGCAGCACGCAGGGGCCATCGGGCAGCCGCTCGAGCCCGCGGATCTCGTAGCGCACCCCGCAGACCAGCCGGAACCAGGCGATGATGAAGTGGTTGTAGAGGTTGAGCAGGCGATAGCGCGAACGCAGCGGCAGCAGCGGTGCCGGCGGCAGGAACAGCACGCCGCACACCAGCATGGCGATGAAGTAACCGATATAGAAGATGATGCTGCGGATCACGCTCATGTCTCGCGGGTCTCCTCGACGGGGCGGGCATCGTCGTCGCGCGCCAGGCACCAGATGTCGAGCATGCGCCCCACCTCGAGCCGCCAGGGCTTCTGGTGGACGCCGAAGACGTCGAGCACCCGCCGGCAGTTCAGCACCCGGCGCAGCGGCTGGTCGTGGTGGTGGCTGAGCGCCTTGACGCCGCCCAGCGCGACCGTCTCGCCGCGCCCCTCGAGGCGGGTGACCAGCTGGGTGCGCACCATCGACACGAAGGTGTAGGCGCTGACCGGCTCGGTGCCGGCCAGATGGTAGCTGCCCCAGGCAGCGGCGCCGCAGCCCTGCTGCTGGAGCATGCCGATCAGCGCCATGGACACCGAGTCGGCGGACGTGGGGCAGAAGATCACGTCGTCCTCGGCGCGCAGGTCGTTGCCGCTGACCAGGGTGTCGAGCAGCTCGCCGAGCCAGGCATGGCTGCCATCCAGGGCGAACAGCGGCCCCAGGCGCACGATCAGGTGCCTCGGCAGCTCGGCGCGGATGCGCTCGCCGGTGGCGACCAGGCGCCGCAGCCCCTCGTCGCGGGGCGCGGGCACCACATGCTCGTCGATGGGCTCCTCGTACCCCTCCTCGTAGAGCTGGTCGGACACGCACCACACCAGCGGCACCTCCCGCTCGCGGCAGGCGGTCACGCAGGCCTCCACGGCCTCGGCATGGGCGGTCACGGCGGCCGGCGCATCGGTGATCGGGCGCGACAGCGGCGGAATCAGCAGCGCATCGGGGCGCACCTCGTCGAGCCGCTCCCGCGACAGCGTCAGGCCGGGCTCGATGACCAGCTCCACGTCGGTGCGACGATTGGCCTCGCGCGCCATGGCGAGGCTCAGACAGTGTCCGGCGTCCAGGATCAGCAGCTTCACGATGACTCCTCGGGGCTGGGCGTCGGGATCGCAGCGACCACGACTCACCAGACGGCGACAATCTTGGGAACCATGACGTGAGGGGCATCCTGAAACAGGACGCCCCTCACGTCGGCAATCGCGCCACTATACCATTACCGCCCGCCGTCATGGCAGCGCCGACCGTGCCGCCGGCACCGCAGGAGAACGCGCACGCACAGACGACAACGCCCTGCCGAAGCAGGGCGTCGTGAAGCCGCACGGGGAACGCGCCGAGGCTCGCCTCAGAACGGGATCTCGTCGTCGAAGTCGTCGAAGCTGCCCGGATCCGGGGCGCCGAAGTTGCCACCCTGCTGCTGGCCGCCGCCCTGGTTGGGTGCCGGCTGGGGCGCGGGACGCTGGCCGCCCTGCTGCTGACCGCCGAAGCCGCCGCCCTGCTGGGGCTGGCCGCCCGGGGGCTGACCGTAGTTGCCGCCCTGCTGCGGGCCGCCGAAGCCGCCGCCCTGCTGCGGCTGACCGCCCTGGGTCTGGCCGTAGCTGCCGCCCTGCTGACGCGGCTGACCGCCGCCGAAGCCGCCCGGCTGGCCGCCACCCATCTCGCCGCCACGCGAATCCAGCATCTGCATGTCGTTGGCGACGATCTCGGTGGAATACTTGTCCTGGCCGTTCTGGTCCTGCCACTTGCGCGTCTGCAGGCGGCCCTCGACGTAGACCTTGCTGCCCTTGCGCAGGTACTGCTGGGCGATCTCGGCGGTCTTGTTGAACATCACCACCCGGTGCCACTCGGTGCGTTCCTGACGCTGGCCGCTCTGGCGATCCATCCACGTATCGGTGGTGGCGAGGTTGAGGTTGGCCACGGCGGTGCCGGACGGGGTGAAGCGCACCTCGGGATCCTGTCCGAGGTTGCCGATGAGAATGACCTTGTTGACGCCACGGGCCATGGTTGACTCCTTGATTCTGTCGGAGGGCGGACCGCCGGGCGAGGCCCGGGCGAAGAGCCCCGGCCCCCGGAACGCTCGAATGCATGTAGGTAGATTGACGCGCCGGCCGCACCCGCGCGTGAAAGCCGGCCGCACCCGCGCGTGAAAGACCGATCCCGATACTATACGCGAGTTCCCGCCTCGACGCCGCCGGCGGAGCGGCGATCGCCGAGGCTCGGTCAGCGTGACCCGGTCAGCGTGACCCGGTCAGCCGCGACAGGGCCTCGGTGTCCAGCCGCTCGCGGTCGACCTTGAGATAGGCCAGCCGCTCCTCGGGCACCACCAGCACGTCCTCGACGCCGGCCACGGCGGCGAAGCGGGCCATCAGGGCGTCGAGGGCATCGTCCTGCTGCTGCTCGGCCAGCGCCACCACCTCGCTGGAGAGATGCCGCGGCGGCGTCATGCCGAGCATGAACACGAACCAGGCCAGGCCGATCACGGCCACCCCGAGGAACACCGCCGTCAGGCCGAAGTGCTGCGACAGGAAGCCGCCCAGCACGCCGCCGAGGAAGGCGCCCAGGAACTGGCTGGTGGAATACAGCCCCATGGCGGTGCCCTTGGCGCCGGCCGGAGCGAGCTTGCTGATCATCGACGGCAGCGTCGCCTCGAGCAGGTTGAACGCCGTGAAGAAGGCGAACAGCCAGCCGATCAGCGGCATCAGGCCGTGCCCCTCGAGGCCCAGGCCCAGCAGGCTGGCGACGATGACGGCGATGGCCCCCAGGCACATCAGCTTCATCTTGCGCCGCTTCTCGGCCACGATCACCAGCGGCACCATGGCCACGAAGGACAGCCCCATCACGCCGAGGTACACCAGGCCGTGATGCGGCTCGGCGATGCCGGCGTCGACCAGCCGGAACGGCACGGCGACGAAGATCGCCATCAGCACCAGGTGCAGGCCGAAGATGGAGGCATTGAGGCGCCACAGGTCGAGACGCCCGACGAGCCCCTTGAGCTGGTCACGGTCGACGCCCACGTCCTGGTGCCCGCGCCGCTGCGGCGCCCGGGGCACCAGCTTCCACAGCACGCCGAGCCCCAGCACGGCCAGGGCGGCGGTGAACCAGAACACGCCGGACAGGCCGAAGTGCGCCGACACCAGCGGCCCCAGCACCATGGCCACGGCGAAGGCGACGCCGATCGACAGCCCGATGGTGGCCATGGCGGCGGTACGCACCTGCTCGCGGGTCTGGTCCGCCAGCAGCGCCATGATGGCGGCGGCCACGGCGCCGCTGCCCTGCAGGCAGCGCCCCAGGATGATGCCGGCGATGCTGTCGGCCTGGGCCGCCACCACGCTGCCGACCAGGAACAGCAGCAGCCCGCCGGCGATTACCGGCTTGCGCCCGATGCGGTCGGAGAGCAGGCCGAAGGGGATCTGCAGCACGGCCTGGGTGAGGCCGTAGATGCCGAGCGCGAACCCGACCAGCAGCGGCGTGGCGCCGATCAGCTCCTCGGCCTTCAGTGCCAGGACGGGCAGCACCATGAACAGGCCGAGCATGCGCGTGGCATAGAGCCCGGCCAGGCCGACGATGGCCCGCCGCTCGGCGGCTAACAGCAAGCTGGCCTTGGACATAGCGATTCCAGTGCTTCCAGAGGGAGGGCGCGGGGCCCCGGAGATGATGGACCGCGTATTCTACCGCGTCGCTTCGGCACACGAAACGCCGCCTCATCGAGCGACTTTGCCGCACTCCCGGCCGGGCCCGTATAATCGATCTTTTGCCGCGGCCCGCGAGGTAGGAATGGACAGGATTCTGGTCAGGGGTGCTCGCACCCACAACCTCAAGCAGATCGACGTCGAGCTGCCCCGGGACAAGCTGATCGTGGTCACCGGGCTGTCGGGCTCCGGCAAGTCGTCGCTGGCCTTCGACACCCTCTACGCCGAGGGCCAGCGGCGCTACGTGGAGTCGCTCTCCACCTACGCCCGGCAGTTCCTGTCGATGATGGAAAAGCCCGACGTCGACCACATCGAGGGCCTGTCGCCGGCGATCTCCATCGAGCAGAAGTCGACCTCCCACAACCCGCGCTCCACCGTGGGCACCATCACCGAGATCTATGACTACCTGCGCCTGCTGTTCGCCCGCGCCGGCACGCCGCGCTGCCCCGAGCACGGCGAGGATCTCGAGGCCCAGACCATCTCGCAGATGGTCGACCAGGTGACGGCACTGCCCGAGGGCAGCAAGCTGATGCTGCTGGCCCCGGTGGTCAGCGGCCGCAAGGGCGAGCACCTGCAGCTGCTGGCCGAACTGCGCGCCCAGGGCTTCGTGCGCGCCATGGTCGACGGCCAGGTGCTCGAGCTCGACGACATTGCCCCGCTCGACAAGAACAAGAAGCACGACATCAGCGTGGTGGTGGACCGCATCAAGGTCCGCGAGGGCCTGGAGCAGCGCCTGGCCGAGTCCTTCGAGACCGCCCTGGGGCTGGCCAACGGCACCGCGCTGCTCCACTTCATGGACGGCGAGCGCGACGACATCGCCTTCTCCTCGCGCTTCGCCTGCCCGGTGTGCGGCTACTCGATCTCCGAGCTCGAGCCGCGGATGTTCTCGTTCAACAACCCGGCCGGCGCCTGCTCGAGCTGCGACGGCCTGGGCGTGCAGCAGTACTTCGACCCCGACAAGCTGATCAGCCATCCCGAACTGTCGCTGGCCGAGGGCGTCATCAAGGGCTGGGACCGTCGCAGCGTCTACTACTTCAACCAGCTGCAGGCGGTGGCGGACCACTACCGCTTCACCCTGGAGACGCCCTGGCAGGACCTCGCCCGCCACGAGCGCGAGGTCATCCTGCACGGCAGCGGCAGCGACGAGATCGCCTTCCACTATGTCAACGACCGCGGCCGCAAGGTCATCCGCGAGCATCCGTTCGAGGGCGTGCTGCCCAACATGCAGCGCCGCTATCGCGAGACCGAGTCGAACTCGGTGCGCGAGGAGCTGGCTCGCCACATCGCCGTGCAGCCCTGCCCGACCTGCCACGGCTCGCGGCTGCGCAAGGAGTCGCGCCACGTCTACATCGACGATCAGACCCTGCCCGACGTGGTGCGCCTGCCGATCGGCGAGGGGCTGTCCTACTTCCAGGCCCTGTCGCTGCCGGGGCGCAAGGGCGAGATCGCCGAGAAGATCCTCAACGAGATCCGCGCGCGCCTCGAATTTCTGGTCAACGTCGGGCTCGACTACCTCAACCTCGAGCGCAGCGCCGAGACGCTCTCCGGCGGCGAGGCCCAGCGCATCCGCCTGGCCAGCCAGATCGGCGCCGGCCTGGTCGGGGTAATGTACATCCTCGACGAGCCCTCCATCGGCCTGCACCAGCGCGACAACGACCGCCTGCTGCACACCCTCGAGCACCTGCGCGACCTGGGCAACACCGTGATCGTGGTCGAGCACGACGAGGACGCCATCCGCGCCGCCGACCACGTGCTCGACATCGGCCCCGGCGCCGGCGTCCACGGCGGCCGGGTGGTGGCCGAAGGCACCCCCGAGCAGGTCATGGCCACGCCGGACTCGCTGACCGGCCAGTACCTGTCCGGCGAGAAACGCATCGAGGTGCCGCCCTGGCGCATCCCCGGCAACCCCGAGAAGCAGGTGGTACTGCACGGCGCCCGGGGCAACAACCTGCAGGACGTGACCCTGCGCCTGCCGCTGGGGCTGTTCGTGTGCGTGACCGGGGTCTCCGGCTCCGGCAAGTCGACGCTGATCAACTCGACGCTGATGCCGATCGCCGCCCGCGAGCTCAACCGCGCCACGGCGCTGAGCCCGGCGGCCCACAACCGCATCGAGGGCCTCGAGCACCTGGACAAGGTGATCGACATCGACCAGAGCCCGATCGGCCGCACGCCGCGCTCCAATCCGGCCACCTACACCGGCATCTTCACGCCGATCCGCGAGCTGTTCGCCGGCACCCAGGAGGCACGCTCCCGCGGCTACAAGCCCGGCCGCTTCTCGTTCAACGTCAAGGGCGGGCGCTGCGAGGCCTGCCAGGGCGAGGGCATGATCAAGGTGGAGATGCACTTCCTGCCGGACATCTACGTGCCCTGCGACGTGTGCAAGGGCAAGCGCTACAACCGCGAGACCCTCGAGGTGCAGTACAAGGGCAAGAGCATCCACGAGGTGCTGGAGATGACCGTCGAGGAGGCGCTCGAGTTCTTCAGCCCGGTCCCGGCCATCGCCCGCCGCCTGCAGACGCTGATGGACGTGGGGCTGTCCTACATCCGCCTGGGCCAGAGCGCCACCACGCTGTCCGGCGGCGAGGCCCAGCGCGTCAAGCTGGCCCGGGAGTTGGCCAAGCGCGATACCGGCAAGACGCTCTACATCCTCGACGAGCCCACCACCGGCCTGCACTTCGAGGACATCCGCCAGCTCTTGACCGTGCTCCACCGCCTGCGCGACCACGGCAACAGCATCGTGGTGATCGAGCACAACCTGGATGTGATCAAGACCGCCGACTGGCTGATCGACCTCGGCCCCGAAGGCGGCTCCGGCGGCGGGCGGATCATCGCCGAGGGCACGCCGGAGCAGGTCGCCCGCCAGGAGGTCTCGCACACCGGGCGCTTCCTCCAGCCACTGCTGGCGCGGGCAAAGGCCGGCAAGGAGCAGCCGGAAGCCACAGCCTGACAGCGCCCCGGAAGCGGCCAAGCGGCCAAGCGGCCAAGCGGCCAAGCGGCCAAAGATAGAGCAAGATGAAAAAGAGAAACCCCGCAGACCATAGGATCGGCGGGGTTTCTTCTTGGCGGACGGCTGCCGCCGTCCCTCATCGAGCGGCTTGGCGCTTGTGGCTCGGCGCAAAAAAAACCGGCTCCCTAGGGAGCCGGTTTCGTGTCGGACCTTGAGGTCGCGCGCGAGGATCAATCCTCGGCGGCTTCCTCGACGACCGGACGGTCGACCAGTTCGACGTAGGCCATGGGTGCGTTGTCGCCGGTGCGGAAACCGCACTTCAGCACACGGACGTAACCGCCCGGGCGATTGGCGTAACGCGGACCCAGCTCGTTGAAGAGCTTGCCGACCACTTCTTTGGAGCGGGTGCGGCTGAAGGCCAGACGACGGTTGGCGACGCTGTCCTGCTTGGCCAGAGTGATGAGCGGCTCGATGTGACGACGCAGCTCTTTGGCCTTGGGCAGGGTTGTCTTGATCACCTCGTGCTCGACCAGCGACACGCTCATGTTCTGGAACATGGCCTGGCGGTGCGAGCTGGTGCGATTCAGATGACGACCACTCTTACGATGACGCATGGTTGTGATTCCTTACCAAACTGGGACTCGAGTCGACGCTCACGCGGAGGCCTTGTCGTCCTTCAGGCTAGCGGGCGGCCAATTTTCCAGCCGCATACCCAGGGACAGACCACGGGCGGCCAACACGTCCTTGATTTCGTTCAGGGACTTCTTGCCGAGATTCGGGGTCTTCAGCAGCTCCACCTCGGTGCGCTGGATCAGGTCCCCGATGTAGTAGATGTTCTCGGCCTTCAGGCAGTTGGCGCTGCGAACGGTCAACTCGAGATCGTCTACGGGGCGCAGCAGGATCGGATCGATGTGATCCTCTTCCTCTTCCACTTCCTGTTCCTTGTCGGCTTCCAGGTCGACGAACGCGGCCAGCTGCTCTTGCAGGATAGTCGCGCTGCGACGGATCGCCTCTTCCGGATCCAGGGTGCCGTCGGTTTCCAGATTGAGAATCAGCTTGTCGAGGTCGGTGCGCTGTTCGACACGCGCGGCCTCGACGTTATAGGAAACCCGACGCACGGGGCTGAAGGTCGCATCCAGCTGCAGTCGGCCGATGGCGCGAGACTCGTCGTCGGCGTCGCCACGAACGTCCGCCGGCTCATAGCCGCGGCCGCGGGCCACCTTGAGCTGCATCTTCAGCTCGGCGCCTTCGTTGACGTGCGCGATGACGTGCTCGGGGTTGACGATCTCGACGTCGTGGTCGAGGGCGATGTCACCCGCGGTCACGATGGCCGGGCCCTGCTTGTTCAGCGAGAGCACCGCCTCGTCGCGGCTGTGCATCTTGATCGCCACGTCCTTGAGGTTCAGGAGGATTTCGATGACATCTTCCTGGACGCCCTCGATCGCGCTGTACTCGTGGTCGACACCGGCGATCTCCGTTTCTACCACGGCACAGCCGGGCATGGACGAGAGCAGGATACGACGCAGAGCGTTGCCCAGAGTGTGGCCGAAGCCACGCTCGAAGGGCTCGAGCACGATCTTTGCGTGGTGCGCGTTGATCTCTTCGACCTTGATGTCGCGAGGACGGAGAAACTCTGTCACTGAACGCTGCATGATGAATACCTTTCAGGCTGCCAAACGGATACTCGGTACTGAAGGCCGCCCACCCCGCGGGGAGGGCGGCGCGGCGATCGCCGCTTACTTCGAGTACAGCTCGACGATCAGTTGCTCATTGATGTCGGCAGACAGGTCACCGCGTTCAGGCAGAGCCTTGAAAGTGCCTTCCATCTTCTTGGCATCGACCTCGACCCAGGCGACATCGCCACGGTTGGCGGCGATGCTCAGGGCGTTCTGGATACGCGCCTGGTTCTTGGCCTTTTCGCGGACGGAGACCACGTCACCCGGCTTGACCTGGTAGGACGCCACGTTGACGGTCTTGCCGTTGACGGCGATCGCCTTGTGGCTCACCAGCTGGCGGGCCTCGGAGCGAGTGGCGCCGTAGCCCATGCGGTAGACGACGTTGTCCAGTCGGGATTCGAGAAGCTGCAGCAACAGCTCACCGGTCGCGCCCTTCAGACGGGCCGCTTCCTTGTAGTAGTTGCGGAACTGCTTCTCGAGCACGCCGTACATGCGGCGTACTTTCTGCTTCTCGCGAAGCTGCAAGCCGTAGTCGGAAATCCGCTGACGACGCTGGCCGTGCACACCCGGGATCTGCTCGGATTTGCACTTCTTCTCGAAGGGAGTGACACCGCTCTTCAGGAAGAGGTCGGTGCCTTCACGACGAGACAGTTTGCACTTCGGTCCAATATAACGAGCCATGAATCTGTCTCCTTAAACGCGGCGTTTCTTCGGCGGACGGCAGCCATTGTGCGGAATGGGCGTCGCGTCGGTGATGCTTTGCACGCGGAAGCCGGCGGCATTCAGTGCACGCACGGCGGATTCACGGCCCGGACCGGGGCCTTTGACCAGCACGTCGACGTTTTTCACACCATACTCGGCTGCAGCGGTCGCTGCACGTTCACTTGCCACTTGGGCAGCGAACGGGGTGCTCTTGCGAGAACCACGAAAACCCGAACCACCGGCAGTCGCCCAGGAAAGGGCGTTGCCCTGGCGGTCTGTGATCGTAATGATCGTGTTGTTAAAAGAGGCGTGGATATGCGCGACGGCATCCACTACCTGCTTTTTAACCTTTTTACGGTTGCTACGCGGGTTAGCCATGTTGATGTCAATTCCTGTCGTTACGCAGAACGTGCGTGTTATTTGCGAATCGGCTTACGCGGACCCTTACGGGTGCGCGCATTGGTCTTGGTCCGCTGACCCTTCAGCGGGAGACCACGACGATGACGCAGACCACGATAGCAACCCAGGTCCATGAGACGCTTGATGTTCAGCGTCACATCACGACGAAGATCGCCTTCAACGGTGTACTTACCGACTTCGGAACGCAGGGTGTCGACTTCGTCAGAAGACAGCTCCTGGATCTTGGTGGTCGGCGCAATGCCGGCCGCGACACAGATGTCCTGTGCGCGAGTGCGGCCAATCCCGAAGATATAGGTCAGCGAGATCGCCGCATGCTTGTTGTCCGGGATATTGACGCCTGCAATACGGGCCATCAGCTTACTCCGAAATTTGAGCGGCTTGCTCGATTAATCATCTACAAAAGGCGCAACAGCATACCCCTTCACCCTGCGAAGGGCAAGGGGCATGCCGGCACCCGGTTTAGTGCAGTGTCAGGAATCAGCCCTGACGCTGCTTGTGCCGCGGCTCGCTGCAGATGACGCGCACGGCGCCATTGCGACGAATGATCTTGCAGTTACGGCACATTTTCTTCACGGAAGCTCGAACTTTCATCGTTCCTCTCCATTGTTGGCCCGCGTCGCGAGCCAACAATTCAGCTCGCGGCGCGCCAATTCACCAGCGGCGCACTCAGCGCGTGATGCCGCCGCTGCCGTAGCCTTTCAGGTTGGACTTCTTCATCACCGAATCGTACTGATGCGACATGAGGTGCGACTGCACCTGGGCCATGAAGTCCATGATGACCACCACCACGATCAGCAACGAAGTACCGCCGAAGAAGAACGGTACGTTCCAGGCCACGATCAGGAACTGGGGCATCAGGGAAACAGCAGTGATGTAGAGGGCACCGAACAGGGTCAGACGGGTCATGACCTTGTCGACGTAGCGAGCGGTCTGCTCGCCGGGGCGGATGCCCGGAAGGAAGGCCCCCGACTTCTTGAGGTTGTCGGCGACGTCCTTGGGATTGAAGACCAGCGCTGTGTAAAAGAAGCAGAAGAATACCACCGCTGCCGCGAAAAGCAAGATGTACAGCGGCTGACCCGGGCCAAGAGCCTGGGAGGCACGCTGCAGCCACTCCATGCCGTCCCCGGCACCGACCCACTGACCCAGCGAAGCCGGGAACAGCAGGATGCTCGAGGCGAAGATCGCCGGAATAACGCCCGCCATGTTGACCTTGAGCGGCAGATAGCTGCTCTGGCCGGCGTACATCTTGTTGCCGACCTGGCGACGCGGATAGTTCACCGTGATGCGGCGTTGGCCGCGCTCGATGAACACCACGAAGGCCACGGTGGCGATGCCCAGAAGGGACAAGGCCAGCAGCGGCAGCACGTTCCATGCGCCTTCATTACGGGCCAGTTCGAAGGCCTGGCCCACGGCCCCCGGCAGACCGGCGACGATCCCCGCGAAGATCAGCAGCGAAATGCCGTTGCCGATGCCCTTCTCGGTGATCTGCTCGCCCAGCCACATCATGAACACCGCGCCGCACACGAAGGTGACGACGGCGGTGAAATAGAAGCTGAAGTCGGCCGTGTAGGCAATACCCTGGCTCGCCAGGCCCACCGACATGCCGGTGGCCTGGACGAGAGCCAGCAGTACGGTGCCGTAGCGGGTGTACTGGCTGATCTTGCGACGACCGGCCTCGCCCTCCTTCTTCAGCTGCTCCAGCTGAGGCGAGACGGCGGTCAGCAGCTGCATGATGATCGACGCGGAGATGTACGGCATGATGCCGAGTGCGAAGATACTCATGCGCTCCAGGGCACCGCCCGAGAACATGTTGAACATGCCCAGGATGGTGCCCTGCTGCTCCCTGAACAAGGCAGCAAGCTGGTCAGGATTGATACCGGGAACGGGAATGTGGGCACCGATACGGTAGACCACGATGGCGAGGAGCACGAAGCGCAGACGCGCCCAGAGTTCACTCAGACCGCTGCCCATCGCCGGCATATTTCCTGACTTGGCCATTTAGTCCTCTACCTTACCGCCGGCGGCTTCGATCGCGGCACGGGCACCCTTGGTGACCTTGAGTCCGCGGACGGTAACCGCCTTGTTCAGTTCGCCGGAAAGGATCACCTTGGCATACTGGGTGGCATCCTTCAGCACGTTGGCCTGCTTCAGGGTGTCCAGGGTGACTTCGTCACCCTCGACCCGGCCGAGTTCGGCCAGGCGGACTTCCTGGGAGACCAGCGACTTCGCGGAAGTGAAACCGAACTTCGGCAGACGACGCTGCAGCGGCATCTGACCGCCTTCGAAGCCGGGCTTCACGCTGCCGCCGCTGCGCGACTTGAGGCCCTTGTGGCCCCGGCCACCGGTCTTGCCCAGACCGGAGCCGATGCCACGACCGACGCGCTTTTCGGCGTGCTTGGAGCCCGGTGCCGGGCTCAGGCTATTGAGTTTCATGGATTACTCTCCCTCAACACGCACAAGGTAGTTGACCTTGTGGATCATGCCGCGAACGGCAGGGGTGTCTTCCAGTTCGACCGTGTGACCGATGCGACGCAGGCCGAGGCCCTTCATGGTGGCCTTGTGCTTGGCCAGCACGCCGATGGTGCTGCGGGTCTGGGTAACCTTGATCGTAGCTGTCATGGTACTCACCCCGTGATCGCTTCGACAGACAGACCGCGCTTGGCGGCCACGTCTTCCGGAGAGCGCTGGGCGGTCAGACCGTTGACGGTCGCACGCACCACGTTCACCGGATTGGTGGAGCCGTAGCACTTGGCCAGGACGTCATGGACGCCGGCCAGCTCGAGCACGGAGCGCATGGCGCCGCCGGCGATGATGCCGGTACCCTCGGAAGCCGGCTGCATGTACACCTTGGAGGCACCGTGACGGGCCTTGACGGCGTACTGCAGAGTGGCACCTTTCAGGTTGACCTTGACCATGTTGCGACGCGCCTGGTCCATGGCCTTCTGGATCGCGACCGGCACTTCACGCGCCTTGCCACGACCGAAGCCAACACGACCGTTACCGTCGCCGACGACGGTCAGGGCGGTGAAGCCGAAGATCCGGCCACCCTTGACCACCTTGGCGACACGGTTGACCTGCACGAGTTTTTCCTGCAGATCGCCGCTTTGCTGTTCGTTCTTCGCCATCGTAAAACCCTTTAGAATTCCAGGCCGCCTTCACGAGCGGCGTCGGCCAGGGCCTTGACACGACCGTGGTACTTGAAACCGGCACGGTCGAAGGCCACCTGGGTGATGCCTGCCTGCTTGGCCCGTTCGGCAATCAGCGCGCCGACCTTGGTGGCGGCGTCGACGTTACCGGTCGCACCCTCGCGCAGGGCCTTGTCCAGCGTGGAAGCGCTGGCCAGGACCTTGCCACCATCCGGCGAGATGATCTGCGCGTAGATGTGGCGCGGGGTACGGTTGACGCACAGGCGATACACGCCCAGCTCGCGGATCTTGGCGCGAGCGCGGCGGGCACGACGGAGACGAGATTCTTTCTTCGCGTTCATAACCCTGCCTTACTTCTTCTTGGCTTCTTTGCGGCGGACTTGTTCGTCGCCGTACCGGATACCCTTGCCCTTATAGGGCTCGGGCGGACGGTAAGCGCGAATTTCCGCGGCAACCTGGCCGAGCTTCTGCTTGTCCGCGCTTTTCAGCACGATAGTGGTGTTCTTCGGCGTTTCCGCCACGACACCTTCAGGCAGTTCGTAGTCGACCGGGTGTGAGAAGCCCAGTGTCAGGTTCAGCGTCTGGCCCTTGGCCTGGGCACGATAACCGACGCCATTAATTTCGAGGGACTTGGTGAAGCCCTCGGAAACACCGGTGACCAGGTTCTGAACCAGGGCACGGGTGGTGCCGACCATCGCCCAGCTCTTGGCGGACTCGCTCGGCTGGAAGGTCACTTGACCTTCCTCATGAGCGATCGCCACGTCGGGGTGAACGGTCATGGACAGCGCGCCCTGGCTGCCCTTGACGGACAGCTGGTCGCCGTCGAGCTTGAGCTCGACGCCGGCGGGCACTTTAACCGGATATTTGGCTACGCGTGACATTCCAAACTCCTAGAATACGGTGCAGATGACTTCACCACCGACACCGGCCAGACGGGCCGCGCGGTCGGTCATCACACCATTGGAGGTGGTGACGATCGCGATACCCAGGCCATCGGCAACCTTGGGCAGGGAGTCCTTGCCCTTGTAGCTGCGCAGAGACGGCTTGGAAGCCCGTTGCAGATGTTCGATGACCGGCTTGCCTTCGAAGTACTTGAGGGTCACGGTCAGCGACGGCTTGGCCTCTTCGCTGACGGCATAGTCCGTGACATAACCCTCTTCCTTCAGCACGCGGGCCACCTCGACCTTGAGCTTGGAGGACGGCATGGAAACCGTCTCCTTGGTGGCCATCTGCGCATTGCGGATACGGGTGAACATATCCGCCAGAGTGTCTTGCATGCTCATTTACGTTGCGCTCCTGATGATTCTACGTGACGTTACCAGCTGGACTTCTTGAGTCCGGGTACATCGCCACGCATGGCGGCTTCACGCAGCTTGTTGCGGCCGAGGCCGAACTTGTTGTAGTAGCCGTGCGGACGGCCAGTGACGCGGCAGCGGTTGCGCTGGCGCACCGGGCTGGAGTCACGCGGCAGCTGCTGCAGCTTGAGCTGCGCATCGAAGCGCTCTTCGTCAGAAGCGTTCACGTCCTGGATGATCGCCTTGAGCTCGGCGCGCTTGGCGGCATACTTCTCCACCAGCTCGGCGCGCTTCGCCTCACGCTCTACCATGCTTTTCTTTGCCATGATCCCACCCTTATTTCTTGAACGGGAAGTTCAATGCGCTCAGCAGCGCACGACCTTCTTCATCGGTGTTGGCGGTGGTGGTGATGGTGACATCCAGACCACGGATCCGATCGATCTTATCATACTCGATCTCCGGGAAGATGATCTGCTCACGCACCCCCATGGAATAGTTGCCACGACCGTCGAAGGACTTCGGGTTGAGACCACGGAAGTCACGAACGCGGGGGATCGCGATATTCACCAGGCGATCGAGGAAGTCCCACATGCGCTCGGAGCGCAGGGTCACCTTGATCCCGATCGGCCAGCCTTCACGCACCTTGAAGCCCGCGATGGACTTGCGCGCCTTGGTCACCAGCGGCTTTTGACCGGAGAGTTTCTCCAGGTCACCGATGGCGTTGTCGATCAGCTTCTTGTCGCTGGTCGCTTCGCCGATGCCCATGTTCAGGGTCACCTTGGTGATCCTGGGCACCTGCATAACGTTGGCATAGCTGAACTGCTCTTGGAGTTTAGCCGCCACCTCGTTTTGATAACGTTCTTTCAAGTTCGCCATTTTGCTACCCGACTCGCGTTAGGCGTCGATCTGCGCTTGCGTCGACTTGTAGATACGTACCTTGGTACCGTCTTCCTGAACCTGGACGCCGACGCGATCTGCCTTACCGGTCTCCTGGTTGAAGATGGCCACGTTGGACGCGTGAATCGGAGCCTCGCGCTCGACGATACCGCCCTGATTACCCGCCATGGGATTGGGCTTGGTGTGACGCTTGATCATGTTCACACCGGACACAATGTAGCGGTCGTCCTGGAGGACGCGCTTCACGGTGCCACGCTTGCCCTTGTCTTTCCCGGCGATGACGACGACTTCGTCGTCACGTTTAATTTTTTGCATATCCGCCTCGCTCCTTACAGCACTTCAGGCGCCAAGGAAATGATCTTCATGAACTTCTCAGTACGAAGTTCACGGGTCACCGGACCGAAGATCCGGGTACCAATCGGCTGATCGTTGGTGTTGTTCAACAGAACGGCCGCATTTCCATCGAAGCGGATCAGCGAACCGTCGTTACGACGGACGCCACTACGGGTGCGAACGACCACCGCTTTGAGGACCTGGCCTTTCTTGACCTTGCCACGCGGGATGGCTTCTTTCACCGTGACTTTGATGATGTCACCAACGCGGGCGTAGCGGCGGTGTGAACCGCCGAGCACCTTGATGCACTGCACCCGGCGCGCCCCGCTGTTGTCGGCGACATCCAGCATTGTCTGAGTCTGAATCATCGGTTTTCTCCAAACCTAAACTGACTGCACTGGTTCGACTGGCGTTTGCCGATCAACCCTTGGCCTGTTCGAGAACTTCGACCAGGGCCCAGGCCTTTTTCTTCGACAGCGGACGGCTTTCCTGAATGGAGACCGTGTCGCCAGCCTTGGCCTGGTTCGCCTCGTCATGGGCGTGCAGCTTGGTGGAGCGCTTGACGTACTTGCCGTAGATCGGGTGGCGCTCACGACGCTCGATCATCACAACGATGGACTTGTCCATCTTGTCGCTCACCACCTTACCGGTGAGCGTACGGGCTTTTTTCTCTTCGGCCATCTCAGACACCTGCCTTCTCGTTGAGCACAGTCTTCACCCGGGCGATATCCCGACGAACCTGCTTGAGCAGATGCGTCTGGCTGAGCTGGCCGGTGGCCTTCTGCATGCGCAGGTTGAACTGCTCGCGGAGGAGTTCGAGGAGCTGCTCCTTGAGCTGCTCTGCGGACTTTTCACGAATTTCCTGGGCTTTCATCACATCACCGTCCGTTTCACAAAGGTGGTGGAGACCGGGAACTTCTGCGCGGCGAGACCAAATGCCTCGCGAGCCAGCTCCTCGGAAACGCCTTCGATCTCGTACAGGACACGGCCGGGCTGGATCTGCGCGACCCAGTACTCGACGGAGCCCTTGCCCTTACCCATACGGACTTCCAACGGCTTCTTGGAAATCGGCTTGTCGGGGAAGACACGGATCCAGATCTTGCCGCCACGCTTGACGTGACGCGTGATGG
Organism: Halomonas sp. B23F22_10; assembly: GCF_043496975.1. Lineage (NCBI taxonomy): Bacteria > Pseudomonadati > Pseudomonadota > Gammaproteobacteria > Oceanospirillales > Halomonadaceae > Halomonas > Halomonas sp. B23F22_10. The sequence goes on along the minus strand of NZ_JBIEKF010000008.1, from coordinate 24,722 downwards.
CACGACGACCGGCTTCGATCTGACGGGCGGTGACACGACCGCGGCCAGTGGCCTTGAGGCCGTATTCGCCGAAGCTCACCTTGCTACCGCGATGCGCCAGGCCACGGTTGCGGCCTTTCTGCACCTTACGGAATTTCAAACGCTTGGGTTGTAACATCGACTCGCTCTCCCCTTACTTGGAACCTTTCTTCTTGGAGGGCGCGCTCTGCGGCTGCTTGGCCTTGGCGCGGACCTCCTCGATGCCCCCGAGGATTTCACCCTTGAAGACCCAGACCTTGACACCGATGATGCCGTAGGTGGTCTTGGCTTCGTAGGTGGCGTAGTCGATGTCCGCACGCAGGGTGTGCAGCGGCACGCGACCTTCGCGATACCATTCGGTGCGGGCGATCTCGGCACCGCCGAGACGGCCGGAGAGCTGCACCTTGATACCGCCGGCGCCCAGGCGCATGGCGTTCTGGACGGAGCGCTTCATGGCGCGGCGGAACATGACGCGGCGCTCGAGCTGGCCGGCGATGTTCTGCGCGACGAGCTGGGCGTCCAGCTCCGGCTTGCGGACTTCCTCGATGTTGACGTGAACGGGCACACCCATCATCTGAGTGACTTCGCGACGCAGCTTGTCGACGTCCTCGCCCTTCTTGCCAATCACGATGCCCGGACGGGCGGTGTGAATGGTCACGCGGGCGTTGTTGGCCGGACGCTCGATGGTGATCTTGCTGACAGAGGCGTTCTTGAGACGCTCTTCCAGGAAGCTACGCACCTCGAGGTCGTTGTTCAGCTTATCGGCATAGGCGCCGCGCTCGGCATACCAGACCGAGGTATGGTCCTTGACGATACCCAGGCGAATGCCTGTCGGATTGACTTTCTGACCCATCTGGTCGACTCCTACTTCTCGGCTACCTTGACGGTGATGTGGCAGGTGCGCTTCAGAATGCGATCCGCACGGCCCTTGGCGCGCGGACGGATGCGCTTGAGCGTCATGCCCTCATCGACGCAGATGGTCGAGACACGCAGCTCGTCGATATCCATGCCGTTGTTTTCTTCCGCGTTCGCGATGGCGGACTGCAGCACCTTCTTGACCAGCTTCGCTGCCTTCTTCGGGGAGAAGGTCAGCAGGTCGAGTGCTTCGGCGACCGGCTTACCGCGCACCTGGTCAGCCACCAAACGGGCCTTCTGGGCGGATAAGCTAGCGCCACGCAGCTTTGCTGTGACTTCCATCTCTAATCCTCTCTCGGCTTACCGTTTGGCTTTCTTGTCCGCCGCGTGACCGCGATAAGTGCGGGTGGCAGCGAATTCGCCCAGCTTGTGGCCAACCATTTCCTCGGAGACGTGCACCGGGACGTGTTGGCGACCGTTATGGACCGCAATGGTGAGCCCGACCATGTTGGGCAGGATCATGGAGCGACGCGACCAGGTCTTGATCGGTTTGCGTTCGCCCTTCTCCACTGCAGTCTCAACCTTCTTCAGCAGATGAAGGTCAATAAAAGGACCTTTCTTCAGTGAACGTGGCACAGCCGTTACCTCTTAATGTCTTGGCGTGGGATCTTATTTCCGGGCCTTGCGGCGACGGACGATCAGCTTGTCGGTGCGCTTGTTCTTGCGGGTCTTGTGGCCCTTGGTGGGCATACCCCACGGAGACACCGGATGACGACCACCGCTGGTGCGGCCTTCACCACCACCGTGCGGGTGATCCACCGGGTTCATGGCCACACCGCGAACGGTCGGGCGCACGCCTTTCCAGCGCTTCGCACCGGCCTTGCCAAGCTGACGCAGGCTGTGCTCGGAGTTGCTCACCTCACCCAGGGTCGCGCGGCATTCGGCCAGCACCTTGCGCATCTCGCCGGAGCGCAGACGCAGGGTGGCGTAGTTGCCTTCACGGGCCACCAGCTGGGCGCTGGTGCCGGCACTGCGAGCGATCTGAGCACCCTTGCCGGGCTTGAGCTCGATGCAGTGCACGGTGGAACCCAGCGGGATGTTGCGCAGCGGCAGGGCGTTGCCCTTCTTGATCGCTGCATTCACGCCGGACTCGAGACGGTCGCCGGCTTTCACACCGCGCGGAGCGATGATGTAGCGACGTTCGCCGTCCATGTACTTCAGCAGCGCGATGTGGGCGCTACGATTCGGATCGTGCTCCAGGCGCTCGACGACGGCGGGAATGCCATCCTTGGTGCGCTTGAAGTCGATGATCCGGTAGTGCTGACGGTGACCACCGCCCACGTGGCGGGTGGTGATGCGACCGTAGTTGTTACGGCCACCGGACTTGGACTGCTTTTCGAGCAGCGGCGCGTACGCGCGGCCCTTGTGCAGCTCATCGCCGACGATCTTGATGACGTGGCGACGACCGGCGGAAGTAGGTTTAGTCTTGACGATTGCCATGATCCGTGCTCCTGCCTTTACTCGGCGCCAGAGAAGTCTTCGAGCGTCTCGCCGGCGGCCAGGGTGACGTACGCCTTGCGATAGCCTTTACGGAGACCGGTGCCATGCGCGGTGCGCTTGGTCTTGCCCTTGACGTTCAGGACCTGAACGCTGTCGACCTTCTTGCCGAACAGTTCCTGCACGGCGGTCTTGATCTCGGGCTTGGTCGCGTCGCTTGCCACCTTGAACACGTACTGGTTGCGCTCGGCGGCCATGGCGGCCTTCTCGGTCACGTGCGGACCCAGCAGCACCTTGAATACACGTTCCTGGTTCATGCCAGCTTCTCCTCGAATTTACGCAGAGCGGAGACGGTGGCCAGGACCTTGTCGAAGGCAACCAGGCTCACCGGGTCGGCGGCAGCGACGTCCACGACATCCACGTTGGGGATGTTGCGGGCGGCGAGGTACAGATTCTCGTCGACCTCTTCGGTGACGATCAGCACCTTGTCCTCGAGGCCCAGCTCGTTGAGCTTGGCGACCAGCTGCTTGGTCTTGGGGGTCTCGACGGCGAAGGCGTCGACGGCCACCAGACGCTCCTGGCGCACGAGCTCGGAAAGGATCGAGCGCATGGCCGCGCGGTACATCTTGCGGTTGACCTTCTGGGTGTAGTCCTGCGGACGAGCCGCGAAGGTCACGCCGCCGGCACGCCAGATCGGCGAGCGGATGGTACCGGCACGGGCACGACCGGTGCCCTTCTGGCGCCACGGCTTCTTGCCGCCGCCACGCACGTCGGAACGGTTCTTCTGGGCGCGGGTGCCCTGACGACCACCGGCCAGATAGGCGGTGACGACCTGGTGCACGAGTGCTTCGTTGAACTCTTTGCCAAAGGTGGCTTCGGCGACTTCGACGGTGCCGCCAGCACCTGCAAGATTCAGATTCATCGGTAAATTCCCCTTCAGCCTGCTTTGACGGCGCTGCGCACGATGACATCACTGCCGGTGGCACCGGGCACGGCACCCTTGACCAGCAGCAGGTTACGCTCGGCGTCGACACGGACGACTTCCAGGCTCTGGACGGTGCAACGCTCGTTGCCGAGCTGACCGGCCATCTTCTTGCCCTTGAACACGCGACCCGGGGTCTGGCACATGCCGATGGAACCCGGAGCACGGTGGGCCAGGGAGTTACCGTGGCTGTTGTCCTGGGTACGGAAGTTCCAGCGCTTCACGGCGCCCTGGAAACCCTTACCCTTGGAAGAGCCGGTCACGTCGATCTTCTGACCAGCCTCGAAGAGGGATACGGTGAGTTCGCCGCCCACTTCCGGAGCCTCGACACCTTCGTCCAGGCGGAACTCCATCAGCGAACGACCAGCCTCAACGCCGGCTTTCGCGAATTGACCGGCTTGGGCCTTGGAGAGATGCTTGGCCTTGCGGGAACCGGTTGTCACCTGCACCGCGGCATAGCCGTCGGACTCGACGGTCTTGACGCGAGTCACGCGGTTCGGATCAACCTCGATCACGGTCACGGGCACTGAGGCGCCGTCTTCGGTAAAGACACGGGTCATCCCGGCCTTCGTACCGACCAAACCGATAGTCATTACTACGTCTCCTTTAGTGTACGGGGCTATCACCCGCTATGGCTGCCCTTTCCAGAGCATTCCACTAGCACGTTGTGTGGCGCCATCCCGGCGCGGCGGCTGCTGCCTGTGCGAACTTCTGACAGGCGCTGGGCCGCGAGTGTCTAGTGTGGTCTCAGTCGAGCTTGATCTGCACGTCCACGCCGGCGGCGAGGTCGAGCTTCATCAGTGCATCAACGGTCTTCTCGGTCGGCTCGACGATATCGAGCACACGCTTGTGAGTACGAATCTCGTACTGATCACGGGCGTCCTTGTTCACGTGCGGAGAGATCAGCACGGTGTAACGCTCGCGATTGGTCGGCAGAGGAATCGGACCCCGCACCTGGGCGCCGGTACGCTTGGCGGTATCAACGATCTCCGCGGCGGACTGGTCGATCAGGCGGTGGTCGAAGGCCTTCAACCGAATGCGAATCTTCTGGTTCTGCATTTGCCCTAAACTCCAATGGATCTTGACGGCGCGAGCCGTCAACCCACGCATTCAAAGGATGCGCATTATAGGCGCGCCACCGACGAGAGTCAAACCCCTCGTGACGGTGCGCAGAAAGGGGGCTCCGCAAGGAGCCCCCTTCGATCGCTCGATCAGCGTAATGCTTACTCGACGATCTTGGCCACGACGCCGGCGCCGACGGTACGACCGCCTTCACGAACGGCGAAACGCAGACCTTCGTCCATGGCGACCGGGGCGATCAGGCTGACAACCATCTTGACGTTGTCACCCGGCATGACCATCTCGACGCCTTCCGGCAGCTCGCAGGTACCGGTGATGTCGGTGGTACGGAAGTAGAACTGCGGACGGTAGCCCTTGAAGAACGGAGTGTGACGACCACCCTCGTCCTTGGACAGCACGTACACCTCGGCCTCGAACTTGGTGTGCGGGGTGATGGTGCCCGGCTTGGCCAGGACCTGACCACGCTCGACGTCGTCACGCTTGGTGCCGCGCAGCAGGGCGCCGATGTTCTCGCCGGCACGACCTTCGTCGAGCAGCTTGCGGAACATCTCGACACCGGTAACGGTGGTCTTGGTGGTGTCCTTGATGCCGACGATCTCGACTTCTTCGCCAGACTTGACGATGCCGCGCTCGACACGACCGGTCACAACGGTACCGCGACCGGAGATAGAGAACACGTCCTCGATCGGCATCAGGAACGGCTGATCGATGGCACGCTCCGGCTCCGGGATGTACGCGTCCAGGGCCTTGATCAGGTTGGCAACGGCGGTGGTACCCATGCCGTTGTCGTCCTTGCCTTCCAGGGCCATCAGGGCAGAGCCGGTGATGATCGGGCAGTCATCGCCCGGGAAGTCGTACTCGCTCAGGAGCTCACGAACTTCCATCTCGACCAGCTCGAGCAGCTCTTCGTCGTCGACCATGTCGGCCTTGTTCAGGAACACGACGATGTACGGCACGCCGACCTGGCGAGACAGCAGGATGTGCTCGCGAGTCTGCGGCATGGGGCCGTCGGCGGCAGAGCAGACCAGGATAGCGCCGTCCATCTGGGCGGCACCGGTGATCATGTTCTTGACGTAGTCGGCGTGACCCGGGCAGTCGACGTGAGCGTAGTGACGCTCTTCGGACTGGTACTCGACGTGAGCGGTCGCGATGGTGATGCCGCGCTCACGCTCTTCCGGGGCGTTATCGATGGAGTCGAACGCACGAGCGTCGCCACCGAAGACTTCCGCGGACACGCGAGTCAGGGCCGCAGTCAGCGTGGTCTTACCATGGTCGACGTGACCGATGGTACCGACGTTGACGTGCGTTTTGGAACGTTCGAATTTTTCCTTAGCCACTGCTATGACCTCTTTACGTTAGCTAACGGTTAACCGTTCTGGTTGATGACGGCTTCAACGACGCTGTTCGGCGCCTCTTCGTAATCCGCGAACTCCATGGTGTAGCTCGCGCGGCCCTGGGTCTGAGAGCGCAGGTCGGTTGCGTAACCGAACATCTCAGCCAGCGGAACGGTGGCGCGGATGACCTTGCCCGCAGGCGAGTCGTCCATACCCTGGACCAGGCCACGGCGACGGTTCAGGTCGCCCATGACATCCCCCATGAATTCCTCGGGAGTCACGACTTCGACCTTCATCACCGGCTCGAGGAGCACGGCCTTGGCCTTGGGTGCGCCTTCCTTGATCGCCATGGAAGAGGCGACCTTGAACGCGGTCTCGTTAGAGTCCACGTCGTGGTAGGAACCGTCGAACAGCGTGACCTTGACGTCAATCATCGGGTAGCCCGCGATGACACCGTTCTGGAGCTGCTCATAGGCCCCTTTCTCGACGGCCGGCACGTATTCCTTCGGAACCACACCGCCGACGATCTCGGAAGCGAATTTGAAGCTCATCTCTTCATCTTCGCCCTTGTCCTCGGCCGTCAACGGCTCGATGCGCAGGATAACGTGACCGTACTGACCGCGACCACCGGACTGGCGAACGAACTTGCCTTCCTGCTCGACGCTCTGACGGATGGTTTCGCGGTAGGCGACCTGCGGCTTACCGATGTTGGCCTCCACCTTGAACTCGCGACGCATGCGGTCGACGATGATGTCCAGGTGCAGCTCGCCCATGCCGGAGATGATGGTCTGGCCGGTTTCCTCGTCGGTCTTGACCTGGAAGGACGGATCCTCCTGGGCCAGCTTGCCGAGGGCGACGCCCATCTTCTCCTGGTCGGCCTTGGACTTCGGCTCCACGGCCACGGAGATCACCGGATCCGGGAACTCCATGCGCTCGAGAATGATCTTGTCATTCAGGTCGCACAGGGTATCACCGGTGGTGACGTCCTTCAGGCCGATGCAGGCGGCGATATCGCCGGCCAGCACTTCCTTGATCTCCTCGCGGGAGTTGGAGTGCATCTGCACGATACGGCCGACGCGCTCCTTCTTCTGCTTGACGGAGTTGTAGACGCTGTCGCCGGACTTCAGCACGCCGGAGTAGACGCGGATGAAGGTCAGGGTGCCGACGAACGGGTCGGTGGCGATCTTGAACGCCAGAGACGCGAACGGCGCGCTGTCATCGGCCTCACGAGTGGCGATGGTGCCGTCCTTGTCGTCCAGCTCACCCTCGATGGCCTTGACCTCGGTCGGAGACGGCATGTACTCGATCACGCCATCCAGAACCGCCTGCACGCCCTTGTTCTTGAACGCGGAGCCACAGGTGACCAGCACGATCTCGTTGTCGAGGGTACGACGACGCAGGCCGGCCTTGATCTCCTCCTCGGAGAGGTCGCCTTCCTCGAGGTACTTCTCCATCAGCTCTTCGGAGGCCTCGGCGGCGGACTCGACCATGTGCTCGCGGTATTCCGCGGCCTTGTCCTGCAGATCGGCAGGAATGTCGACCAGCTCGTAGTTCATCCCGAAGTTGGCTTCATCCCACTGGATGGCCTTCATCTGGATGAGGTCGATCACGCCCTTGAACTCGTCCTCGGCACCCCAGTTGATCTGGATCGGCACGACGTTGGCGCCCAGCTTGTCTTTCAGCTGGTCGACGACCATGAAGAAGTCGGCACCGGCACGGTCCATCTTGTTGACGAACACCATGCGCGGGACTTCGTACTTGTTGGCCTGACGCCAGACGGTCTCGGTCTGCGGCTGCACACCGGAGGAACCGCACAGCACGACGACCGCACCGTCGAGCACACGCAGGGAACGCTCGACCTCGATGGTGAAGTCAACGTGCCCCGGGGTGTCGATGATGTTGATGCGGTGCTCATCGAACTGCTTGTTCATGCCCTGCCAGAAGCAGGTGGTCGCCGCGGAGGTGATCGTGATGCCACGCTCCTGCTCCTGCTGCATCCAGTCCATGGTGGCGGCGCCCTCATGGACCTCGCCGACCTTGTGGGACAGACCGGTGTAGAACAGGACACGCTCGGTAGTGGTAGTCTTACCGGCGTCGACGTGGGCCACGATACCGATATTGCGGTAACGCTTGAGCGGAGTCTTGCGAGCCACGATGTAACTCCCGTTGGTTGGCGGTGCGGTTTAGAAGCGGTAGTGAGAGAAGGCCTTGTTGGCCTCTGCCATGCGATGCACGTCTTCACGCTTCTTGACGGCCGAACCCTTGCCTTCGGCGGCATCCAGCATTTCGCCAGCCAGACGCTGCACCATGGTCTTCTCACCGCGACGACGTGCGGCGTCCACCAGCCAACGCATGGCCAGCGCCTGACGGCGAGACGGACGCACTTCGACCGGCACCTGATAGGTCGCACCGCCGACGCGGCGAGACTTCACCTCGACCATGGGCTGGATGGTTTCCAGCGCCTTGTCGAAGATCTCCAGCGGCTCTTCGTTGGAACGATCGGCAACCCTGTCCAGCGCACCATAGACGATGCGCTCAGCTACGGACTTCTTGCCGCTGATCATCAGGTGGTTCATGAACTTCGCCAGGCGCTCGGATCCGAACTTGGGATCCGGGAGGATCTCGCGCTTGGCCGCAACTCTTCTTCTAGGCATGATAAGCCCTCTTCCGAAGGGTCCTTCAGGTAAACCCGAGACGACCGGATGGGCGCTCGACCTTACTCTTATCAGACCGTGTCAATATCAATGTTCTGGTGTGGCCGTAGCCGGTAACGCTGCGTGGAGGCTTAGGCCTTCGGACGCTTGGTACCGTACTTGGAACGACCCTGCTTACGGTTCTGGACGCCGGAGGTATCCAGGGCACCGCGAACGGTGTGGTAACGGACACCCGGAAGGTCCTTCACTCGACCGCCACGAATCAGGACCACGGAGTGCTCCTGGAGGTTGTGGCCTTCACCGCCGATGTAGGAAGACACCTCGAAGCCGTTGGTCAGGCGCACACGGCAGACCTTACGCAGGGCCGAGTTCGGCTTCTTCGGGGTGGTGGTGTAGACGCGGGTGCAAACGCCGCGCTTCTGCGGGCAGGCCTGCAGCGCAGGCACGTCGCTCTTGGCGGCCTGACGCTTGCGCGGCTTGCGCACGAGCTGATTGATGGTAGCCATTTATCGCTCCAAATGGGTTGCCTTGGCGGAAGCGAGTAGCCGTTCGCTTCCTGTCTTGCGTTCCTCTTTCCCAATGGCGCGGGCGCACCCGCCCCACTGTTAAAGGCTGCGCATTCTAATGGCTGACGCCATGCACCGTCAAGCGCGACGCCCCGAGGAGCGCCGCACTTGGGGCCATCGACGTCAGATCTCGTCGTCGTCCGAGTCGAGCGCGGTGAGCTGAGCGCCCAGTTCCTGCTCGACGTCGTGAGCCGACGGCTGGAGCACGCGCTCGGCGTCTTCACGCTTGCGGCGACGCTCCGCGTGATGGGTCAGGCCGGTACCGGCCGGGATCAGACGACCCACCACCACGTTTTCCTTCAGGCCGCGCAGGTAGTCGCGCTTGCCGGTGACCGCCGCTTCGGTCAGCACCCGCGTGGTCTCCTGGAAGGAGGCCGCGGAGATGAACGACTCGGTGGCCAGGCTGGCCTTGGTGATGCCCAGCAGCAGGCGCTGGAACTTGGCCGGGAACTTGTCGGTGGCGGCGAGTGCCGCGTTCTGCTCCAGCACACGCACCAGCTCGACCTGATCGCCCGGAATGAAGTCGGAATCGCCGGCGTCGGTGATCTCGACCTTGCGCAGCATCTGACGCACGATCACTTCGATGTGCTTGTCGTTGATGCCCACGCCCTGCAGACGGTAGACGTCCTGCACCTCGGCGACGATGTACTTGGCCAGTTCGGCGATGCCGAGCAGACGCAGGATATCGTGCGGGTTGCTCGGGCCATCGGAGATGACCTCGCCCTTCTCGACGTTCTCGCCCTCGAACACGGCGATCTGGCGCCATTTCGGGATCAGCATCTCGAACGGATCACCGGATTCCGGGGTGATCGCCAGACGACGCTTGCCCTTGGTTTCCTTGCCGAAGCTGATGGTGCCGCTGATCTCGGCCAGAATCGCCGGTTCTTTCGGCTTGCGCGCCTCGAACAGGTCGGCCACGCGCGGCAGACCACCGGTGATGTCCTTGTTGCCGGTGGCTTCCACCGGAATACGGGCCACCACCTCGCCGACGCCGATCTTGGAGCCGTCGTCGACGGTCACGATCGCGTTGCCGGGCAGCAGGTACTGCACCGGAGTGTCGGAGTTGGCCAGGGTCACCGGCTTGCCGGCCTCGTCGGACAGCAGGATCATCGGGCGCTTGTCGCGGCCGGCCATGGGGCGCGCCGCCGACTCGATCACCTCGATGGAGGACAGGCCGGTCATCTCGTCCACGCTGCGGTGGATGGTGACACCCTCGTCCATGTCCGCGTACTGCACCTTGCCCTCGGCCTCGGCCACGATCGGGTGGGTGTGCGGATCCCACTTGGCCACGGTCTGGCCGGCATCGACGGCATCGCCGTCCTTGACGGAGAGCTCGGCGCCATAGGGCAGCTTGTAGTACTCGCGCTCGCGGCCATGCTCGTCGGCGACGGCCAGGGCGCTGGAGCGGGAGACCACGACCAGCTTGCCGTCGCCGCGCTCCACGTGCTTGATGTTGTGCAGGCGCACCTTGCCGCCGTGCTTGACCTGGACGCTGTCCACCGCGGAGGCGCGAGAGGCCGCACCACCGATGTGGAAGGTCCGCATGGTCAGCTGGGTACCCGGCTCACCGATCGACTGGGCGGCGATGACGCCCACGGACTCGCCGACGTTGACCTGATGGCCGCGCGCCAGGTCGCGGCCGTAGCACGAGGAGCAGACGCCATGGCTGGTGTCGCAGCTGATCGTGGAGCGCACCACGATCTCGTCGACGCCCATGGTGTCGAGCTCGGCGCACCACGCCTCGTCGAGCAGGGTGCCGCGCGGAATCAGCACTTCCTCGCTCTCGGGATCGACGACGTCCTGAGCGACCACGCGGCCGAGCACACGCTGGGCCAGCGAGACGATGATGTCGCCGCCCTCGATGACCGGGTGCAGGGTCATGCCGTTCTCGGTGCCGCAGTCGGTCTCGGTGATGACCATGTCCTGGGCCACATCGACCAGGCGACGGGTCAGGTAACCGGAGTTGGCCGTCTTGAGGGCGGTATCCGCCAGACCCTTACGCGCGCCGTGGGTCGAGATGAAGTACTGGAGTACGTTCAGACCTTCACGGAAGTTGGCGACGATCGGGGTCTCGATGATCGAGCCGTCCGGTTTGGCCATCAGGCCACGCATGCCCGCCAGCTGGCGGATCTGGGCGGCACTACCCCGGGCGCCGGAGTCGGCCATGATGAAGACGCTGTTGAAGGAGTCCTGCTCGACCTCGTTGCCCTCGCGGTCGATCACGCTCTCCTTGGAGATGCCCGTCATCATCGCCTTGGCGACTTGGTCGTTGGCCCGTGCCCAGATATCGATGACCTTGTTGTACTTCTCGCCCGCGGTCACGAGACCGGAGGAGAACTGGTCCTCGATTTCCTTGACCTCTTCCTCGGCGGCTTCGACGATCTCGGCCTTGGCGTCCGGGATGACGAAGTCGTTGACGCCGATGGAGGCGCCGGACCAGGTGGCCATGCGGAAGCCGGTGTACATCAGCTGGTCGGCGAAGATCACCGCCGGCTTCAGGCCGGAGCAGCGGTACACCTCGTTGATCAGCTGGGAGATCGCCTTCTTCTTCATCGGCTGATCGATCAGCTCGAAGGACACGCCCTCGGGCAGGATGCGGAACAGCAGCGCGCGACCCACGGTGGTGTCGTAGATCTTGCGGGTCTCGGTCTTCTCGCCGGTCTCTTCGTCGATGGCCACCTCATCGAGGCGCACCTTGACGCGAGCGTGCAGGTCGACGCTCTGGGTGCCGAAGGCGCGCTCGACCTCGTTGAGGTCGGAGAACACCATGCCTTCACCCTTGGCATTGATCTTCTCGCGGGTCATGTAATACAGACCCAGCACCACGTCCTGGGACGGCACGATGATCGGCTCGCCGTTGGCCGGTGACAGCACGTTGTTGGTGGCCATCATCAGCGCTCGGGCCTCGAGCTGCGCCTCCAGCGTCAGCGGCACGTGCACGGCCATCTGGTCGCCGTCGAAGTCGGCGTTGTAGGCGGCACACACCAGCGGGTGCAGCTGGATCGCCTTGCCCTCGATCAGCAGCGGCTCGAAGGCCTGGATGCCGAGACGGTGCAGGGTCGGGGCGCGGTTGAGCAGTACCGGATGCTCGCGGATGACATCGGCGAGGATGTCCCACACTTCCGGCAGCTCGCGCTCGACCATCTTCTTGGCGGCCTTGATGGTGGACGCCTGGCCGCTGGCCTGCAGCTTGGAGTAGATGAACGGCTTGAACAGCTCGAGCGCCATCTTCTTCGGCAGGCCGCACTGGTGCAGACGCAGGGTCGGACCCACGGTGATGACCGAGCGGCCGGAGTAGTCGACGCGCTTGCCCAGCAGGTTCTGACGGAAACGACCCTGCTTACCCTTGATCATGTCGGCCAGCGACTTCAGCGGACGCTTGTTCGAGCCGGTAATGGCCCGACCGCGACGGCCGTTATCGAGCAGGGCGTCGACCGCTTCCTGCAGCATGCGCTTCTCGTTGCGCACGATGATGTCCGGCGCGTTGAGATCCAGCAGCCGCTTGAGGCGGTTGTTGCGGTTGATCACGCGACGGTACAGGTCGTTGAGATCCGAGGTCGCGAAGCGGCCGCCGTCCAGCGGCACCAGCGGACGCAGGTCCGGCGGCAGCACCGGCAGCACTTCCATGACCATCCACGCCGGATCGTTGCCGGAGCCCTGGAAGGCCTCCAGCAGCTTCAGGCGCTTGGACAGCTTCTTGATCTTGGTCTCGGAGTTGGTCTGCGGGATCTCCTCACGCAGACGCTCGATCTCTTCCTCGAGATCGATGTCCTTGAGCATGGCCTGGACGGCCTCGGCACCCATGCGGGCGTCGAAGTCGTCGCCGAACTCCTCGAGGGCCTCGAAGTACTGCTCGTCGTTGAGCAGCTGGCCGCGCTCGAGGGTGGTCATGCCCGGGTCGACGACCATGAAGCTCTCGAAGTACAGCACACGCTCGATGTCGCGCAGAGTCATGTCCAGGAACATGCCGATGCGGGACGGCAGCGACTTCAGGAACCAGATGTGCGCGACTGGGCTGGCCAGCTCGATGTGACCCATGCGCTCGCGGCGCACGGCGGCCTTGGTGACCTCCACGCCGCACTTCTCGCAGATGATGCCGCGATGCTTCATCCGCTTGTACTTGCCGCACAGGCACTCGTAATCCTTCACCGGGCCGAAGATCTTGGCACAGAACAGGCCGTCACGTTCCGGCTTGAAGGTACGATAGTTGATGGTCTCGGGCTTCTTGACCTCGCCGAAGGACCAGCTGCGAATCATGTCCGGCGACGCCAGCGTGATCTTGATCGCGTCGAACTCGTCGGACTGAGACTGCGATTTGAGGACTTTCACCAAATCTTTCATGGGTCGGCTCCGTTGCGGAGTTGTCATGGGCGGGGGCGCGCACGCCCCCGCGGACCGTCATTACTGCGAAGCGCCTAGCGGCAGCCTCAGCTCTCCAGTTCGATATCGATGCCCAGCGAACGGATTTCCTTCACCAGCACGTTGAAGGATTCCGGCATGCCCGCCTGCATGGTGTGATCGCCATCCACGATGCTCTTGTACATCTTGGTGCGGCCTTCCACGTCATCGGACTTGACGGTGAGCATTTCCTGAAGGGTGTAGGCGGCGCCATAGGCTTCCAGGGCCCAGACCTCCATTTCCCCGAAGCGCTGACCACCGAACTGCGCCTTGCCGCCCAGCGGCTGCTGGGTCACCAGGGAGTAGGAGCCGGTGGAACGCGCGTGCATCTTGTCATCCACCAGGTGGTTGAGCTTCAGCATGTACATGTAACCCACGGTGACCGGGCGATCGAAGGCATCGCCGGTACGCCCGTCGTAGAGGGTCGTCTGACCGGAGTCCGGCAGATCGGCCAGGGTCAGCAGGTGCTTGATCTCCTGCTCGCGAGCACCGTCGAAGACCGGCGTGGCCATGGGCACACCCGCCTTGAGGTTCTTGGCCAGGGAGATCACCTCGTCGTCGGAGAGCGAGTCGATGTCCTCGACCCGGGTGCTCGACTCGGTATTGTAGACCTTGCCCAGGAACTCGCGGATCTGCGAGACCTGCTGGTCGCGGGCGTCGCGCAGCATGTGCTCGATCTTCACCCCGAGGCCACGAGCGGCCATGCCCAGGTGGGTCTCGAGGATCTGGCCGACGTTCATCCGCGACGGCACACCCAGCGGGTTCAGCACCACGTCGATGGGCTCGCCGTTGTCGTCGAACGGCATGTCCTCGATCGGCATGATGGCCGAGATGACACCCTTGTTACCGTGACGACCGGCCATCTTGTCGCCCGGCTGCAGGCGACGCTTGATGGCGAGGTAGACCTTGACGATCTTGAGCACGCCCGGCGCGAGGTCGTCGCCCTGGGTGAGCTTGCGCTTCTTGTCCTCGAAGCGCTCGTCCATCTCCTTGCGACGGGTCTCCAGCTGCTCGTCGGCCTGGGCCAGCAGCTCGTTGAGGCTCTCGTCCTGCATGCGCAGCTTGAACCACTGCTGACGCGGCAGCTCTTCGAGGTACTCGTCGCTGAGCACGTCGCCCTTCTTGAGCTTCGGACCGCCGTTGACCGGCTGACCGACCAGGGTGCGCTGCAGACGCTCGAAGGTCGCGTCCTCGGCGATGCGGTAGGTCTCCTGGAGATCCTTGCGCACCTCGTCGAGCTGCTGCTGCTCGATGGAGAGCGCACGGGAGTCCTTCTCGACACCGTCGCGGGTGAACACCTGGACGTCGATGACGGTGCCCTTCATGCCGGTGGGGGCACGCAGGGAGGTGTCCTTCACGTCGGACGCCTTCTCACCGAAGATCGCACGCAGCAGCTTCTCCTCCGGAGTCAGCTGGGTCTCGCCCTTGGGCGTGACCTTGCCGACCAGGATGTCGCCCGCGCCGACCTCGGCACCGATGTAGACGACGCCGGCCTCATCCAGCTTGCCGAGCGCGGACTCGCCGACGTTCGGGATATCGGAGGTGATCTCTTCCGCGCCCAGCTTGGTGTCGCGGGAGACGCAGGTCAGCTCCTGGATGTGGATGGTGGTGAAACGGTCTTCCTGGACGGCCCGCTCGGAGAGCAGGATGGAGTCCTCGAAGTTGTAGCCGTTCCACGGCATGAAGGCGATGCGCATGTTCTGGCCCAGGGCCAGGTCACCCATGTCGACGGACGGACCGTCGGCCAGGATGTCGCCGCTCGACACGCTGTCGCCGGGGCGCACGATCGGACGCTGGTTCTGGCAGGTGTTCTGGTTGGAACGCAGGTACTTGGTCAGGTTGTAGATATCGACGCCGGCTTCGCCGCCGATGATCTCGTCCTCGTTGACCCGCACCACGATGCGCTTGGCATCGACGGAGTCGATGGTGCCGCCACGGCGGGCCACGGCGCAGACGCCGGAGTCGCGGGCGACGAACTTCTCCATGCCGGTACCGACCAGCGGCTTGTCGGCGCGCAGGGTCGGCACGGCCTGACGCTGCATGTTCGCCCCCATCAGGGCGCGGTTGGCGTCATCGTGCTCGAGGAACGGGATCAGGGCCGCGGCCACGGACACCACCTGACGCGGCGAGACGTCCATCAGGGTGACCTGCTCGGGGCGCATGAAGGTGGTCTCGCCGCGGTGGCGGACCTGCACCAGGTCGTCGACCAGCTTGCCGCCCTCGTCCACGGTGGCCGAGGCCTGGGCGATGACGAAGTTGCCCTCCTCGATCGCGGAGAGGTGCACCACGTCGTCGGTCACCTGACCGTCCACGACCTTGCGGTACGGCGTCTCGAGGAAGCCGTAGCTGTTGGTGTGGCTGTAGGTGGCCAGCGAGTTGATCAGGCCGATGTTCGGACCCTCGGGGGTCTCGATCGGGCACAGGCGGCCGTAGTGGGTGGCGTGAACGTCACGCACCTCGAAGCCGGCACGCTCGCGGGTCAGACCGCCCGGGCCGAGGGCGGAGACGCGGCGCTTGTGCGTCACCTCGGACAGCGGGTTGTTCTGGTCCATGAACTGCGACAGCTGGGAGGAGCCGAAGAACTCCTTCACCGCCGCGGCCACCGGCTTGGCGTTGATCAGGTCCTGCGGCATCAGGCCTTCGCTCTCCGCCATGGAGAGGCGTTCCTTGACCGCACGCTCGACGCGCACCAGGCCGACGCGGAACTGGTTCTCGGCCATCTCGCCGACGCAGCGGATGCGGCGGTTGCCCAGGTGGTCGATGTCGTCGACGTCGCCGAAGCCGTTACGGATGTTGATCAGCTCGCCGAGCACGTCGAGGATGTCGCGCTGGTCGAGGACGCCGGCGCCCTCGTCCTGCTCGCGGCGCAGACGACGGTTGAACTTCATGCGACCGACGCCGGACAGGTCGTAGCGGTCTTCGGTGAAGAACAGGTTGTTGAACAGCGTCTCGGCGGCTTCCTTGGTGGGCGGCTCGCCGGGGCGCATCATGCGGTAGATCTCGACCAGCGCCTCGAGCTGGGAACCGGTGGTGTCCAGCTTGAGGGTGTCGGAGACGAACGCGCCGCAATCCAGATCGTTGGTGTACAGGGTCTCCAGGCGGGTCAGGCCGGCCTGGCCCACGGACTCCAGCACTTCCGGGGTGATCGCGGTGTTGCAGGGGCAGATCAGCTCGCCGGTGTTGGGATCGATCTGGTCCTTGGCCAGCACCTTGCCGAACAGGTAGTCCATCGGCACCTCGAGACGCTCGAGGCCGGCCTTCTCCAGCTGGCGGATGTGCTTCTGGGTGACGCGACGACCTTCCTCGACGATGACGTTGCCGTCACCATCCTTGATGTCGAAGGTCGCGGTCTCGCCGCGCAGGCGAGACGGCACCAGCTCCACGGAGAAGCCGCGCTTCTCGATGTGGAAGGTGCTGGTGTCGAAGAACTCGTCGAGGATCTCCTCGGCGCTCATGCCCAGCGCGCGCAGCAGCACCGTGGCCGGCAGCTTGCGGCGACGGTCGATACGCACGAAGACGTTGTCCTTGGGATCGAACTCGAAGTCCAGCCAGGAACCGCGGTAGGGAATCACCCGAGCGGAATACAACAGCTTGCCAGAGGAGTGGCTCTTGCCCTTGTCGTGATCGAAGAACACGCCCGGTGAGCGGTGCAGCTGGGAAACGATGACGCGCTCGGTACCGTTCACCACGAAAGTACCGTTCTCGGTCATCAGGGGGATTTCCCCCATGTAGACTTCCTGCTCCTTGATGTCCTTGATCGCCTTGTTGGACGAATCCTTGTCATAGATGATCAGGCGGACTTTAACGCGCAGGGGAGCCGAATAGGTGACGCCACGCAGCTGGCATTCCTTGACATCGAAGGCCGGAGTACCAAAACGGTAGCTGACGTATTCCAGCGCAGCATTGCCGGAGAAGCTCTCGATCGGGAAGACCGAGCGGAAGGCGGCATGCAGGCCCAGGTCGAGGCGCTCTTCGGGTGAGCGATCCTGCTGGAGAAAGTCGTAATAGGAATCAAGCTGGATGGCCAGCAGGTAAGGCACATCCATCACTTGGGGCAGTTTGCCGAAATCCTTGCGGATGCGTTTTTTCTCAGTGTATGAGTAAGCCATCTGTATTCCCCAGCTTGTTCACCATGGGTGACCGATGCGTGTCGGCGCCACCCAACGGACGCGGCTCCGTCAGGCGCTGACGGCAAGCCCCCGGAGGGAGGCTCGCCGTCGGAATTCGGCTAGCGGAGGCCCGAAGGGCGAACCGCCTAGCGACAACAGAAAAAGGCCGGCAGCGGGTGTCCCGCCACCAGCCATGGAAGCTTACGCAGCGCGTGAAGCCATGGGCACAAGGATTACTTGAGCTCCACGCTCGCGCCGGCTTCTTCCAGCTTGGTCTTGGCTTCTTCGGCGTCTTCCTTGGACATGGCTTCCTTCAGGGTAGCCGGGACGCCGTCGACGGCACCCTTGGCTTCCTTCAGGCCCAGACCGGTGATCTCGCGGACGGCCTTGATGACGTTGACTTTCTTGTCACCAGCGGCGGTCAGGACGAGGTCGAACTCGGTCTGTTCTTCGGCAGCAGCGGCTTCACCGCCACCCGGGCCAGCGACGACAGCAGCGGCGGCGGTCACGCCGAACTTCTCTTCCATCGCTTCGATCAGCTCGGCGACTTCCATCACGGACATGTCGGCGACGGCGTTGATGATGTCTTCTTTGGTCAGTGCCATTTTCACGTTCCTAACTTTGCGGGAGCCTCGGCAGGCCGACGACTCGGTGATTCAATATTCGATTCGCGAGAGGAGGTCGAGTTCGCCGTTCAGGCGGCCTCGCCTTCCTTCTGGTCACGCAGCGCGGCGAGAGTACGAACCAGCTTGCCGGCAGAAGCCTCCTTCATGACGGACATCAGCTTCGCGATGGCCTCGTCATAGGTCGGCAGGCTTGCCAGGCGGTCGAGATCGCTCGCCGGGATGAACTCGCCTTCGTATGCCAGCGCCTTGACTTCGAAGTCTTCCTCGGACTTGCCGAACTCCTTGAACAGACGGGCGGCAGCGCCCGGATGATCGGTGGAGAAGGCCAGCAGAGTCGGACCCACGAAAGACTCGTTCAGGCACTCCCACTGAGTGCCTTCGAGGGCGCGGCGTGCCAGGGTGTTGCGGACAACACGGATCTGGACGCCATTCTCGCGGGCCTGCTTGCGCAGTTCGGTCATCTTGGTGACCGAGACGCCACGAGAGTCGGCAACGACGACGGAGAGAGCATCCTTGGCCGCTTCACTGACCTCGGCAACAATGGCCTTCTTGCCTTCGAGTGCTAGTGGCACGGTGATCACTCCTTCGTGCCGGAATCTCCGCAGAGGATTCCGGTGGTTACCATCTCCCCCGGCCGGGCCGTGAGGCCGCGGCCGGGGGTCCTGGGTGATGGTGCTCACCAGATATCTGGCGGTCACACCATCTGCGCAGGCGGCCCCGAGGGACGATTAAGCCGCCTCGGCAGCGAGGCGGCACCTGCGGTCTTTGACGATGCCCCGCCGACTCGCATCGATGTCGTGCACGGGGACCGCAAAGTTCTTGCTCGATTGTCGATCGCGGCGTTAGACGAACGCAGCGTGATCGACGGTCAGACCCGGGCCCATGGTGGTGGACAGGGAAATCTTCTTGAAATACACGCCCTTGGAAGTGCTCGGCTTGAGCTTCTTCAGGTCGGCGATCAGGGCTTCGAGGTTGCCGCGAATAGCGTCAGCTTCGAAGCTGGCCTTGCCGAGGGTGGCGTGGATGATGCCGTTCTTGTCGGTACGGAAGCGCACCTGACCGGCCTTGGCGTTCTTGACGGCGGTGGCCACGTCCGGGGTCACGGTACCGACCTTCGGGTTCGGCATCAGGCCGCGCGGACCGAGGATCTGACCCAGCTGGCCGACGACGCGCATGGCGTCCGGCGAGGCGATGACCACGTCGAAGTCGAGCTGACCTTTCTTGACCTGCTCGGCCAGGTCGTCCATGCCGACGATGTCGGCACCGGCTTCCTTGGCGGCTTCTTCGTTGGCACCCTGGGTGAAGACGGCAACACGCACGTCCTTGCCAGTGCCGTTCGGCATGACGGTGGCGCCACGCACGACCTGGTCGGATTTACGCGGGTCGACGCCCAGGTTGACGGCGACGTCAACGGACTCGTTGAACTTGACGGTGGACAGCTCGGAGAGCAGGGCCACGGCCTCCTCGAGGGAGTACGCCTTGTTCGGGTCGACCTTCTCGCGAATCTGCTGAGCGCGCTTGGTGAGCTTAGCCATGATCAGAGGCCCTCCACGTTGAGGCCCATGCTGCGGGCACTACCGGCAATGGTACGCACCGCGGCGTCGAGGTCGGCAGCGGTCAGATCCGGCTCCTTGGCCTGGGCGATCTCTTCGAGCTGCTCGCGGGTCACGGTACCGACCTTGTTCTTGTTCGGCTCACCGGAGCCGGACTTGATACCAGCGGCCTTCTTCAGCAGGACGGCGGCGGGCGGCGTCTTGGTGACGAAGGTGAAGCTGCGGTCGGAGTACACGGTGATGACGACGGGCGTCGGCAGACCGGCCTCGAGGTTCTGGGTCTCGGCGTTGAACGCCTTGCAGAACTCCATGATGTTCACGCCGTGCTGACCCAGCGCGGGGCCCACGGGGGGACTCGGGTTGGCCTTACCGGCTGCAACCTGCAGCTTGATGTAAGCCTGTACTTTCTTGGCCATGATTTACTCCAGATGGGTGATAGCGCCTTGCGGCTCCCCGGTTAAGACGGCCGCTCTCGGCGGCCGTCACGAAAGTCTGCTTGGCGAGAGGACGCTTATTCCTTCTCGACCTGGGAGAACTCCAGCTCGACCGGCGTGGCGCGACCGAAGATCAGCACGCTGACCTGCAGACGGCTCTTGTCGTAGTTGACTTCCTCGACAACGCCGTTGAAGTCAGCGAACGGGCCGTCGATGACGCGCACGGACTGACCCGGCTCGAACATCGTCTTGGGGCGCGGCTTGTCGGTGCCGTCCTTGACCCGGCTGAGGATGGCATCGGCCTCCCGCTGGGTGATCGGCGCCGGCTTCTCCTTGGTGCCACCGATGAACCCCATGACGCGCGGAGTCTCGTTGACCAGGTGCCAAGTCTCGTCATCCATTTCCATCTCGACCAGCACATAGCCGGGATAGAACTTGCGCTCGCTCTTGCGGCGCTTGCCGTCACGCATCTCGACGACTTCTTCGGTCGGCACCAGGATCTCGCCGAAGCGATCCTCCATGCCGTACATCTTCACGCGCTCGATGAGCGAGCGCATGACATGCTTCTCGAAGCCGGAGTAGGCGTGAACGACGTACCAACGCTTGGACATGAAGACTCCTAACCAATGACGCCGGACATGGCCCAGCCAAGCAGCGTGTCGATGAGCCACAGCGCCAGGCCCACGACCAGAACGGCGACCAGCACGATGGCGGTGGTCTGCACGGTCTCGGGACGGCTGGGCCAGACGACGCGCTGAATTTCCTTCTTGGCACTGCGGGCCAGCTCGACCAGCTCACGCCCCTTGGTGGTGGTCAGCGCCACCAGCGCCGCCACCACACTCAGGGCGACGACGCCAAGCACGCGATAGAGCAGCGCCTGATCGGCAAAATAGGTGTTGCCGACCACGGCAAGAACCAGCAGGGTAACGACAACCGCCCACTTGAGACCGTCGTGGCGCGTCTCCTGCACCTCGGCGTTATGTTTCATGAAAACGAGACTCCTCAAGGTGCGGCAATCGAAACATGAAAGACAAAAGAAATCTCACCAGCCTGGGGAAGACTGGCAGGCCAGGAGGGAATCGAACCCCCAACCTGCGGTTTTGGAGACCGCTGCTCTGCCAATTGAGCTACTGGCCTGTTGCTTCCGCGACCGCCCTTTGCGGGAGGCCTCAGCGACAGCGGGCGCCATCATAGCGAATGCCGCCCGTACTGACAACCCCTGATCCAGCCTCTCTCGCACCGGCCAGGGAAAGAGAAAAGGCGAGCTCGCGCTCGCCTTTTCAATTTGGAGCTCATGGACGGATTTGAACCGTCGACCTCACCCTTACCAAGGGTGTGCTCTACCCCTGAGCTACATGAGCAAAACCTTAGCTTGGAGCGGGCAGCGGGGATCGAACCCGCATCATCAGCTTGGAAGGCTGAGGTTCTACCATTGAACTATGCCCGCCTGCCCGCTCTTGCTGCCACCACCCGCCTCGACGAGTGCGGCCAAACCTGGTGGAGGGGGAAGGATTCGAACCTTCGAAGCTTTCGCGGCAGATTTACAGTCTGCTCCCTTTGGCCACTCGGGAACCCCTCCAACTGGCGGAGCATTTTACCGCTCCCGTTCTCGGTGTCAAGTGATTGTTTTACCAATCTTCTTGAAGCATGGCACGGCGGCCTCGGCTCACCTGCTTCCCTAGAACGCGACGCATTGTGTCAAAGCAGCATGGAGAACGCAAGCCCTGCGCGAATCTTTTCCAGCGGCACCCGACGCGGCACCGTCGGCGCCCCGGACATCCGGCCCGCCCGCTCCGCCGCCGTGAGCGGAAAGCAGGCCTCCAGCCCGCCGTAGACCATGTCCGGCCAGACGGCATGCGGGACCTGCACCCCGCGGGAGACCACCCGCGCATCCCCCCCGGTCAGCAGCAGCGGCAGCGACACCCCCTCGCGGTCGCACACCTCGCTGTAGATCCGGTTCACCGCACTCACCGCCGCCATGTAGATGCCATGATTGACGGCCTCCACCGTGCGTTCGCCCGGCACCAGCAGCGCGTCGGCCTCGCTGTCGGGATCGATCGCCACGTTGCGCGTACCGAGCTTGAGACTTTCCTTCATCAGCCGGAGTCCGGGCAGGATATAGCCGCCCAGATGCTGCCCGCCGGGCAGCACGAAATCCACGGTGATGGCGCTGCCGCAGTCGACCGTGCAGCAGCCGCCCGCCAGCTGATAGCCGGCCAGCACGCCCAGCCACCGGTCCACCCCCAGCTTGCCGGGCTCCTGATAGCCGTTGGCGACCCCCAGCGCCTCGGGCTCCGAGCGCGCCACATGCACGCTGCGCACCCGACGCTGCAGCAGAGCCACGGTCTGGGCCAGCACCGCCTTGCGCGCCACGCTGGAGATCCTCACCGCCTCGACCACGTCGAGATCGGGGATGTCGGCCCCGGGGCGCCATTCCTCGCGCGTCCACACGGCTCCGCGCGAACGGATCTCGCTGCTCTCGGCATCCTTCAGCCGCCACTTGGACAGGGTGTTGCCGATATCCAGGTCCAGGATCATTACCGCCCCCGCACGCTGATCTCGCCCCCGGCGAGACGCTCGCGACCGCCCTCCCCTTGCACCCAGAGGTTGCCAGCGGCATCGACCCCCTCGGCGATCGCCGGCTCGCGGCGCTGGCCGCGGATGATGTCCACCTCACGCCCGGCGAAGGCATGCCGAGCATTCCAGGCCTCCTGCCAGGCACCGAAGCCCTGATGTTCGAACTCCGCCAGCAGCGGCATCAGGCCGTCGAACAGCTCCACGGCCAGCTGGTTGCGCGACAGCCCCGGGGCCTGGTCGCGGACCGCCCCCACCGGCTGCTCGATCCCTTCCCGGAACGCCAGCGGCAGATCCACGTTGATCCCCATGCCGACCACCAGCTCACAGGGCCCCGTCGCATCCCCCGTCAGCTCGACCAGGATGCCCGCCAGCTTGCCCAGCTCGCCAGAATCCGCCTCCAGCAGCACGTCGTTAGGCCACTTGAGGCGAGGCCGCACCCCATGGCGCTCCAGCACCTGGGCCAGCACGACACCGACGGCCAGGCTGAGCCCTTCGAGAGCGGCCACCCCGGATTCCACCCGCCAGCCGATCGAAAACATCAGGGTCCGCCCCCAGGGCGTCACCCAGGTGCGCCCACGGCGCCCACGACCGGCACTCTGCTGCTCCACCAGACAGATCTCGCCGTGGCCCGCCCCCTGCGCGAAGCGCTCGCGCAGGAACAGGTTGCTCGAGGGCAGCGTCTCCTCGACGAACAGGCGACTGACGTGCTGACGCACCTCCCGCGACAGGCCGGCCACGATGGTGGCGCCGTCGAGCAGCTCCAGCGGCTCGGCCAGGCGGTAGCCCTGCCCTTTCACCGCCTCCATGGGAATTCCCAGCGACTCCAGCTTGCGCAGCTGCTTCCAGACGGCCGCGCGGGACACGCCCAGCCGCTCGCCCAGCTGTTCGCCGGAATGAAATTCGCCATCGCTCAACAGGCGGATCAGGTCACCAATGGTCATGCATGCGCCCCTGCCGGGAAAAACGCTCATTCTAGCGGAACTGCCGCGGCGCCGGAAATTCCCGGGCACAAGCCCCGACTCGCGCCACAACGCAAAAGGCCGGGCGAATGCCCGGCCTTTTGCATGTCACGCTTCACACGAGACGCGCCACTTCGACTCAGTAGCTTGAGTCGGCCTCCTCGGCGGCGTCCTCGACGCTATCGCCCGCCTCTTCGACGGCATCGCCCGTGGCGTCGGCGGCCTCGCCGGCCTCTTCCATGCCCTCGTCGGCGGCGCCTTCGATGGCATCGCCCGTCGCGTCGGCGGCCTCACCGGCTTCTTCCATGCCGTCGTCGGCGGTAGCGGCGATGCTGTCGCCCGCTTCCTCGACGGAGTCACTGGCCTGATCCATGGTTTCATCCACGCTTTCACCAGTCTCTTCCATGGTCTGGTCGATGTTTTCACCGGCCTCTTCTGCCGGCCCTTCCTCTTCACAGGCGGCCAGGCCGAAGGCCGTCATGCCAATGAAGCTCGCCAGGGCGATCTTGCGCAGGATCTGCTGTGTCATCATGATATCTCCTCCTGAGATGTGTCGGCTTCCGCGTCAATACCCTCCCAGACTAGCCGCCAAGTATCGCCGTGGCCACCCCTGAAACGCATCGCGCTAGGCCAGTCTGTCGCCTCTCACCGACACGTACACCCTCTACCCCTTCAGCACCCTCGACGGCCCCGACGAAGGCCCGGGCCGGGCCGACCCGACGCAGCCCGAGAGCAGGAGCGCCCCGCACTCCCACGAGGAACCGGCGTCCGTTTTTGTCAGGCCCAGACATGGAAAAACCCCGATCTCAGATGAGGCCGGGGTTTTTCCGGGATAAGTACCTGACGATGATCGGGCCGGGCTCCGGCGGTCGGCGTTCCGATACTCTTCATGGGAACTCCCCGATCCGATACGCGGCCTGTCGGCCAGACATGAAAAAACCCCGAGCCTTTTGGGCTCGGGGTTTCTTCGATATAAGTGCCTGACGATGACCTACTCTCGCATGGGAACTCCCACACTACCATCGGCGCTGAGCGGTTTCACTGCTGAGTTCGGCAAGGGATCAGGTGGTTCCCGCACGC
>NZ_JBIEKF010000007.1:0-126177 GCF_043496975.1 Halomonas sp. B23F22_10 | reverse complement strand
TCAATAAGCACATGTGGCAAGCGGACAGTAGGGGTCCAAGTATGTTAACAGAGCACTTTGGCATAGTTGAAGTTAAGCACTCATCACTTTTAAAGGAAGTCAATGAGCTTTTGAAAGAAGGGTGGAGATTGTTGGGAACGTCACATGGCGTTGATGAGAATAGCTATCCCATTGTCATTTATGCATTGGGCCGGGAGGAATAGTGTAGGGCATGGATACACACCAGGCCGTCTTGAGCTCGCCTCTCACCGGCCTATCGTGGATCTCGCAAGTGCTGTCGATGACAGCCCGGGTGGCCTCTCCCGGCAACAACGAGGTGCCCTGTCCAAGAGCGCTGCGTCTCCTGCAAGCTCGCCGCGACCTTGGTCGGAGGCCCCCTTCTCTGCGTGGCGACATCTGGCCGTGTTCTGCCACCTGCATCAGGCAAGCCCCGCCATCACGTCCCGCGGCGGAATTTCCCGCCGGAGGAAAACCGACGAACTCTGCCTCCGCCGTGCAAGATGGCTGAATCGCCCCGGGTATTCTAGACACCCGTCAGGCTCCGGGTATAACGCCGTTCGTACTCGACAGGTGCCTGAACCGGGCGCCTGTCCCCACATTGAAGGGCGTTCCCGCAATGTACCGCCATCCTCGGCGGACTTGGCGTATCTTGAAAGGCAGCGCCGGCACCTCGTCGGCGCCCGACTCGCCGCTGCCGAGGCCGCCCATGCGCCGTTCCTTCTCCCTTCGCGCGCTGACCGCCGTGTCGATCGTCGGCCTGATGCTGATCGTGGCCGGGGTGCTGCTGTGGCACGGCGTCCGCGGTGCCGACAAGATGATGGTCCGCGCCGTGGAGGACACCGGCCGTCAGCTGGCCGTGACCACCGAGGAGCGGGCGCGGCGGCTGATCGACCCGGCCCGGGTGGTGGTGGCGCTGCTGGCCCAGGACGATCTGGCGTCGCGCCAGCGGCTCGTCGATCGCCTGCGCCATCTGCCGCTGCTGGCCGCCTCGCTGGAGGTGCACTCGGCGGCCAGCGCCGTCTACGTGGGCTACGAGGACGGCGACTTCCTGCTGCTGCGCCCGGCCGGGCGGGTGCCGCAGGCGCGGTTGCCCGAGGTGCCCGAGGCCGACGAGGCGGCGTATCTGGTGCAGGCGGTCGACCGCGATGCCGGCGGCAAGGTCCAGGCCGAATGGCGGCTCTACGATCGCGACCTGAACCTGCTCGGCCGGCGGCTCCAGCCGGGCGACGCCTTCGACCCACGGGAGCGCCCCTGGTACCGGCGGGCGATGGCGGCCAGCGGCCCCTGGCTGACCGAGCCCTATGCCTTGTTCACCACCCGCGAGATCGGCATCACCCTGGCCCGGCGCAGCCGCGACGGTCGGTCGGTGGTGGGGCTGGATGCCTCGCTGGCCGATCTCGGCAGCGAAATGGACGCGCTGGGCATCACGCCCGGCACCCGGCTGGCGGTGGTGTCCCGCGATGGCCGGCTGCTGGCGCATCCCGACGTGGCGACGCTGCTCGCCGCGCCTGGCGGATCGCCGCGGCTGGCGACGCTGGACGAACTCGATGACCCGGTGCTGCGGCGGCTCGGCCACCTGACCCGGGACGAGGGCGCCTCGCTGGGCGCCGCGGCCCCGGGCGAGGCGGCCTCCGGCGACGACGCCTTCGGCGCCTCCGCCAGCTTCCGGGTCGGCGGCGAGGACTGGTTCGGCATGCGCCTGCCGTTCCGCATCCCCGGCGTGGAGCCGGCCACGCTGCTGATGGTGGTGCCGGAGCGCGAGCTGCTCGCCGGCACCCGAGAGCTGCTGTGGCAGCGTTCGCTGGTGGCCGTGCTGCTGGCCCTGGCGCTGCTGCCGCTGGGCGTGTGGGTCGGGCATCGGCTCAGCCGCCCGCTGAACGCCCTGGCCGAGCAGGTCCGGGCGCTGGGCGACTTCGACTTCTCTGCCTGCCGGGGTGTGCGCTCGCCGGTGCGCGAGGTGCAGCAGCTGAGCGGCGCGCTGACGGGCATGGCCGAGGGCATCGCGGGCTTCCAGCGCATGACCCGCACGCTGAGCCGCGAGCCGCGGCTGGACACGCTGCTCGCCACCGTGCTCGAGGACCTGCTGAACATCACCGACAGTCGTCACGGCGCCATCTACCTCGAGGACGAAAACGACGCCACCCGCTTCGTCTGCGAGGCCGAGCGGGGCCAGGGCGATCCCGACGATCCGCTGCCGGCGTGCCTGACCCTGAAGGCCCCCGAGGAGGGCGGCATGGCGGCGCTGGAGCGCCGGGCCGCGGCCAGCGGCTATCTGGTGCAGCCGCTGTGCAATCGCAGCGGCCATCGCATGGGGCTGCTGGTGCTGGCGCTGCGCGAGTCGGGGCAGGGCGGCGACCGCTCCTGGCGGCGCTTCGTCGAGGAGCTCTCCGGCGCGGCGGCGGTGGCGATCGAGACCCGTCGACTGCTGGAGGGCGAGAAGCGCCTGCTGGATGCCATCGTCGAGCTGATCGCCGGCGCCACCGACGCCAAGTCGGCGCATACCGGCGGCCACTGCTCGCGGGTGCCGCAGTTGGCCGAGATGCTGCTGGAGGGCGCCCATCGCATGACCACCGGCCCCTTCGCCGACGAGACGCTGGACGACGAGCGCCGTACCGCCTTCCACCTGGCGGCCTGGCTGCACGACTGCGGCAAGCTGACCACGCCGGACGAGGTCATGGAGAAGGCCACCAAGCTGGAGACCCGCTACAACCGCATCCACGAGATCCGCACCCGCTTCGAGGTGCTGTGGCGCGACGCCGACGTCGCCTACTGGCGCGGGCTGGCCGAGGGCGGCGACGAGCCCACGCTGGCCGCGGCGCGCCGGCGCCGGCAGGCCGAGCTGCAGGAGGCCTTCCGGCGGGTGGCCGAGCTCAACCGCGGCGGCCAGGCGGTCGATGCGGACGGCCTGGCGCGGCTCGAGGCGATCGCCGACTGGCGCTGGTGGCGCCACTTCGACGACCGGCTCGGCGTGTCCGAGGAGGAGGCCGCACGATTGGCCCGCGAGCCCGAAGCCCCGCTCCCCGCCGAGGAGCGGCTGCTGGCCGACCGCCCTCGGCATCGCCTCGACTGGGCCGTCGCGCCGCCGCCGGTGGCCGAGGGCGACCCGCGCAACCGCTGGGGCTTCGCCATGCAGCCGCCGGAGGTGGCCGGCGACCAGGGCGAGCTCTACAACCTGCGGGTGGCGCGCGGCACGCTCAACGACATCGAGCGCTTCCGCATCCAGGAGCACATCGTCCAGACCGTCATGATGCTCGAGTCGCTGCCCTGGCCGGCGCACCTGCGGCGGGTGCCGACCATCGCCGGCAACCATCACGAACGCATGGACGGCCAGGGCTATCCGCGCCGACTGGTGCTGGCCGAGGCCAGCCTGGAGGAGCGCATCATGGCGGTGGCCGATGTCTTCGAGGCGCTGACCGCCGCCGACCGGCCCTACAAGCCGGGCCTGACGCTGTCGCGCTCGCTGTCGATCCTGGCCGGCATGGCCCGCGACGGCCATCTGGACCCCGATGTCTTTGCCCTGCTGCTCGACAGCGGCGTGTGGCGCGACTATGCCGCACGCTTCCTGGCCGCGGCGCAGATCGACGAGGTGGACATCGAAGCGCTCAAGCACGAGGCTGGATGTCCGACAACGAAAAGTGGAAATGGCGCCGCGGGCCGCGTTTCGTCCTGTACAGGGCAGGCCCCTAGGTCATAATGCACTTATAAAGCGCGTCATTTTTCAGGGGAACACCGATGCTGCCGACTCAGATTTCCGGCTGGCGAGCGAGTCTGCTTGCCGTCCTCGTCATGGTCAGCCTGCTGCTGGCACCGCTCGCCCAGGCCGAGAACCCCCGCTACGCGGGGATCGTCATCGACGCCGATACCCACGAGATCCTCTACGCCGAGAACGCCGATGCGCCGCGTTTCCCGGCCTCGCTGACCAAGATGATGACCCTCTACCTGCTGTTCGAGGCCATCGAGGGGCGCAGCATGAGCCTGGGGCAGCCGCTGCCGGTCTCGCAGGCGGCCGCGGCCATGCCGGCCACCAAGCTCTACCTCAAGCCGGGCGACAGCATTCCGGTGGAGACCGCCATCGAATCGCTGGTGGTGCGCTCGGCCAATGACGTGGCGGTGGTCATCGCCGAGGCGCTGGGCGGCAGCGAGCGTCACTTCGCGCGGATGATGACCGAGCGCGCCCGCGAGCTCGGCATGGGCCGTACCA
Source organism: Halomonas sp. B23F22_10 (assembly GCF_043496975.1). NCBI lineage: Bacteria > Pseudomonadati > Pseudomonadota > Gammaproteobacteria > Oceanospirillales > Halomonadaceae > Halomonas > Halomonas sp. B23F22_10. The sequence goes on along the minus strand of NZ_JBIEKF010000007.1, from coordinate 121,976 downwards.
CCTTCCGCAACGCCTCCGGCCTGCCGGACGACGCCCAGGTCACCACCGCCCGCGACATGGCCGTGCTGGCGCGTCGGCTGATGCTCGATTTCCCGCAGTACTATCACTACTTCTCGCTGCAGGACTTCACCTGGCGCGGCAACACCTACCGCGGCCACAACCGCCTGCTGGCCAACTACCCGGGCGCCGACGGCCTCAAGACCGGCTTCATCCGCGCCTCCGGCTTCAACGTCGCCACCTCGGCGGTGCACGACGGCCGGCGCATGCTCTCGGTGGTGATGGGCGGCTTCACCGCGGCCTCCCGCGATGAGCACATGGCCGACCTGCTGAATCGCGGCTTCGCCCGCGCCGCCCTGGCCGACGGCCACGGCTGGCTGGCGCGCACCGAGATCGCCGCCGAGCGGCTGATGCCGCTGCCGGGCCGCACCCTGCCGCCGGCCGGGCAGATGCTGGCGAGCCGCGACACTGCCGCGCCGGCCGCGACGTCGGCCGCCGCCCTAGCGCCCGAACCGGCCCCGACGCCGGCGGCCAGCGAGCCGGCCCGCGCCGTCACGCCGGGGCCGGTGGTGCAGGAAGCCGCCGCGCCCTCGCCGGACGAGACGATCGTGGCCTCGGCGCCGAGCGCCGACGCGGCCATCGGCGGCTCGGCCGAGGCGGATCCGCTGACCGCACTGATCGACCGCGACGAGCGGGCCGGCGGCCGCTGGGGCGTGCAGGTCGGCGCCTTCAGCGACGCCGATCACGCCCGTCGCCTGGCCGACCGCGCCGCCGACCAGCTGGCCGCCGAGCTGGACGAGGCTCGGGTCGATGTGCCCTGGGCGGAGAGCGCCGGCGTCTACCGGGCGCGTCTGGTCGATCTGGGCGAAAGCCAGGCCCGCAGCGCCTGCCAGCGCCTGCAGTCCCAGGGCATGGACTGCATGGTGGTGCAGGCCTCGCTCTGAGGCGTTCCCGCCGGCACGCCGCCCGGCGTTGCCTCGACCGCCCGAATCGCCTAGCGTAGAGACATCACCCCGTCGGTCCCGCCGACGGGGTGATTTTTTCTTCACTCTGCGCAGGGAGGCCGCGCATGACATCCTCGCTGAAAGGCATCCTGTTCATGTGCGGCGGCGTGCTGTGCCTGGCGCTGGGCGATGCCGTCACCAAGTGGCTGGGCGCGGTGCATTCGCCGCTGCAGATCATCTTCTTCCGCACCCTGGTGTCGCTGCCGCTGATCGTGCTGATCGCGCGCGTCAGCGGCGGCCTGCGCACCCTCGGCACGCGGCGCCCGGGCGTGCACCTGCTGCGCGGCCTGATCTTCACCGCCACCATGATCACCTTCATGTGGGGCCTGGTGCTGCTGCCGCTGGCCACCGCCACGGCGATCGCCTTCGCCGCGCCGCTGTTCGTGACGCTGCTCTCGGTGCCGCTGCTCGGCGAGCGGGTCGACCGTCCGACCTGGCTGGCCACGCTGCTCGGTTTCGCCGGCGTGCTGGTGGTGGTGCGGCCCGGCGCCGCCGGTTTCCAGCCCGCCATGCTGGTGGTGGTCGCCGCGGCGCTGTTCTATGCCCTGACCATGATCACGGCGCGCCGCTACGGCGAGGGGGAGCACCTCTGGGCCATGGTCTTCTATACCACCCTGGTGCCCTGCCTGGCCGCCTCCCTGACCCTGCCCTGGGTCTGGCAGACGCCGGCGCCGATCCACTGGCTGGGCTTCCTGGGCGCCGGCGTGCTCGGCGTCGGCGCCATGGTGGGCCTGACCCAGGCCTTCCGCTACGCCCCGGCGGCCATCGCCGCGCCCTTCGACTACACGGCGCTGCTGTGGGCGACCCTGCTGGGCTGGGGCTTCTGGGGCGAGATGCCGGACCCCTGGGTGTTCGCCGGCGGCAGCCTGATCATCGTCAGCGGTCTGGCCATCGCCTATCAGGAACGGCGCGTCAGCCTGAACCGTCGACCCACCCACTGAGGCGCCGACGCAAGCGGCCCCGCACCGGATGGCGCGGGGCCGCAATCCGGGCCATGCTGGTGGGGATGGTCGCGGTGGATCTCGCCGCTCATGATGACCTCCTGGGGTATCATCTCTCCGAGGCCAGGCGTCACGGTGCTCAGGGCCGCCATGGTGCCATGCCAAGCCTTCACGTCATGATCTCATGCGAGTCCCCGCCCGGCGTTTTTCCAGCCGCTGGGGTTGGCGAACCGCCGACGCAACGAGCTACCATGCCTGCATCGAGCACGGCCCAGGCGGCCGCGTCCTTCCCCATGACCTGCAGGAGCCGACATGCCCCTACTCGACAGCTTTACCGTGGACCACACCATCATGAGCGCCCCCGCGGTGCGCGTCGCCAAGACCATGCGCTCCCCCTCGGGCGATACCATCACCGTCTTCGACCTGCGCTTCAACAAGCCCAACGAGGACCTGATGAGCGAGAAGGGGGTTCACACCCTGGAGCACCTGTTTGCCGGCTTCATGCGCCAGCACCTGAACGGCGACGGCGTCGAGATCATCGATATCTCGCCCATGGGCTGTCGCACCGGTTTCTACATGAGCCTGCTGGGCAGCCCGAGCGAGCAGAGCGTTGCAGAGGCTTGGCAGGCCGCCATGCACGATGTGCTGAACGTCGAGCGCATGGAGGAGATTCCCGAGCTCAACGAGCATCAGTGCGGTACCTACGTGATGCACTCCCTGGAGGAGGCGCAGGAGATCGCCCGGAGCATCATCGACCAGGGCATCGGGGTCAACCGGAACGACGACCTGGCCCTCAGCCCCGAGAAGCTCAAGACGCTCGGCAACGACCTGGGCTGAGTGCCCCGCCGTCCGCCGCGCTCAAGGGGCGCGGCGGCAGCAATGATCCCCCCACCTTCCGCGCCACGCTCAGCGACAGCGTCAGATGCCTCCGCCAAGCGGCGGGGGCATCGTCGGTGTGTCTCCAGCATCGGGCTGGATCGGACCGCGTCTTCGAAACCGCGGGATGAGCCAGCCGATGGCCTCCTGCCGCGTCGAGGCTGACGGAACCCCTAGCCCGTCGCGGTTGCGGCAGAAAAGCGCCGCGCGGCGGCCTCCGGGTCCGGGGTGCCGCAGATCGCCGAGACCACCGCCAGGCCGTCGGCACCGGCGCGGCGCACCGCCTCGATGTGCTCGACCTTGAGCCCGCCGATCGCCACCGTGGGCAGCGGGCTGGCGGCGGCCAACGCCGCCAGCCCGTCGACGCCCAGCGGCGCGGCGTGGTCCTGCTTGGTGGCCGTGGCGAACACCGGACCGAGGCCCAGGTAGTCGAGGCGTCCGGCGTCCAGCCGGGCCAGCTGCTCGTGGGTCTGTACCGAGAGGCCGAGGATGGCGTCCGGGCCCAGCGCGGCGCGGGCGTCGGCCACTTCGCCATCGTCCTGGCCGATGTGCAGGCCGTCGGCCCGGCTGGCCAGCGCGACCTCGAGGCGGTCGTTGATGATCAGCGGCACGCCGCTGCCGGCCAGCGCGGCCTTCAGGCGGCGGGCGAGCGGGATCATCTCGGCGTCGGAGGCGCGCTTGTCGCGCAGCTGGACGACGCTGACGCCGCCGCGCACCGCGGCCAGCACGGTCTGCTCGACGCCATGGGCGGCGCACAGCTCGGGGTCGGTGACCAGGTAGAGGGACAGATCAAGGCGCATCGGTGAGCTCCAGGCGGTCGGCCAGCGGCGTGGATGGGGAAGGGGAGAGCGTGTCGGGATCGAGAGCATAGAGGGCGTCGAGGAAGGCCACGGCGAAGCTGCCGGGGCCGGCGGCGCTCTCGGCGGCGCTTTCTCCGGCCGCGGCGTAGGCGGCCAGCGCCGCCACCGTGGCCGCGAACGGGTCCTCGGCGCCGGCCAGGAAGGCGCCCACCACGCCGGTCAGGGCGCAGCCCATGGTGGTGACGCGGGGCATCAGCGCATGGCCGCCGGCGACCCGCGCCAGGCGCCGGCCGTCGGTGACCAGGTCGACCTCGCCGGTGACCGCCACCACGGCGCCGCTCTCGCGGGCCAGCGCCACGGCGGCGCGCTCGGCGCTGTCGGCACTGTCGGTGCTGTCCACGCCGCGCCCGCCGCCGCCCTGCCGGGCCAGCGCCAGGATTTCCGAGGCGTTGCCGCGGATCGCGGTCGGCCCCAGCGCCAGCAGCCGGGCCCCGGCCTCGCGACGAAAGCGGGTGGCGCCCACCGCCACCGGGTCGAGCACCCAGGGCGTGCCGGCGCCATTGGCGGCGCGGGCGGCGTCGACCATGGCATCGAGCCAGTGGGGCGAGAGGGTGCCGATGTTCAGCGTCAGGGCGGCGGCCAGGCCGGCGAACTCGGCGGCCTCCTCGCGGGCGTGGACCATGGCGGGCGAGGCGCCCAGCGCCAGCAGCGCGTTGGCCATGAAGTTCATCGCCACGTGGTTGGTGATGTTGTGAACCAGCGGGGTGGTGCGGCGCACGCGCGCCAGATGCGGCGCGGGATCGAGGGAATGCATCGGGCCTCCTGGCGACGGGAGGCGCGGCCGCGAAGTGAGCCGGCACGACTCCCTCCGCCGGCATTATCCGGGTCAGGTGGTGAGGGTGCCTCTCAGCCGTGGCGGATCACCGCCACGGCGCCCCTGTCGTCGGGCCTCACTATCGCCCTTCGCCCGAGGCATGTAAAGCCGGCGAGCGTCGCGTCAGGCGGCCAGCTGGAGCACGATCAGGGTCAGCAGGCTGGCCTGGGCGACGGTCTGCAGATCGGCGGTCATGCCGCTGTCTTCCTCCTCGGGTTCGAGGTGGGAGTCGGCGTTCAGGGAGCGCAGCAGCAAGGCGCCGCCGGCGGCCAGGGCGATCAGCGCCAGCGGCAGGCTGCCCACGCTCCAGGGGCCGATCAGCCATTCGATGGCGAGCAGCAGCGCGCCGCCGAGGGCCAGCCACAGCGGGCGGCGCAGGGCGGCGTCGAGGGAGGGGGAGGCAATGGCGGTCATGGCGGGCTCCTGTCCGGGTTGTCGTTGTCCGATCGATGTCACCACGGTAGCGGCCTTGGCTTACCGTCGGCTTAAGCGACGATAAGGGCCGGGCATGACGATGCCATGTCAGGCGCGGGGCAGCCAGACCCGCACGCGCAGCCCGCCACCGGGGGCGTCGCCCAGCGTCAGGCGGCCACCGTGGCGCTGCACCAGCCGGTCGACGATGGAGAGCCCGAGGCCGGCGCCGGCCCCCGAGCCGCCGCGGTGGAAGCGCGCCAGCGCCTGCTGGCGGCTCGCCTCGGGTATGCCGGGGCCGCTGTCGTCCACCTGCAGCATCAGCGCCCGGGCCTGGGCCGTCAGCGCCACATCGATGCGGCTGCCGGCGGGGGAGTGGCGGATGGCGTTGCCGACCAGGTTCTTGATCAGGGTGGTGACGGCGCCGGGCTCGGTGGTCAGGGTCCAGTCGGCGTCGTCGGCCTCCAGGTGCAGGCTCTGGCCGTGGTCGGTGGCCAGCGGCATCAGCTCGGCCAGCGACTCGCGCACCTCGCGCAGCAGATCGATGCGCTGGTCCGGGGCGCCCTCCTGCTCCGGGTCCAGGCGCGCCAGGGTCAGCAGCTGGCCGACCAGCCGGGTGGCGCGGGCCAGGCCGTCGCGCAGCAGGGTCAGCGCCTCGCGCCGATCCGCCGGATCCTCGGTGGCCAGGGCGTTCTGGGCGTGCAGGTCGAGCACCGTCAGCGGGGTGCGCAGCTCGTGGGCGGCGTCGGCGATGAAGCGTTTCTCGCGGGAGCGCAGGGCGCGGATGCGTGCCAGCAGGCCGTTGAGGGCGCCGACGATGGTGGCCAGCTCGCGGGGCAGCGGATCATCGGGCAGCGGCTTGAGGCGGTGAGGGTCGCGGGCCTCGATCTGGGCGGCCAGCCGCGACAGCGGCCGCAGCCCCCAGCCGATTGCCCACCACAGCAGCGCCCCCAGCGCCGGCAGGCCCAGCAGGTCCGGTACCAGGGTGCGCAGGGCGATGCCGCGGACCAGCTCGCCGCGCACGTCGCCGCGCTCGCCGACCAGCACCCGCAGGTCGCCGTCGCCGAGGGCGAAGACGCGCCACTTGTGCCCCTTCAGGGTCTCGTCGCCGTAGCCCGCGCGGCGTTCGGTGAAGGGCGCGGTCGGCGCGCCGGCGGAGCGCAGCAGCAGTCGCTCGCCGCGCCAGGCCTGGAAGGCCACCTTGCCCTCGTAGCGGTGGCCGTCGTCCGTGCCCGGGGCGTCGCGGCGCAGCGCGCCGTCGAGGCTCGCCAGCAGCCCCTCGCGCCGTGCCTCGGGCAGCGGCGCGCGCACCAGGCCCTCCAGCAGCCGGGCCTGCTGGGCCAGGCGGGCGTCGAACAGCTCCTCGACCTCGTGGGCGGCGTCGCGGTAGCTGGTCACGCCGATCGCCAGCATGCACAGCGCCACCACCAGCAGCACGATGCCCAGGGTGCGGCGGCGGATCGAGCTCATGTCTCGTCCGGCGCCTTGTCCATGATGTAGCCGATGCCGCGCAGGGTGCGGATCAGCTCGGGCGCCAGCTTCTTGCGCAGGTGGTGGACGTGGACCTCGATGGCGTTGCTCTCGACGTCCTCGTCCCAGCCGTAGAGCAGGCGGGTCAGGGTATCGCGGGTGAAGGCGTGGCCCGGGTGGCTGAGAAACTCCTGCAGCAGGGTGAACTCGCGGCGCGACAGCGTGACCGGCTCGCCCCGGTAGGTGACGCGGCGGTTCTCCGGGTCGAGCACCACGCCGCGGTGGCTGAGCTCGCTGCTGGTCAGCCCCTGGCTGCGGCGCAGCAGGGCGCGCAGCCGGGCCTTGAGCTCGGCGACCTCGAAGGGCTTGGTCAGGTAGTCGTCGGCGCCGGCATCCAGGCCCTGGATGCGCTCCTCGATGCCGTCTCGGGCGGTCAGCACCAGCACCGGCACCCGATTGCCGGCGCGGCGCAGCCGTTCGATCAGGCCGATGCCGTCGAGCCGGGGCAGGCCCAGATCGAGAATGACGGCGTCGAAGGGCTCCTCGTCGCGCAGGGCGTTGAGGGCTTCGATGCCGTCGTCGAGGATGTCGACGGTGTAGTGCTCGGGCTTCAGCGCCAGGCGAATGCCCGACGCCAGGCTGGGATCGTCCTCCACCAGCAGTATGCGCATGGGCGTTCCTTGTCGGTGCTCCGGTCATGCCGATACTCGCCCCGAAGACCGCGCCTGTCGACCCTGGCGCTTCAGGGTGGCGGGGCGATGAAGCGGCGGATGGTGGGCAGCTGGCGGCGCAGGGCGCGATCGATCAGCCCCGGCCACAGGGCGTTGAGCCGGGCGAAGATCGGCTCGGCGCGGCCCAGGCGGGTCTCCTTGCGACCGCGTTCGATGGCGCGGCGGATCTGGACGGCCACCGTCTCCGGGGCGTCCATGGCGTTGCCCAGCGCCCGGTTCATCTCCTCCATGGCCGGGGCGTTCATGGCGGTGCGGGTGGCCCGCGGGGCGATGTAGTGCACCGCGATCGGCGAGTCCGCGAGCTCCCGGCGCAGCGCCTGGGTGAAGCCGTAGAGCGCGAACTTGGTGGCGCAGTAGGTGGCCTGGCCGGGGTAGCCGATATGGCCGAAGGCCGAGCCCAGGTTGACCACCAGGCCCTGCTCGGCGCGGCACAGCACCGGCAGCATGGCGCGGGTCAGCTGCAGGGTCGCGGTCAGGTTGATCGCCACCAGGCGCTCGATGGCCTCGTCGTCGGTGTGCTTGAACAGCTCGGCGCGGTTGGCGCCGGCGGCGTTGATCAGCATGGTGCATTCCAGCCGCTCGGCGACGGCCACCAGCCGGGCGCGCTCCTCGGCGCGGGTGAGGTCGGCGGGCTGGGCCGTGATCTGGCCGGGATGCAGGCGGCACAGCCGCTCCAGGGCCTCGGCGTCGCGCCCGGTGACCAGCAGCCGGGCGCCGGCGGCGGCGAGTTCGTCGACCAGCGCCTGGCCGATGCCGCCGCTGGCGCCGGTGATCAGCACCCGCTGGCCGGGCCAGCCCTCGGTGAGATAGTGCGGTTCAGGCCAGCGCATCGGTCAGCTCCCGGGCGGCCGTGCCCCCCGTGCAGCGGGCGGTGACGCCCCGGAACATGGCGCCGTAGAGGCGATAGACCATGCGCGCCCCTTCGATCACCGCGTTCAGATCGTCCTCCTCCAGGCGGTCGATCAGCGTCTCGAAGAAGGCCAGGTGGCCGATATCGAGGCTGCCGTGGGAGCTCAGGTAGCGCACGGCGTCGTCGGGCAGCCCGAGGCTCGCCTGGAGCCGTTCGGCGGCGCGCGTGGCCACCGCGGTGCTGGTGCCCTCGAGCACCTGGACCATGCCGAAGAAGGCCACCGGATTGCCGTGCTCGATCCGGTCGCGCACGTAGGCCACCATCAGCGTCGTGGCCGGGTCGGGCGTCGCGGCGGCCGCCGCCTCGGGGTCGCCGCCGGCGGCGCGGATGTCGTCGAGGATCCACTGCTCGTGGCCGTGTTCCTCCTCGATGTACTCCACCAGGGCAGCGCGCAGCCAGCCCAGCCGGTCGGGCAGGCGGGCGCCGCAGGCCATCATCAGCGGCACCGTGAAGCGCACGTGGTGGTAGGCCTGGCCGAGGAAGGCCAGGTATTCGTCGCGCCCGACCTCGCCCCGCATGGCGCGGGTCATCATGGGCGTGTCGAGCAGCCATTCGCGCTCGGCGCGGGTGGCGTCCTGCAGGCGTTGATAGGCACTCATGAAGTCACTCCTCGGTGGTCGTGATGAGTCGGTCGTGATGGGGCGGGCGCGATGCGTCGGTCGCGGCGTCGTCCGCGCCGGGGCGGGACAGCCAGTCCCGGTAGGCGGCCAGGATGGCCGCGCGGCGCAGGCGGCCGTTGGCCGTCAGCTGGTCGTTGTGGGGGGTGAAGGGCGCGCAGCGGCGCCATTCGCTCACCCGGGCGTAGTCCGGCAGGGTGGCGTTGGCGGCGGTGATCTCGGCGTCGATGGCCGCGTCGGACAGGTCCGCGGCGGGCACGATCAGCGCCCGGTTATGGGCCAGGGCCTCGCCGTGGACCAGGGCCTGGGTGATGCCCGGCCGGGTGGCGAGCACGCCCTCGACCCACTGGGGATCGACGTTGCGCCCATAGGCGGTGATGAAGACCTCGCGGCGGCGGCCTTCCAGCACCAGGGCATCGCCCTCCCAGCGGCCCAGATCGCCGGTGGCGTGCCAGCCGGCGACCGGCGGCTCGCCCAGATAGCCGAGCATGGTGGCGCCGCTTACCTCGACCTCGCCGTCGGCGCTCAGTCGCACCCGGGCGTGGGGCAGCGGGCGGCCGACGCCGTGGGGCGCCTCGCCGGGCCGGTTGAGGCACACCACCGAGGCGCACTCGGAGAGGCCGTAGCCCTCCGCCACCGGCCAGCCGGCGGCCAGGGCGCGCTCGAGCAGCGGCGCGGCGACCCGGGCGCCGCCCACCGCCACCAGCCGCAGCCCCTCGGGCGCGCTCGGGGCGGCGTCCACCAGCGCCTGGAGCTGCTGGGGCACCAGGATCAGGCTGTGTGGCCGGTAGCGTTCGATGGCGGCCAGCGCGGCTTCGGCGTCGAAGCCGCTGGCGCCCCGCCAGCCGAGCGCGGCGGCGCCGGGCAGCGCCACGCCGGCGCCGAGCCACAGCGGCAGGTAGAGCCCGCCGAGGTTCTCGAGCAGGGTGGCCAGCGGCAGCATCGCCAGGTGGCGCTCGATATCGGCCGGGGCGACCGCCTCGGCGAGGCTCGTCGCTACCGCCAGCACCGCCTCGGTGTCCAGGCACACGCCCTTGGGCGCTGCGCTGGTGCCGGAGGTGAAGGTGATGCGGGTGGTGCCGGGATGCAGGGCCGGCGGCGACGCCACCGGGCGGGTGGCGATGCCGTCCGGGCCGGGCGTACCGAAGCCCAGGGCCTCGCCGCCGGGGCCGATCCAGGCGTCGAGGCCGGCGCGCTCGACCAGGTGGCGGCGCTGGGCGTCGCCGAAGAAGGCCGGCACCGGCACCGCGACGCGCGAATCGGTCAGCAGCGCCAGGTCCCACAGCGCCCATTCGACGCCGTTGTCCAGCGCCAGGCCCACGCGTTTCGCGCCGGCCGCCGTCAGCCGAGACCGCCGCGCGTCGATGGCGGCGGCCAGCTCGCCGTAGCTCAGCCGCTGCGCGCCGTCCCACAGCGCCGTGGCCTCGGGGGCGCGCTCGGCGTGGGCGGTCAGGCGGTCGAGGAAGCGCTCACGCCGGTCGGACATGGTCGCCCTCCCGCAGCGTCGAGAGCAGGCCGGCGGCGCGCAGCCGCTCGCGGGCCAGGCGCAGGTCGCCGGCCATCACCCAGGGATGCTGATCGTAGTAGTGGCCCCAGGCCTCGCGGTCCTGGCCCAGCCAGGCCGGATCGGCCAGGCGCAGCGGCATCAGCTCGATGCCCAGCCGGCGGATGCCGTTGATCACCGCCGGGATGGCCGTGAACAGCACCCAGTGCAGGCCTTCCTCGGCCAGCTGGTCGATCAGGCAGGGAAACAGCACCCGCTGCAGCCCGCGCCGGCTGCTCACCAGGTTGCCGATCTCGGCGATGCCGCCGCGGGCGATCGGCGTGCCCAGGGCCTGGGTCAGGCTGGCCTCGGCGGAGGCGTCGAGATAGCCCTCCTGGAACAGCCGGCCCTCGTCGGCGCGCCGCACGCCCACCGCGGCCACGGGCCGCTCCTGCTGCCACAGGCCGAACAGGCGCGGCAGGTACTGGGTGATGCGGGCATCGTGCTGGGTGGCGAAGCCGTGGCTGACCAGCTGCTCGAGGCGGTGGCGCTCCGACCAGTGGCGGGCTTCACGCCATTCGATCGGCGGCTCGGGGGCGGGGCGTATGACGGTCAAGGACATCGGGGTGTCTCCGAGACGATTCCCCGACAGTCTGGGATGTGTAACTTAACCGACGCTTAATATCGCCAAGCGCCCACGAAAACGCCGGCCCTGGGGCCGGCGTCGTGCTCGTCATGGCGCCGTCGTTTCAGGCGCGGATATAGGCCCAGCCGTCGGCCTGTAATTCGGCCAGGGTGACCACCGCGGCCTCGACCTCGGCGATGCCGTCGGGATTCTCGAGCCCCTGGGCCTTCAGCGAGTTGCGGCACAGCCGCAGCCGCGCGTCGGTGTCGTCGGGCTCGGCCAGGGCGGCGGCCACGGCGCCGCCGTTGGCGACGATCAGCACCTCGGCCCCGGGGCGGGCGTTCAGCAGGTTGCGGGCGTTGCGCCGGGCCCGGGCCAGGCCATCGGCGGTGGGGGCGTGGAGCAGGACGCGCAGGTCGCTCATCGGGGCTTCCTCGTTCAGTGCTCGCCGATGGCGGCCTCGACGGCCTGCACGGTGTCGGCGAAGTCGGGATGATCGCGGCGCTCGGTGGCGGGCAGCGTGATCTCGTGGCGCGCCACCACGCCGGCCGGGCGGTTCGCTGCCTCGCGGCCGAGCACCACCACCCGGTCGGCCAGCAGCACCGCTTCCTCGATGTCGTGGGTGACGAAGACGATCGCCGCCTCGGTGCGCTGGCGCAGGTCGATCAGCTCCTGCTGCAGGCGCCGGCGGGTGATAGCGTCCAGCGCCGAGAAGGGTTCGTCCATGAACAGCACCCGCGGGCGCACCGCCAGCGCGCGGGCGATGCCGACCCGCTGCTGCTGGCCGCCGGACAGCGTGTGCGGCCAGCGCTCGGCCATGTCCTCCAGCCCGACCAGGGCCAGCGGCTCCAGCGCGCGGCGGCGGCGCTCGTCGCGGGACAGCTCCAGCCCCTCGAGGCCCAGCTCCACGTTGGCACGCACCCGCCGCCAGGGGAACAGCCGCGGGGCCTGGAACACCATCGACCAGGCGCGGCTGTCGGCGTCGCGGCCGTGGGGGATGCTGACGCGGCCGGCCTGGGGCGTCAGCAGGCCGGTCAGGGCGCGCAGCAGGGTCGACTTGCCGACCCCGGAGGCGCCGACGATGGCGATGAACTCGCGCGGGCGCACGGCCAGGTCGACGCCGTCGAGCACCGTGGTGCCGGAAAAGCCGAGGCGGATGCCGCGGGCGGTCAGCACGGGGGCGTCATCGGTGCCGGCGTCGCGGCCCTGGGCGATATCGGGCTGGTTCATGGCTGCCACCTCAGCAGCCGACGCTGCAGCAGGACGAAGAGGAAGTCGAACAGCGCATAGAGGCCGGCGATGGTGAGCATGTAGACCACCACGATATCGGTGGCCAGCAGGCTCGAGGCCTCCATCATGCGCTGGCCGATGCCGGGGATGCCGAACAGCTCGGCGGCCACCACCGTCATCCAGCCCTGGCCGAGGCCGGCGCGCAGGCCGCTCAGGATGCCCGGCGCGGCGGCCGGCAGGCTGACCCGGGTCAGCCGCGACAGGAAACCGACATGGCCGAAGGCCCGGGCCACCTCGTCGTAGCCCGGGTCCACCGAGCGCACCGCGCTGTGGCTGGCGAAGTAATTGATCCAGAACACGCCGATGCTGATGATGAAGGCCGCCGCCGAGGGATTGATGCCGAACCAGATGATGGCGAAGGGAATCCAGGCCAGCGGCGGAATCGGGCGCAGCAGCCGCGCCAGCCAGGCGTGTACGGCGTTGAAGCGCGGCAGCAGCGCCGCCGCCACGCCCACGGCGATGCCCAAGAGCGAGCCGATCAGCACGCCCACGGCGTAGTGGGAGAGGCTGGCGGTGACCACCTCGAGCCAGATGCCGTCGGCGATCTCGGCCCACAGCACGCCGGGAATCACCGACGGCAGCGGCACCAGGCTGCCGGGCAGCAGGCCGCTGCGCAGCGCCAGCTCCCACAGCGCGATGAAGCCGGCCAGGCCGCCCAGGCTCAGCAGGGTGTGTCTGGAACGGCTCATGAGTCGTCGTTCTCGGCGACCACGGCGTCATACAGCGAGGTGTCGAACAGCGCGTCCAGGTCCACCGCCTGGCGCAGCGAGCCCTGCTCGAGCTGGAAGTCGTGCATGCGCCGGGTGCCCTCGCTGATGGCGTGCGGGTCGGCGACGTAGTTCGACGACGGCGAGGCCAGGGCCGTCTCGACGGTTTCCAGCGGAATCAGGCGCTTGCCGACGAACTCGCGCACCGACGGGGCGGCGCCCTCGGGATCCTCGGTGAGCATCTCGGTGGCGCGCAGGTGCAGGGCCATCAGCTGTTTCATCGCCTCGGGATGCTCGGCCAGCGTCTCCTCGCGGGCCGCCAGCACGGCGCCGGGCTGGCCGGGCAGCATCTCGTCGGCGCGGGCCACCACCTGGGCGCCGTCGTCGCGCTGCTGCACCGTGGTCAGGATCGGCTCGAGGATCGAGGCGGCGTCCACGGCGCCGGCCAGCAGCGCCTGCTGCACGCGGTCGGCGCCCATGGCGACGATGTTCACGTCGTCGGTGTCGATGCCCAGCTGCTCGGTCAGCCAGTAGCGCAGCACGGTGTCCGGCACCGAGCCCTGGGGGAAGGTGGCGATCTTAGGTGGGCGACCCTCGGCCTCGGTGAAGTCGGCGATGGCCCGGGCGGCGTCGTCGCTGTCGGCGAAACGCTCGGCCAGCGGGCCGCGGGCGACCACGCCGATCTGCTCGCGGATGCTCGAGGCCAGCACCTTGATCGGCACGCCGTTGGCGCGGGCGACCATGGCCGGGCCGATACCAAAGTACATGACGTCCAGCTCGCCGGAGGCCAGCGCCTGGACCATGGCCGGGCCGCTGGAGAAGCGGGTCAGCTCCAGGTCCAGGCCGGCGTCGTCGGTCCAGCCCTCGCCTTCCATCACGAACAGCTGGGCGACCGGCAGGATCGGCATGTAGCCGACCTCGAGGGTGGCGTCGTCGGCGTGGGACTGGCCGGCCATGCCCAGGGACAGGGCGGCCAGCAGGGCCAGGCGGCGGATGTGTCGGGACATGCGGGGCCTCTACCGGATGCGTAAAAGGATGATGCTACGCGGCATTAACTTATTCCATAAGCCTCTGTTAGGACGATTTGTTCATACTCATATGTTCTTTCTCCCATGTTCTTTCGGCACGGTTCGTCCGGCCGGACGCAGCGACGCCGGCCCTGGGGCCGGCGTCGAAGCGCTGAAGTGAGTGCTGGCTTACTGCCGGGCTTACTTGCCGGGCTGCTTGACCAGGCGCAGATAGGGTTTCTGCTCGTCCCAGCCCTCGGGGAACAGCTTGGCGGCTTCCTCGTTGCTGAGCGCCGGCACGATGATGCAGTCGTCACCCGGCTTCCAGTTCACCGGCGTGGCCAGCTTGTGCGAGTCGGTCAGCTGCAGGCTGTCGAGCACGCGCAGGATCTCGTCGAAGTGGCGGCCGGTGCTGGCCGGATAGGTCAGCATCAGGCGGACCTTCCTGTTCGGATCGATGATGAAGACGCTACGCACCGTCAGGGTGTCGTTGGCGTTGGGGTGGATCATGTCGTAGAGGTCGCTGACCTTGCGGTCGGCGTCGGCCAGCAGCGGGAAGTTCAGGGCGCAGCCCTGGGTCTCCTGGATGTCGCCGACCCAGGCCTTGTGGTCCTCCAGCGGGTCCACCGACAGGCCGATGGCCTTGGTGTTGCGCTTGTCGAACTCCGGCTTGAGCCGCGAGACCTCGCCGAGCTCGGTGGTGCACACCGGGGTGAAGTCCTTGGGGTGGGAGAACAGGATCACCCAGCTGTCGCCGGCCCACTCGTGGAAGTGGATCGGGCCTTCGGTGCTCTCCTGGGTGAAGTCCGGGGCGATATCGCCGAGTCGCAGTGCCATGGTGTCCTCCTGAATCGTGTTCGAAGTCCGCTGTGTCGGATGGCGTCAGCGGCATCGCGGCGCGATGCCGGCAATCGGAGAGGTCGGATGGACCCCGCTCAGGGCGCCGGTGCGGCGGCGCCCAGGAAACGCTCCTGCCAGTAGTCCAGCGACAGCGAGGTGACGCTGACCCGGCGGCCGCGCCCCGGGGCGTGGATCATCTCGCCGTCGCCCAGGTAGATGCCGACGTGGCTGGCATCGCCGCCGCCGGCGGTGTCGAAGAACAGCAGGTCGCCGGGGCGCGCCTCGTCGATCGGCGGCAGGCGCGCGAACTGGCGGCGCGAGGTGCGCGGCACCGAGATGCCGGCCCGGGAATAGACCCGCTGCACCAGGCCCGAGCAGTCCAGCCCGCTGGCGTCCGTGCCGCCGAAGCGGTAGGGCGTGCCCAGCGACTGGCGCGCCTCGGACAGGATCATCGCCCGGTCCATCGACAGCCCCTCGGCGTCGCGGGTGGCGAGCTGGGGGCCGGCGCAGCCGGCGAGCGTCAGCAGCATCGCCAGCGGCAGCAGCCGTGCGAGGCGCATCGCGGCGCAGGGCGCCGGGGCGGGTGAGGCTGGAGTCGTTGCCATGGGCATCTCGCGGGGCGTCCGTTTTTCCCTCTCATCGTTCCCAGCCTAGCCGTCCAGCCCGTGGCTGTGAACATCAGCGGAAGGCGATTCTGGTGCCGTGGGTCAGCATCTCGTCCGGGGTCATGGCATGGCCGGGCACGCCGATCATCTCGTCGCCGCACTGGTCCGCCCAGGTCAGCACGCCGTGGCTCAGGCCCAGGCCGCCCAGCAGGTCGCGGATCTCGCCGGTGCCGAGGTAGGTGCAGGTCTTGCCCTGCTTGTCGGAGAGGGTGGAGATGCCGTTGGCGTGGTGGAAGCGCACCGTGTAGATGCCGTCCATGGATTCCACTTCGACGATCGGCGAGAAGCCGTGGCCGAGGGCGTGGGAGAGTTCCTTGAGGGTGATGTGATCCCCCAGGCTCTGGTCGATGGTGGCCATCTCGTCCTCCTGATGCGTCGCGGGTTGTACAGAAAATGTAGAATCAGGTGGCGTCCCCCGCCAGTGACGAATGTGCATGACCTTGGGCGGCGTTCTCCGAAGCCTCCGCGGGGCGGGCGTCCGACGGGGTAACGGTGCTGTGTATAACCTGTGTATCGAAAATTCGCGAGGCACAAAAAACGCCGCGGGGTGGAAAAGTCGCCGGCGTGCCTCCATACCTGAGGCATCCCTCGGTTCGAGACCTCACCCATGGCATCAGGAGACACCATGAGCTTCAACGGCGAGCAACACCCCGGCGTGAAGACCGCGACCGGCGACACTGACGGCTTCCGCCTCAACCACACCATGCTGCGGGTCAAGGACCCGGAGGCCGCGCTGGCCTTCTACTCCCGGGTCTTCGGCATGAGCGTGCTGCGCCGCCTCGACTTCGAGGAAATGCAGTTCTCGCTCTACTTCCTCGCCAAGCTCGAGGACGGTGATCGGGTGCCGGAAGACACCGACGAGCGCACCGTCTGGACCTTCTCCCAGAAGGGCCTGCTGGAGCTGACCCACAACTGGGGCACCGAGGACCAGCCGGACTTCGCCTATCACGACGGCAACGCCGAGCCCCAGGGCTTCGGCCACATCTGCTTCACGGTGCCGGACCTGGACGCCGCGGTGGCCTGGTTCGACGCCAACGAGGTCGAATTCATCAAGCGCCCCGACCAGGGCAAGATGAAGGACGTGGTCTTCGTCAAGGACGTGGACGGCTACTGGATCGAGGTGGTCGAGGCCGCGAAGATGGTCGGCAAGGGCGACTGACTCGTGGCACGGGCCGTCGACGAGCGTTGACGGCCCGGCTTGTCGATATCGCCCGGGGCCACTAGGGTCTGTGACGTGTTACAGCACGGCGCAACCCGCCAAGGAGTCCCGATGTCCCTGTCCCGTCGTCCCCTCTCTCTCGTGCTGGCCGGCTCCCTGCTGGCCATGAGCGGCATGGCCCAGGCCGAGGAACCGGCCGAGGTTCGTTTCTCCTCACCGGCCTGGCCCGGTGTGACCGTCAAGACCGAGCTGGCCTCCACCCTGCTCGAGGCGCTGGGCTACGAGCCCCGTGCGGAAGAGCTCGGCTCCACCATCACCTACCAGGCATTGAATCAGGACGAGCTGGATGTCTTCCTCGCCGCCTGGCTGCCCGCCCAGCAAGGCATGTACGACACCGCCACCGACGAGGGCAGCCTGGTCGATCTTGGCAACAACGTCGAGGGGGCCCGCCTCGGCTTCGCGGTGCCGACCTATGTCTACGAAGCCGGCCTGACGTCGGCCGAGCAGCTGGACGATCCCGAGTTCGCCGACAAGCTCGAGCGCACCATCTACTCCATCGAGGTAGGCTCCGGGATGAGCGACACCCTCAATGGCGCGGTAGAGGCCGACACCTATGGCCTGGGCGACTGGACGCTCTCCGAGACCTCCACGCCGGGCATGCTCAGCGCGGTGGACAGCGCCATCGACCGCGAGGAATGGATCGTCTTCGCCGCCTGGACGCCGCACTGGATGAACATCGAGCATGACGTGCGCTACCTCGACGATACCCAGGACATGTGGGGCCCGGACGGTGGCCGCAGCGATGTGAAGACCCTGGTGACGACCCGGTTCGCCGAGGCGAACCCCAATGCCACCCGGCTGCTCGACCAGCTGAGCTTCACCGCCGACCAGCAGAGCGCGATGATTCGTGGCTTCAGCTTCGAGGAGCGCGAGCCCGACGCGGTCGCCCTGGAGTGGCTGCGTGAACACCCGGCGAAGGTCGAGGCCTTCCTCGAGGGCGTGACCACCCGCGACGGCGAGCCGGCCTGGCCGGCGGTGCAGCAGGCGCTGGAGATTCCCGACGCCTGAGGCACGATGCGCTAGCGCACGACGCGACGAGGCCGCCCTTCGGGGCGGCCTCGCTGCGTTCGGGGAGCCGATCGCCTCAGGCGAAGGCTAGAGGTCCATCGCCAGCACCTCGTGCTCGATGCTGTGGTGCAGCCGCTCTGCGGGCCCGCCGGTGCCCATGGCCAGCAGCAGCGGCTGGAAGTGCTCGGGCGAGGGAGGGGGCCAGCACCCGGGGCGCAGCCTGCCAGTCGAGCAGGTCCTCGCGGTCGCCGGCCTAGCTCGGCGACCCGCACGAAGGCGGTCATGGCATCCAGCAGGTTCATGGGGGCGCTCCCTGGCGTGGCCGAAGGGCTAACTTCGCACGGCCGCCCCCGAAACGACGACGGCGCCACCCGAGGGCGGCGCCGTGTGGAGCGAGCCTGGCAAGCGGCTCAGTGGTCGGCGTGGTCGTGATCGTGGTCGGCGTGGTCGTGGGCCGCGTCCTCGGTGGCCAGGGCGTCGTGCAGCAGCCAGGCGTCGTGGCGCACCATGCCCAGCCAGGTGCTGGCCTCGCCCTCGGACGCCAGGGCGCCGGAGTAGAGGGTGCCGGCGATCGGCAGGCCGGTCTCCTCGGCCAGCTGCTCGATGATCGCCGGGCTGGTCATGTTCTCCTGGAACAGCGCCTGAACGCCCTGGTCGTTGATCACCTCGATCAGCTCGGCCATGCGCGCGGCGCTGGGCTCGGCCTCGGTGGAGAGCCCGGCCGGCGACAGGAAGTCGACGCCGTAGGCGCGGGAGAAGTGGTTGAAGGACTGGTGGCCGGTGATCACCGCGGTGTGCTCGGGCAGCTCGTCCATCAGCGCGCGGACCTCGGCGTCCAGGGCGTCGATGCGCTGCTGGTAGTCCGCCGCGCGCTCGCGGTAGTCGGCCTCGTGGGCCGGGTCGACGGCGATCAGGCCGTCGCGGATGTTGTTCACGTAGAGCTCGCCGAGGCCCAGATCCAGCCAGACATGCGGGTTCATGCCCTCGTGAGCGTGGGCATGGCCGGCGTGGCCGGATGCTTCGTGGCTGGCTTCTTCGTGGCCGGATGCTTCGTGGCCATGCTCGTCGTGGCCATCTTCTTGGGCATGCGCGTCGTGGCCGTGCTCCGCCTCGTCCGCGTGGGCGGCCTCGCCGAGCGCCTGCTCGATGCCGTCGGTGGCCACCACGGTCGGCCCCGCGTAGTCGCTGGCCTCGACCAGACGCGACATCCAGCCCTCGAACTGCAGGCCGTTGAGCACCACCAGATCGGCCTCGGCCAGGGCGCGGGCGTCGGTGGGGCGCGGAGTGAAGACGTGGGCGTCGCTGTCGGCGCCGACCAGCGAGGTGACCTCGACGTGGTCGCCGCCGATCTGCTCGACCATGTCGGCGAGCACGCTGAAGCTGGCGAGCACCTGCACGCGCTCCTCGGCCTGGACGGCGGGCAGGGTCAGCAGGGCGGCGGCGCCGGCGGCGAGGGCAGAGGGCTTGGCGAAGGTCATCGGTAGGCTCCGTGGCAGGGAAAGAGACGGGCGAGGCGTCAGTGGTCGGCGGTCGGCGCGTTCAGCGGCGCGGCGCGCCGGCGGAAGCGGGCGGTGAGGCTATGCTGGCGGCCGAACAGGGCCGAGGCCACGTAGGCCACGCCGGCCATCAGGATGATCGCCGGGCCGGAGGGCAGGCTCAGGTGATACGACAGCAGCAGGCCGCCGGCGCTGGCCACCATGGCCACGCCGATGGCGATGACGATCAGGCCCTCCAGGCGATTGCTCCAGAAGCGCGCGGTGGTGGCCGGCAGCATCATCAGGCCCACCGCCATCAGGGTGCCCAGCGTCTGGAAGCCGGCGGTGAGGTTGAGCACCACCAGCCCCAGGAAGACGCCGTGCACCAGGCCGCCACGCACGCCCTGGCCGCGCAGGAACAGCGGGTCCAGGCATTCCACCACCAGGGCGCGGAAGATCACCGCCAGCGACACCACGATCAGGCTGGCGATGCCGGCGATCAGCAGCAGCGCGGTGGAGTCCACGGCCAGGATCGAGCCGAACAGCACGTGGGTCAGGTCGACGCTGCTGCCGCCCAGCGACACCATCATCACCCCCGCGGCCAGCGAGATCAGGAAGAAGCTGGCCATCGCCGAGTCCTCGCGGTGGCCGGTCATCTGCGACACGCTGCCGGCCATCACCGCCACCAGCAGCCCCGAGAGGATACCGCCGAGGCTCATCATCGGCAGCGAGAAGCCGGCGAACAAAAAGCCCAGCGCCACGCCGGGCAGGATGGCGTGGGACATGGCGTCGCCGATCAGGCTCATGCCCCGCAGCATCAGGAACACGCCCAGCGGCGGCGCGGCCAGCGACAGCGCCATGCCCGCCACCAGGGCGCGCTTCATGAAGCCGTAGTCGAAGGGAGCGGCGAGCCAGGCGTCAAGTAGAGCCAGCATGGGAGACCTCGGGGAAATCGAAGGGCAGGCGCGGGGCGCGGGCGGGCTGGCCGGCGTTGTACTCCAGCAGCGCCTCGGGGCTGACCCAGCGGCCGTGGCCGCCGGAGAGCATCAGCACGTCGTCGGCCAGGCGCGAGAGCTGTTCCATGTCGTGCAGCACCACGATCAGGGTGGCGCCCTTGGCCGCCATGTCGCGCAGCACGTCCATCAGCACCTCGACGGTCTCGGCGTCGACGTTGGCGAAGGGCTCGTCGAGCAGCAGCAGCTCGGCCTCCTGCATCAGGGTGCGGCCGATCAGCGCGCGCTGGCGCTGGCCGCCGGAGAGCTCGCCGAGCTGGCGGTGGGCCAGGTGCGAGATGCCCAGGCGGGCCATGATCTCGCGGCCGCGGCGATAGTGCGGGCCGCAGTAGCCCTTGAAGGCGCCGTGGCTGGGCCAGGTGCCGCTCATGATCAGTTCCTCCACGCTCATCGGGAAGGACAGATCGAGGGCCAGCTGCTGGGGCAGCCAGGCGCGGCGCTCCTTGGGCACCTGGCTCTCGACGCGGCCGGACACCGGCGTCAGCATGCCCATGATGGCGGCGATCAGGGTGCTCTTGCCGGCGCCGTTGGCGCCGATCAGCGCGGTCACCGCGCCGTCCTGGAAGCGGCCGTCGAGGTGCTCGAGCACCGTCTGGCCGCCGCGGGCGAGCTGAAGGTCGTGCAGTTGCAGGCGTGCCATCAGGCGAAGCCTCCCGTGGCCCAGGCCACCGCCAGCCACAGGAACGCCAGCGGGGCCGCGACCAGCAGCAGCCGGCGCGGGGCGGACAGCGACATCAGCGAGAAATGGCAGGGCCCTTCGGGGCGATGGCGATGGGAGCGATGCGCCATGGTGATACATCTCCGCGAAAGTGGCATGCGTTATAACATAACACTAGAGGGGCTCGCCAGCGCCGCATCCCGCGACTGGCGCGGCATCGACGCCTGCGCGGCGCCGGGCCCCTGAATCCTGGCAACCTGGCGCCGCCCCTGCCCCGCCATGGGCGGCGGACACCGCACCGCCCGCGACCTGACCCGCCGGCGGCCGGCGCGCTACACTACGCGCCCCATCCCGTGTCGAAAGGAATCGAGAGATATGTCCCGCAAGATGCCCCTGCGCTCCCTGCTCGCCGCCACCCTGGCCACCGGCCTGGCCGTGACCGCCGCGCCCGCCTTCGCCACCGGCGCCACCGGCCTCTACCTGGGCGGCGGCCTCGGCCAGATGCACGGCGATCACGACTTCGACGACGAAGCCGACATGGTCAAGCTGACCGCCGGCTACAACGTCGGCTGGCTGCCGTTCCTCGACCTGGGCGCCGAACTCGGCTACGTCAACGGCGACAGCCTGAACGGCGAGGTGGACGGCCGCTCCGGCACGCTGGACGTGGAGGCCTTCGAGGCCATGGGCGTGGCCGGGCTGAGCTTCGGCCCGCTGGGCGTCTACGCCAAGGCCGGCCTGGCCGACTGGGACGCCGAGCGTCGCGGCCGCGGCCTGACCCGCGACTATTCCGGCACCGACCCGGTCTACGGCCTGGGCGCGCGCTTCGAGCTGCTCGACCTCACCGGCCGCGTGGAGGTGGAACGCCTCGACGCCGACGAGATCGGCGATATCGACATGGTCACCGCCGGCGTCGTCTACACCTTCTGACCGCGCGCCGTTGCCGAATGACGCGGGGCACGCCGATGGCGTGCCCCGCGTCTTGGTGTCCGCTTGCTGTACCCGGGCCGGGCTCCGTCAGGCGCCGAATTCCTCGGTGTCGACGTCCGCCTGGGCGGCCTCGCCGTAGCGGCCGCCCTGCACTTGGTCGGGCGTCAGCAGGGTGTCCAGCCGGGCGACGGTCGCGGCGTCCAGGCGCAGCGATGCCGCCGCCAGGTTCTCGCGCATGTGCGCGACGGAGCGCGAGCCGGGAATGGGAAGGATGTCGTCGCCCTTGGCCAGCAGCCAGGCCA
Organism: Halomonas sp. B23F22_10; assembly: GCF_043496975.1. Classification (NCBI taxonomy): domain Bacteria; kingdom Pseudomonadati; phylum Pseudomonadota; class Gammaproteobacteria; order Oceanospirillales; family Halomonadaceae; genus Halomonas; species Halomonas sp. B23F22_10. The sequence continues at coordinate 100,126 of NZ_JBIEKF010000007.1, read as the reverse complement.
GGGCCAGCTGGCCGGAGGTGGTGTCCAGCTCCCGCGCCACGGCCTTGAGGTCGTCCAGCAGGCGCAGGTTGTGCGGAAAATGCTCGGCGCTGAAGCGCGGCATGCTGCGGCGCATGTCGCTCTCCTCCAGGCGGGTGGGGTCTTCCACCGCGCCGGACAGGAAGCCCCGGCCCAGCGGGCTGAACGCCACCATCGCGGTGTTCGACTCGCGGCACGCCGCGATCAGCCCGATCTCCGGGTTGCGCGTCCACAGCGAGTACTCCGACTGCACCGCGGCGATGGGATGCTCGGCCCGGGCCCGGCGCAGGGTCGCGGCGGACACCTCGGACAGGCCCACGCCGCCGATCTTGCCTTCCTCCACCAGGCGCCCCAGCTCGCCGACGCTCTCCTCGATCGGCACGCTCTTGTCCCAGCGATGCAGGTAGTAGAGGTCCAGATGGTCGGTGCCCAGTCGTCCCAGGCTCGCCTCGCACTGCCGGCGCAGCGTCGCCGGGCGGCCGTCGATCACCTTCTTGCCCTGCTCGGGATCGATGGCCATGCCGCACTTGCTGGCCAGCAGGATCTCGTCGCGCCGGCTCGCCAGCGCCTTGCCCACCAGCGACTCGTTGGCCGTGGCCCCGTAGAGGGTCGCGGTATCGACGTGGCGATAGCCCATGTCGACGGCCGCCTGCAGGGCGCGCACCGCCTCGGGCTCCGGCATCGGGCTGCCGTAACCGTGGGAGAGGTTCATGGCGCCCAGGCCGATGCGGGGCGAAGCGACGTCCTTGAGGCGAGCGAACACGGTCGACATGGAGACTCCTCGTGGGGGTATGGCTAAGAGAGAGGACAAAGCGGAAGAGGGCATCATGCCGGCTCAGGCCCGGTGGATCCAACCGGCGCGTCGGCGTCGGATCGCGTGAAGGCCCTGGAGCGTTGGCATCAAGGGGCGGGCGACGCTGGCGAAATTCGATTAAGTCTGCTTTGCTGGTTGCGTCGTTCCTTATGGGCTCGCCGGTATCCCGACAGGGAACGGTATCCTTGTTTTGAAGCCGACACGGTGGCGGGTGTCATGACGCCTAATGGTGGTTAATTTCATTGTTTTTCAATGGTTTGAGATGCAGGTGGTCGCGGTATAACCCGAATGAACGTGACGGCACGTTCAAGTGAACAAGCGAGCTGCCCACCTAATACCTGTTATGACGTGTATAGGCTGGCTTAGTGAGAAGAAATTTATGGCATATGTGATAGCTGATACTGGAACGGAAAAACAAAAGTTATATGCATTTGACTCTACGTCTAGCGATGGGAGTGTTCCTTGGGAATTGGTTAGAATTGAAAATACGAAATATGATCATGATGGCGCAATTCTGCTAAATGCTGAAATGTTAAGTGATCTTAAAGCTAAGAATGTAGCAGTATTTGAGTCTAAAAAGTCCGCCAAATCTGCATATCATAAGCTTGGGATATCTTCTTGTCGGTATGTTGAGCTGGTTTTGGAAATTTCTCATGAATATAAAGTGCGGAATCAATTTGGCTATTCTTCATGAGCAGGGTTTAATGAGGCGAAATAGTAATAATAAATAATTGTAGTCGCCCGCAAGCGGGCTGGAGCCTCCACTGCTACGCAGTCCCGGCCCCTAAGTTAGGTGTTGGTCATCAATTCGGAGTAAGTCTTAGTGCAGAGTTATAAAGAGGTTTTGGAACTTCTTGCAAAAGCAAAGAACATGCGGCTAAATATAGCCATATCAGTTGTTTCGCTAGCTATTTTGGCTTGTGCTTCTAAAGACTTAGTCACAATTGATTCAGTATCTGAAACTGTTCTAAGAGGTTTTGCGTTTATTACCTCCGTTCGCTTGGTCTATGGTGTCATAGGGCTCATATATTCTTACTTCCAGAGTCGGCAGGAAGAAAAAGAGAAACTGGCAAAGGCCGCAGAGGAAGCCAAGAACGCAGAGTCCAAGAGCCTAAAGAATCGAGAAAATATCCGCAGCGCATTTGAGACATTAGACATATTTCAGCTTCACATAATCCAAGAGCTAAAAAGGAAGAATCATGTTCAAGTAAAAAAAGGGGCTCCTTTATTCACCCTGAAGAACTTTAAAATTATTTATACTCCAGCCGTCGGTGAACGGTATGAATCTGCGTCTTTGACTGCTGTAGCAAAGGATGTTTTGGAGAATGAGTTATGGCGTCGATTCGATGAGCTTAAATTCAATGCACTAGTTAGATTTTTTGAAGGCATCCAGCCGGAAGATGCACGGCATTTTCAAGATTTTCTCTCCAAAGATTCTATAAATACAAAGAGATTCAATCGTTCTTCAACTGGTAGTCAATATTTTGACAATGAGCGGGTGTTCTCTAATTATTCAAGCAGTATAATATTTGCGCAGCCTCAAAGAAGTTGCGTCTATATAATTGATCCCATAGCTAAAGGTGCAATTGAAACGGTGTTTAAGGAAAAGGAAGAAGATGCGAATGGCTAACAAGGCGCTGCTGTCGGGAAAATTTTCCACTGCGCTCAAAATTTGCCGCAGAGCGCGGCGTTAAGTATTTGTCAAGCTAAGGATTTGATATGAGAAAAATGTGCGCTTACATTTTGCTTTTTCTTTTGGCGACTCCCGCTGTGGCTGAGGATTATCCGCTAGATGATACCGGGTTCTTGAGGGGCGCATACTGCTTTCATATGTCTAAGGCTCCGAGGCTTGGAGTCGATTTATCAAATGTAGAGAAGGAGGCAGGGCAGCAACGTTTTTTTGAATCCTTACGTTCCAGAGAGTTGGATTTCCCACAGGGTAGAGATTACGAGGCGATCCAAAGAAGGTTTATCGTCTGGGTGGTTTCTCGTTTTGAAAATGAATCTACAGAAGCTGCATTAACATGGTATGAGGAGAATTGCTTGTCCAATGGATAATGAATCGGAAAATGCCTAACAAGGCCGGGCGCGGCGACGTCTTTTACGTTTTGGCTTCGCCTACACTAAAAAGCCGCGCATGATGGCGGCGTTATACCGGAGAGAGCCATCACTTAAGGCCCTCTCCAGTCTTCCTCTTAAGCCTAGCCGTATTTACTCCACCACCTCACTCAACCGATCCGGGAAGTTGGTGAACATGCCGTCCACGCCCCAGTCGAGCAGCCGCTTCATCTGCTCGGGCTCGTTGATGGTGTAGGGGTGCACCAGCAGGCCGTTGTCGTGGGCCTGTTCGACGAAGCCGGCGTCGATCACGTCCTCGCCGTCGTAGACGACGTTGGGGCCGATGCCCACGGCGTAGTCGGCGATGGCCTGGAAGTCGGCGTCGGTGATCTCTGCGGGCGCCGGGGTCACGCCGGTCCATTCGGTCAGGCCGCCGCCGTCCTCGGCGGGGGAGTACCAAACGAGCTGCACCAGCGGGATGTCGGCGTTGAGCGCGTGGACCTGCTCGAGGCTGTCCTGGCTGAACGATTGGATCACCACCGAACCGGAGGCCACCAGCCCCTCGGCCTCGAGGGTCTCTACCAGGGCGCGCTGCAGTTCGGGGTAGCGCTCCGGCGACTTGGTCTCGATGTAGTAGCGCACGTCGCTGCCGTAGCGGTCGATCACCTCGTCGAGGGTCAGCAGCTCGGCGCCGGCGTAGGCGTCGTCGGCGCGCTCGGGATGGGCGGCATTGAACCAGCTGCCGGCGTCCAGCGCCTTGAGCTCGGCCAGGGTGTGGTCCTTCACCTTGCCGCTGCCGTCGGTGGTGCGGTCCAGGGTGTCGTCGTGGATCACCATCAGCTCGCCGTCGGCGCTCATGTGCAGGTCGAGCTCGAGGTAGTCGGCGCCCATCTCGAGGGCCGTCTCGTAGCTCGGCCAGGTGTGTTCCGGCGCGTACCCGCTGGCTCCGCGGTGGGCGATGATCTGGAAGCCATGCAGGTCGTCGAGCTGCTGCTGGAGGGCGTCGGCCTGGGCCGCGAGCGGGGCGGCGAGCCCGAGGGCCAGGGCGGTGGCGAGGGGAAGGCGGATGGCGATCGTCATGGGAGTCCTTTTGTTGAATGGTCGTGCAACAACCTAGCGTGCCCGGCGTCGGCGGGTAAACGGCCGTTCGAGGACGGGCTGTCAACGCGGCTCCAACATGCTTCCATGGGAAGATGACCGTTCGATGCCAGCCATCACGCTTTCATCCCCCTGCCATCACCACGAGGAGACACCATGAGCGATTCGTCCCCCTGTTCGTCGCCCTATGAGCGGACCCAGGCCGCGCTGGATGCCCTGCACGCCGAGGACCCGCGCCGGGTGGAGGTGGCGGGGGAAACGCTGCCGCTGGAGCTGTGGCACGCGGGGCGCATGAGCGACTGGCTGAACGTGCTCGACGAGGCGCCGGACGAGCTGGTGCGCCTGGCGGTGCACAACCAGCACCTGCAGCGCTGGCAGGTGCCGCGGGGCGACTATCCCGAGGGCCGGGTGGGCTACCTGACCTGGCGCCGCGACCAGGGCAAGCGCGCCGGCGAGACCACCGCCCGGGCGATGCGCGAGGCCGGCTACGCGGAGGAAGACGCCGAGCGGGTGGCGGCGATGATCCGAAAGCAGGGCCTGGGGCGCGACGCGGGCACCCAGGCGGTGGAGGACTGCGCCTGCCTGGTGTTCCTGGAGAACTACTTCGCCGATTTCTCGAAACAGGTCGATCACGACCACCTGATCCGCATCGTGCAGAAGACCTGGAAGAAGATGTCGCCCGGGGCCCACGAGCAGGCCCTGGCGCTGCCGATGAGCGACGAGGCGCGGCGGCTGGTGGAGGAGGCGCTGGCGGGCTGAGCGCCGGCCAGCCGACACGGGGGCGCCGCCGCCGGCATGTCGGCATGCCGGCGGCGGCGCAGGGCTCAGGCCCGCTGGGGCTCCAGCACCTGGCGATGCAGCGACTGGCCCGCCGCGTCCTTCAGGGTCACGGTCAGCGTCTCGCTCTCGCCGTCCAGGTCGACCTGGCCGAAGAACTGGTAGCCGTCGGAGGGCGGCAAGTTGGCCTGGCCTTCCGGCGGGGCCTTGTGGAACACCGCCTCGGGGCCGAAGGTGGCGTCGAGCTCGCCCGGCCCGAAGGTGCCGGCGTGCAGCGGGCCGCTGACGAACTCCCAGAACGGGGCGAAGTCCTGGAAGCTCGCGCGCTCGGGCGAGTAGTGGTGCGCCGCCGTGTAATGCACATCGGCGGTCAGCCACACCACGTTGTGGATATCTTCATCGCGGATCGCCTTGAGCAGCTTGGCGATCTCCTGCTCGCGGCCCAGCGGCTGGCCCGGCTCGTCGTTGGCCACGGCCTCGAAGCGATCGCCGTCGCGCACCACCAGGCCGATGGGCATGTCGGAGGCGATGATCTTCCAGGTGGCGGTGGAATCGCGCAGCGCATTCAGCAGCCAGCGTAGCTGCTCCGCGCCGAGCAGGTCGGCGCCGCGCGCCTGACGGTTGCGGTCGTTGGCGCCGCGGAAGGTGCGCATGTCGAGCATGAACACCTCCAGGCCCGGGCCGTAGGCGAAGCGGCGGTGGATGCGCCCGGGCGCCTCGGGGCGCTGGCGCAGCGGCATGTGCTCGAGGAAGGCCTGGCGGCCGCGGGCGGCCAGCAGCGAGGCGTTCTTCTCGGTGTAACGGTCGTCTTCCAGCAGCTCGCCGGGATACCAGTTGTTGGTGGTCTCGTGGTCGTCCCACTGGGCCAGCATCGGCACCTCGGCGTTGAAGCGCCGCACGTTGGCGTCCAGCAGGTTGTAGGCGTGCTGGCCGCGGAACTCCTGCAGGGTCTCGGCCACCTTGAGCTTCTCCGGCGTCACCCGGTTGCGCCACAGGCTGCCGTCGGCGAGCTCGACGCTCTCCTCGAGCGGGCCGTCGGCGTAGACGGTGTCGCCGGAGTGGATGAAGAAGTCGGGGCGCTGGTCGAGCATGGTGGCGTAGGTGGTCATGCCGCCGCGCGCCTCGTCGATGCCCCAGCCCTGGCCCACGGTGTCGCCGGACCACACGAAGCGCACGTCGCGGGGCGTCTGCGGCGGCAGGCGCAGGCGGCCGGTGACCGGCTCGCTGATCGCGCGGTGGTCGCCCAGGGCGGCGAAGCGCACCCGGTAGTGCACCTCGTCCATGCCGCCGAGCCCGGTGGCATCCAGCTTCGCGGTGAGGCCACCGGCCGGCAGCGCCTCGGGGCCGTGCAGCCGGCGGGCGGCGCGGAACTCGGGGTTGTCGGCGATCTCGAGCATCATCCGCGCCGGGCGGTCGACCCGCGACCACAGCATGGCGCGGTCGGCGAGCATGTCGCCGCTCATCACGCCACCATCGACCATCGGGCGCCGGCCCTCGGCCAGCACGATGCCGGGGGCGACCAGGCCGGTGCCCAGCGTGGCGCCACCGGCCAGGCCGAGCTTGAGTACGCCGCGTCGCGTCATGCGCATGATCCGTCTCTCCTCAGGGGGGGACCCCGAGGATGACGGCGGTCGATGACGCCGGCTTGGCAGTTGTGTGACACCGCGGCGACCCTGATCCGCGTCATGCCCTCGATGCCCACGCTTGACAGATCGCCCCCTCCTTCCTCATATTTGCATTTGATAATCATTATCATTAAATGGCTCTATCGGGAGGGTGACATGGCCTATCACATCCGAGCGGCGTCTCGCGGTACCACCCCCAGCCTGCAGATCTGCGATGTCAGCGCCTGCTCGGTGCGCATGGCCTGGCAGCCCTGCGTGTCGTCGGGCAAGGAAGAGGCCGAGCTGGACGCGCTGCGCCGCGATGAGGCCATCGCCGAACACCTGCGCCGTTTCCTGCGCACCACCGAGCGCTACCTCAAGGGCGAGTTGGATGGCATGCCTCGCCTGGGCGCCTGGCGGCGCGGCTGAGGGCGCGCTCGAGCCGGCGCTCAGGCGTCGCCGAGCGTCACCGTCAGCGTGTCCTTGCTCTCGCAGGGCTTGCCGTGGCGCAGCACCAGGCGCCGCTGGCGCAGGTTCATGACCACCGCGAACAGCGTCTCCATGCGCTCCTCGGCCGGCTGGTCGGGGTTGAAGTGGCGGCAGATCGAGAGCGGGGCGTTGTCGTGGTCGGCGAGCATGGCGAACAGCGCCTCGGCGTCGACCGCCGCGCCCAGCGGCAGCCGTTCGCGCAGTAGCTGGTCGATGCGGCTGAGCCGGGTGCCGGAGTCCGGCCGCGGGAAGTCCTCCACCTGGCAGGTGGCGGTCTCGGCGTAGAGGTGGTTGGTGTGGGTGACCGCGCCGCCGCGGGGCTCCAGCACGCCGGGCAGGCCGGGATGCACCTCGAAGCCGGCGGAGCGGCCGTCGCCGCTGGCGATCAGGAAGTGGGCCGGCGAGCAGACCCGGTCGTGGGTGACCACCCGGGTCGCCGCGTCGAACGACTCGGCCTCGAGGACCTTGCGCAGCGCCACGTGGATCGGCAGCCCCTCGCCCAGGGTCCGCGAGCGAATGGCGTTGAGGCACACGCCGACCCCGTGCTCGTTCAGGCCGATCTTGGCCACCATCCCCGCCTCGCCGACGCTGACCAGCCTCGGCGCGCCCGTCGGGCGCAGCTCCATCGCCACCACGTTGTGCAGCTGGTCGCTGCGCCAGTCCCAGTTCTGGGCCAGCCACTGGGTGCCGTCGCGGTTGATCGAGAGCGCGGTGCAGCCGCCGCTGGCCTGGGTCAGCGAGATCTCGCTGCGGCAGTTGAGGGTGAGGATGTCCTCGACATCGAGCCCGGCGCCGCGGGCGATGCCGGCCATCTCGTCGAGCATCTCGGGGAAGCCGCGTTCGATCATCGGCACGAAGCGCTCGGCGACGCGGCGGGCCTCGGCCCAGCGCAGGCCGACGAAGTCGTGGAACAGCCGGTCGTAGACCTCGAGGCTCGAGGTGATCAGGGCGGCATGGGTGCGGCCGTGGGCCTCGCCGATCTCGGCGCGGGAGCCGGAAAAGACGCTGAGCATGATGACCTCCAGAGCGAGAGAGGGAATGCGCTCAGCCTAGCAGGGACGAGAGGGGCGCCGGGCGGAAGCCTCGCCCGGCCGCCCCGTTTCATGATGGGCAGCGGGGCGGTATCAGCTCTTGCGCGTGGCGTTGTAGACGCTTTCGTCCAGCTCGCCTTCGCTCTTGCCGACCAGGGTGGTGACCATCAGGTCGCCGGCCACGTTGACGCTGGTGCGCGCCATGTCGAGCAGGCGGTCGATGCCGGCGATCACCGCGATGGCCTCCAGCGGCAGGCCGATCTGGGCCATGACGATGGACAGCATCACCAGGCCCGCGCCGGGCACGCCGGCGGTGCCGATCGAGGCCAGGGTGCCGGTGACGATGATCATGCCGTAGTCGGCCAGGCTCAGGTCGACACCGATCAGCTGGGCGATGAACACCGCGACCACGCCCTGATAGATGGCGGTGCCGTCCATGTTGATGGTGGCGCCCACCGGCAGCACGAAGCCGGACACGCCCTCGGAGACGCCGAGGTTGTTGCGCGCGCAGCGCAGCGAGACCGGCAGGGTGCCGGACGACGAGGCCGAGGAGTAGGCCACCACCAGGGCGTCGAGGATGCCCTGCAGGTAGCGCAGGGGGTTCAGCCGGCCGAGCAGCGCCAGGAGCCCGGAGTAGACCAGCAGCACGTGCAGGGCGCTGGCCAGGTAGGCCACGCCGATCACCTTGGCCAGGGGCAGCAGCACCTCGAGGCCGTAGCTGCCCGCGACGTGGGCGATCAGGCCGAACACGCCGATCGGCGCGAAGGCCATGACGATGTTGGTCAGCTTGACCATGGCCTCGGCGAAGCTCTCGAACACGCGCACCACCGGCTCGCCCTTGTCACCGATCAGGGTCAGCGAGATGCCGAGCCCGATGGCGAACACGATGATCTGCAGGATGTTGCCGCTGGCCAGCGCATCGATCGGGTTCTGGGGGACCAGGTTGACCAGGATCTCGCGCAGGCTGGGCGCTTCCTTGGCCTCGACGGCCGAGTCGAAGCTCATCTCCAGGCCGGTGCCGGGCTGGAACAGCCACGAGGCGAACAGGCCGATGGCGATGGCGAAGGCCGTGGTCAGCAGGTAGAGGGCGATGGTGCGGGCGCCGATGCGGCCCATCTTCTGCGGGTCGCGCATGGCGGTGATGCCGACCACCAGGGTCGAGAACACCAGCGGCACGATCAGCATCTTGATGGCGTTGATGAAGATATCTCCGAGCGGCTTGAACACGCTGGCGTCCTCGCCGAGCAGGGCGCCGGTGAGCACGCCGAGCGCCAGGCCGGCGAGGATCTTCTGCCACAGCGGGATGCGCCGCCAGAGGCCGCCGCCGGCGGACGTCGTGGAATCGGACAAGGGGATGGCTCCTTTCTGTTATATCGGCTCTTGGTAGCAGGAAATCATGCCGGAGCGCGATTCTACAGAAAGGAGAGATTAAAAACTTGCGTAAGTGCGGCAGTGACTACTGCCGTGGCAGCACCTCGTCGAGCAGCGACAGGAAGGCCGACCAGGAGCGCTCGTCGGCGCGCTGCTGGTAGCGGTCGCTGTCGAAGACGGTGAAGGCGTGGGGCGCGCCGGAGTAGATCTCGATCTCGTAGTCGACCCCGGCGTCCTCCAGCTGGCGCGACAGCGCGGTCACGTCTTCCAGCGGAATCGACGCATCGGCGCCGCCGTGGGCGACGAGGATCGGCGCGGTGTCGTCGGCATAGCCCTGCCCCTCGGGGGTGGCCAGGCCGCCGTGGAAGGTGGCGTAGCCGTGCACGTCCTCGGCCGCGGCGCTGCGTGCCAGTTCCAGCACCACGGCGCCGCCGAAGCAGTAGCCCATCACCACGGTCGGCACCGCCGCGCCCCGGTCGCGGGCCTCGGCCAGCCCGGCCAGGGTCAGCGCGCGCATGCGCTCGCGGTCCTGATAGAGCTTCGCCGTCTCGGCCTTCTTGGCCTCGGTTTCCACCGGGCGGTTGCCCTGGCCGTAGAGGTCGAGGGCGAAGGCGTCATAGCCCCGCTCGGCCAGCATCTCGGCGCGGCGGCGCTCGTAGTCGGTCAGGCCGTCCCAGTCGTGGATGATCAGCACCGTGCCGCGGGGTTCGTCGTCGGCCGGCGCGAAGTAGCCGGTGAAGGCCTCGTCGTTGATGCGATAGTCGATCTCGCGGCCGTCGGCCTGGGCGGTGCCGGCCAGCGCGGCCAGGGTGAGAAGCGTCAGCGGTCGTATCATGCGGTCCTCGGCGATGGTGGTGTGAGGGCCCTCAGTATAGGCGGCCGAGCGAGGTCAGCGTTGAAGCGCCCGTTCGAACGCCGATGTACCCGAAACGGCGCTTTGACATCAAAGGTTTGGAAGCCGCTCGGGGCCGCCCAGCGTTGGCAGCCGCGGGTTGTGTTTTGGGCGTCGGCCTTCCAGATTGGAAGGGTGTGATTCGCGCAGTGGATGATTCGAGCAACCAGAGCGAGACCAACAATCATGAAGAAACGCGTTCTAGCATCGGCGGTGGCCGCGACCACCCTGGCCCTCTCCGGCATGGCACAGGCCGAGGTCAAGATCGGCTTCCTCGGCGGCTTCACCGGCGGCATCGAGAGCCTGACGCCGCCGATCTTCGACGGCGCCAACCTGGCGGTGGAGCAGATCAACGCCCAGGGCGGGCTGCTGGACGGCGAGGACATCGTCATGCCGACCGGCGACACCACCTGCTCCGACGCCTCGGCGGCCTCCAACGCGGCCGACCGCATGGTCAACACCGAGCAGGTCACCGCCATCGTCGGCGCCCTGTGCACCGGCGCCACCGTGGCCGCGGCCAACAATGCCGCCATCCCGGGCGGCGTGACCATGGTCTCGCCGGCCTCCACCGCGCCGGCGGTCACGGAACTGGACGACAACGACCTGGTCTTCCGCACCGTGCCCTCCGACGCCTTCCAGGGCGAGATGCTGGCCAAGCTGCTGCTCGACAAGGGCATCCAGGAAGTGGCAGTCACCTACGTCAACAACGACTACGGCCGTGGCCTGGCGGACGCCTTCGTGGCCGGCTACGAGAACGGCGGCGGCATGGTGCTGGAGAACCTCGCCCACGAGGACAACCGCGCCGACTATCGCTCCGAGCTCGGCTCGCTGGCCGCCACCGGCGCCCAGACCCTGGTGGTGCTGGCCTACGCCGATACCTCCGGCCAGACCGTGGTCCGCCAGGCCTACGAGAGCGGCATGTTCACCCAGTACGTGGGCGGCGACGGCATGGTCGGCGACAGCCTGGTCGAGGCCATCGGCGCCGACGTGCTCAACGGCATGATCGCCACCCGTCCGGGCAGCCCGGAGCTGCCGGGCACGGCGATGTTCACCCAGCAGGCCAACGAGGCCGGCATCGACCCCAGTGCGGTGTTCGCCGCCCAGGCCTACGACGCCGCCTTCCTGCTCGGCCTGGCCATCGAGCAGAACGGCAGCGCCGACCGCGAGGGCCTGAACGAGGCGCTGCGCAGCGTCGCCAGCGCCCCGGGCGAGGTGGTCCTGCCCGGCGAGTGGGAGAAGGCCAAGGAGCTGATCGCCGCCGGCACCGAGATCAACTACGAGGGCGCCTCCGGCACCCACGAGTTCGACGACAACGGCGACGTGCCGGGCGTGGTGCAGGAGATGCTGGTCGAGGACGGCACCTTCACCATCCAGGGCTACGTCGACGCCGAGGAGTAGGCGCCTCGTAGACGGCGATAAAGAAGCCCCCGGCGGTGACCCGCCGGGGGCTTTTCATTGCGGCGATGCGGATGGCCGTTCAGGCCGGGCAGGGCGCCGCGGCGGCCGGCCCTCCGTGTTGGCTTCGCCGCTACGCGAGGCGGCGTCTCACGCGGCCAGGAACGCCAGGATCTGGCGCGAGGTCTCTTCGGGCTGCTCGTCGGTCACCCAGTGGCCGGCATCCTTGACCCAGACCAGCTCCGCACCGGGGATGGCATCCGCCAGCATCGGCGCATAGTCCGGCTTCTGGAAGTTGTCCTGATCGCCCCACAGCACCAGGGTCCGGTGCGGGATATGCTTGAGCTCACCGGCGATCGCTTCGGTATATTCCTTGTTGAGGCGGCGCATGTTGCGGAAGAAGGCCGCCTTGCCTTCGGCGCTGTTCCACGGCTTGACGTAGATCTCGCGCAGCTCCTCGGTCATCACCTCGGGGTCGTGCACGCCCTTGGGCATGAAGTCGCGCATGGTGCCGATGAAGGACTCGACGCTGGTCGCTTCCTCCACCCCCGGTTCCAGCAGGCGCTTGAACTCCGGAATCGGCCAGGAATCGAAGCACACGCTGTCGATCAGCACCTGGCGGCGCACCCGCTCCGGGTGGTTGACGGCGAGCAGCTGGCCGATGCCGCCGCCGATGTCATGCGACACGATGTCGGCGCTCGACACGCCGAGGGCATCCATCAGCTTGACGATGATGCGTGCCTGGGCGTTGATGGACACATCGGCATCCGGCGGCATGTCGGATTCGCCATAGTTGAGCATGTCCGGCGCGATGACGCGGTACTGCTCGGCGAGCCTGGGCATGACGTCGCGCCACATCAGCTTGTTGGTCGGAATGCCGTGAATCAGGATCAGGGGGCTGCCCTCGCCCATTTCCCGATACGCAATACGGTGGCCCTCGATCCTGGCGTGGCGAGTCTCGACGTTTTCCATTCGGGTGGTCACGTGGCTCATCTCAACCTCATTTTCTGCGCGATGGCATCGCTTTTCGGCAAGCCTTGTCACGGCTTGCGGCGTGTGACGACGGTCACCCTAAAAGTTTTTGAGTGATCGCTCAATATGTTTTTGAGCGATCACTCAAAATCGGCCTTGGCATTGGCGAGGAGGTAAGAAGATTAGAAGGTAAGGGAGTAGGGAAGTCAGGAGGTAAGGAGGTAAGGAGGTAAGGAGGTAAGGAGGCAAGTAGGCGAGGGGCGGAATTTATGCCCCTCACCCTTCACCGCCCCATCAATCCACGTGCTTGGTCTTCTCGGGCAGCAGGCCCTTGGGCGCGAAGCGCAGCACCAGGGTGATCAGCAGGCCGATCACGAACACCCGGGCCTGCAGCGCGCGGCTGTCGAGGCTGGCCGGGGCGTCCCAGCCGAAGGTGCTCTCGCCGAAGTTCACCGCCAGCTCCATCAAGAACAGCGCCAGCGGCTCCGACATCAGCCAGATGATGTACACCGCCACGGCGCCGAAGATGGTGCCCAGGTTGTTGCCGGGGCCGCCGAGGATGACCATCACCAGCACCAGGAAGGTGTGGTTCAGCGGCAGGTAGCCCTGGGGGTCGAACAGGCTGTTGAAGCTCGCCAGCACGGCGCCGCCGATGCCCATCAGGATGCAGCCCAGCACGAAGATCTCCAGCCGGCGCCGGTTGATGTTCTTGCCCATGGCCGCGGACGAGATCTCGTTGTCGCGGATGGCGCGGATCATCCGCCCCCAGGGGGCATGGTAGGCGCGGTGCAGCAGGAAGAAGATCGCCGCGATCAGCACCGCCGTCACCGACAGGTACAGCGCGCGGGCCAGGGTGAAGCCGACCTCGGCGGGGCCGGGCACCGGCCAGGGCAGCGGCGAGACGGTGGCGGTGCCGCGGGTCAGCCAGTCGGAGTTCTTGAGGAACGCCTTGATGATCTCGGCGATGCCGATGGTGGCGATGGCCAGGTAGTCGCTGCGCAGGCCCAGGCAGACGTGGCCGATGAAGTAGCCCACGCCGCCGGCCAGCACGCCGCCGACGATCCAGCCGACCCAGGACGGCAGGCCCAGGCCGCCGACGAAGCCGGCCTGGGACTCGATCTGCCCGGCCACGCCGCGGAAGGCGCTGATCACCACCAGGTAGAGCACCACGGCCAGCGCCACGGTGATGACGGTGCGCAGCTTCTTCGGCACGCCGAGGCGGTCGAGCCGCGAGGCGCCGAACACCACCAGCGCGGCGCCGACGATGTAGCCCAGCACCACGGCGAGCTCGCCGGGCAGCTCGGAGTCCCAGAAGGCCTCGTTGACCGGCACGCTGAAGAACATGGCGCAGAAGCCGCCCAGGGCGACGAAGCCCATGACGCCGGCGTTGAACTGGCCGGCGTAGCCCCACTGGATGGTCAGGCCCAGGGCCAGGATGGCGTAGCAGGCAGCCTCGACCAGCATGCGGGTGCTGTAGGCGGCGCCCATGATCCCGTAGACGCCGAGCACGGCGACCAGCAGGGCCACGAAGATGACCACCTCGCGCAGCGGGAAGCGGCGCGGGGCGGCGACGGTATCGGTGCGTGTCGTGCTCATCAGATCACCTTGCCCTTGAAGATGCCGGTGGGGCGCCACACCAGGATGGCGACGAGGATGAAGAAGGGCACCACGATCTTGTACTCGGTGCCGACGAAGGCCAGGTTGCCGGGCAGCGACAGCCACTCGGGCAGGCTGTCACGGAAGGGGCGGAGCAGGATGCCCCAGTTGAACACCGCCAGCGTCTCGGCGAAGCCGACCACGAAGCCGCCGGCGATGGCGCCGTAGGGGTGGCCCACGCCGCCGACGATGGCCGCGGCGAAGATCGGCAGCAGCAGGAAGAAGCTGAGGTCCGGCTTGAAGGTCACGTCCAGCGACAGCAGGGTCCCGGCGATGGCGGCCAGGCCCCCGGCGAGTACCCAGGTCACGGCGACGATGGTGTTGGTGTTGATGCCCGAGGCCCGCGCCAGGTCCGGGTTGTCGGACATGGCGCGCATGGCCTTGCCCAGCCGCGAGCGCGACAGGAAGAAGTGCAGCGCCACCACGCTGATCAGCGTCAGCGCGAACAGGTAGAGCTGCGGCTCGGTGATCACCACTGGCACCCGCACGCCCTCGATGGGCAGCGGGATGCGGAAGATCTCCTTGCGGTCGTCGACGTAGAGGCTCTCGCCGCCGGTGCCGGCGAACAGCCGGATCAGCCCCTGCAGCATCAGGGTCACGCCCAGCGAGGCGATGACCATGACGATCGGCTTCACGCCGTGGGCGCGCAGCGGCTTGTAGAAGGTGCGGTCGATGCCCACCGCCAGCAGGGCGGTCAGCGCCATCGCCAGCGGCAGCATGATCAGCGGCGTGGGCACGCCGAGGGCGGCGCCGGCCTGCGGGAAGAGGGTGGTCAGCAGCAGCACCATGAAGGCGCCGAAGGTCATCATGTCGCCGTGGGCGAAGTGGGCGAAGCGCATGATGCTGAAGATCAGCGTCACGCCCACCGCGCCGATGGCGTAGATCGAGCCGGCCACGCTGCCGGCGATCACCACGTTGTTGATGAAGAAGACGAGTTCGTTCACGGGGTCTCTCCGATGTGCCGTCGGGGCGGGCTCAGCCGCCGAGGAAGCTCTTGGCGACGTCCGGGTCGGCCAGCAGGGCCGCGCCGGTGTCGGTGAAGCGGTTCTGGCCGGCGGCCAGCACGAAGCCCTTGTCGGCGATGGCCAGCGCCTGCTTGGCGTTCTGCTCGACCATCAGGATGCCGACGCCGGCGGCGTTGACCTCCTTCACTCGCTCGAAGATCTCGTTCATGTACCGCGGCGAGAGCCCGGCGGTGGGCTCGTCGAGCAGCAGCACCTCGGGTTCGGCCATCAGCGCGCGGCCCATGGCGACCATCTGCCGCTGGCCGCCGGAGAGCTCGCCGGCGGGCTGGTGGCGCTTGTCCTTGAGCGGCGGAAAGAACTCGTAGACCCGGGACAGCATGCGCTTGACGTTGCCGGGCTTGAGGTAGGCGCCCATCTGCAGGTTTTCCTTCACCGAGAGGCTGGGGAAGACGTTGTACTCCTGGGGCACGAAGCCCATGCCCTTCTGCACGAGCCGGTTGGGCGGCAGGTTGTGGATGGGTTCGCCGCGCAGCAGGATCTCGCCCTGGCTGACGCGGAGCAGGCCGAAAACGGCCTTGAGCATGGTCGACTTGCCGGCCCCGTTGGGGCCGACGATGACGCCGATCTCATCTGCTTCGATGGCCATGTCCACCCCGTTGAGGATGTTCATGCCGCCGTAGCCGCCGTGCACGTCGCGTGCGTCGAGTAGTGGCATAGCTGGCTCTCTGCGTTGTCGTTATCGGGCGGGATCCGGCCGCCCATCGTTGTTGTCGTGTGCCGCTGCCGGCGACCCCTAGGCCGCCGGTGAACCGAAATAGGCCTCGATGACCTCGGGGTTGTTCTGGATCTCCTCGATGCTGCCCTCGACCATCACGCTGCCCTGGGCGAGCACGATCACCGGGTCGCAGAGCCGCGCGATCATGTCCATGTCGTGCTCGATGACCAGGAAGGTGTAGCCCATCTCGCGGTTGAGGCGCTCGATGTTGCCGATCAGATCGCCGAGCAGGGTGCGGTTGACCCCGGCGGCGATCTCGTCGAGCAGCACCACCTTGGCGTCGGTCATCATGGTGCGGCCGAGCTCTAGCAGCTTCTTCTGGCCGCCGGAGAGGTTGCCGGCCAGCTCGTTGCGCACGTGGTGCAGGCCGACGAAGTCGATCACCTCCAGCGCGCGGCGCCGCACCTCGGCCTCCTCGCGGTGCACCTGGCCCGGCTTGAACCAGGTGGCGAACAGGTTCTCGCCGGCCTGGGCGGGCGGCACCATCATCAGGTTCTCCAGCGCCGTCATGTTCGAGAACTCGTGGGCGATCTGGAAGGTGCGCAGCAGGCCCTGGTGGAACAGCGCGTCGGCGGGGCGGTTGGTGATGTCCTCGCCGTCGAAGACGATCTGGCCGGTGTCCAGCGGCAGGGCGCCGGCGATGATGTTGAACAGCGTCGACTTGCCGGCCCCGTTGGGGCCGATCAGGCCGGTGATCGAGCCCTCCTCGACCTGGAGGGAGCAGTCGTTGATGACCTGCAGGCCGCCGAAGGCCTTGTTGACGTGTCGGACGTCGATGATGGCTGACATGTCACACCTGTGAGCATTGGGTTGTTGTTATGGGTCGGGCGACGACGCTCATGAGGCGTGTCGCTCGCTCAGGAAGCTGCGACCGGCGGCGAAGGCGCCGACGATCACCACCGCTCCGATGGTGGGTATCCAGTAGCCCTGCACCTGAGGAAGGCTGCGCAGGAACACGAAGGCGACGGCGGCCGGGGCCACGAAGCGCACCAGCAGGCGCCAGACCCGGAACCAGCCCTCGCCGGTGCGCATTTCCTTCATCACCTCGCCGTGGGTCAGCACCCAGCCGGCGAACAGCGCGATCAGCAGGCCGCCCAGCGGCATGAAGATGTTGGTGGCCAGCTCCAGCAGCTCGAAGGGGCTGCGGCCGAACCAGCCGTGGAAGGGCGAGTTGCTGGCCCAGGCGTTGAAGCTGAACACCGTCAGCAGGCCCAGCGCCCAGCTGGCCACCACCATGGCGGAGACCGCCTGGGGGCGGCTGAGCGAGAAGCGCTCGACCAGGTAGGCGGCCACCGGCTCGATCAGCGAGATCGCCGAGCTCAGCGCCGCGCCCAGCACCAGCAGGAAGAAGATGGCGCCGAGCAGCGTGCCGCCCGGCATCTCGCCGAAGGCCAGCGGTAGGGTGACGAACATCAGCCCCGGGCCCTCGGCGGGATCCAGCCCGGCGCCGAACACCAGGGCGAAGATCGCCAGGCCGGCGATCAGCGCCACGGCGGTGTCGACGAGGGCCACGGTGAAGGCGGTGCCGGTCAGCGAGGCGTCGCCGGACATGTAGGCGCCGTAGGCCATGATCGCGCCCATGCCGAGGCTCAGGGTGAAGAACGACTGGCCCATGGCCTCCAGCCAGCCCTCGAGGCTCAGGTCGGCGACGTTGAAGGTGAACAGGAAGTCCGCGGCGCCGGCCAGGTCGCCGATCATGGCCGCGTAGGCCAGCACCACCATCAGGATCACGAACAGTGCCGGCATCAGGATGCGCAGGCCGTTCTCGATGCCGCGGTGGACGCCGAGCCCGACCATCAGCGCCGAGGCGCCGATGAACAGGCTGTGGTAGAGCGCCAGCAGCGGCGGCGAGGCCAGCAGGGCATCGAAGCTCGCGGCCACGGCCTCGGCGCCGGCGTGGCTGAGCCTTCCGGTGAGCATCAGCCCGGTGTAGTGGATCGCCCAGCCGGCGATCACCGAATAGAAGCTCAAGATGATGAAGGCCGAGGCGGCGCCCAGCCAGCCGATCGACTCCCAGCCGCGGGATGCCCGGTGGGTGCGGGTCAGGAAACGCATGCCCATGATCGGGCTGCGCCGGCTGTTGCGGCCGAGCATGGTCTCGGCGATCAGGATCGGGATGCCGACGGCGACGATGGTCAGGGCGTAGACCAGCAGGAAGGCGCCGCCGCCGTTCTCGCCGGCCAGGTAGGGAAAACGCCACAGGTTGCCGAGCCCCACCGCCGAGCCGACGGCGGCAAGCAGGAAGGTGCCCTTGTGCGTCCAGACGTTGTTCGTGCTCATCGTTACCCGGCGTTGGCGACCTGGTGACTCGGACCCAGGCCTCGCGAGCGGGCCATGGGTTGCTGCGCTGGGCGGTATGCCCCCATGGCCGTCACTGTGCGCCAGACGCGGGTCCCTTGACCAGATGGCTAGCGTTTAGGAGCCGTTGGCGATGGCGGATGGTAATCCGGGCGCCGGCTCAGTCCCGGTCGTCGTCCGCCTCGGGGTGACGCGGCTCGAGAGCACGCAGGGCATCGGGCAGGCGCACGGTGTCGCCGAGCGCCAGGTCGCCGACGTGCTGCTCGCGGCGGCCGTTGTCATCGGCGATCAGCGCTACCACCTCGCCGATGCTGGTGTCCTCGACGTGGGCGTCGACCCGCACCCGCACGGTGAAGCCGCGGAAATGGGCGCTGATGATGCTGCCCTCGTGAGGCTCCGGGTAGTCCTGGGGATGGTCCTGATAGTAGCGCAGCACGCTGGCGCTGCCGGGATCGTCCCATTCGACGTGCTTGTGCATCGGGCGGTCTCCTTGGTGAACGGAGGTCTCAGCATAGCCCCCGGCCGGGGCGCGAGGCCAACGTCGCAGTGGCCGACACGGATGCAGGGGGCGGAAACGAAAGAGCCCGCCATGATGGCGGGCTCTGGGGCGCAACGATTCGCGGTGCGTCGAAGCGGCTTACTTCTTCTTGGAACGCTTGCGCTCGTTCTCGGACAGCAGCTTCTTGCGCAGACGGATGTGGTTCGGGGTGATCTCGACCAGCTCGTCGTCGTCGAGGAACTCGATCGCCTGCTCCAGGGTGAAGCGGATCGGCGGCGTCAGCACCAGGTTCTCGTCGTTGCCGGACGCGCGCATGTTGTCGAGTTTCTTGGCCTTGGTCGGGTTGACGACCATGTCCTCGGCACGGCTGTTGATGCCGATCAGCATGCCTTCGTAGACCTCGGTGCCGTGCTCGATGATCAGCTTGCCGCGATCCTGCAGCGCGAACAGCGCGTAGGCCAGGGCCTTGCCGGAGACCATGGACACCAGCACGCCGTTGCGACGCTCGACCGAGGCGTCCGGCTTGAGGTCGCCGTAGTGGTCGAAGCGGCTGGTCAGGATGCCGGTGCCGGAGGTCAGGGTCAGGAACTGACCGCGGAAGCCGATCAGGCCGCGCGCCGGGATGATGAAGTCGAGACGCACCCGGCCCTTGCCGTCGGGATTCATGTTCTTGAGCTCGCCCTTGCGGTAGCCGAGCTCTTCCATGATGGCGCCCTGGTGCTGCTCCTCGCAGTCGATGATGACTTCTTCGTAGGGCTCCTGCTCCTGGCCGTCGATCTCGCGGATAATGACCTCGGGGCGGCCCACGGCCAGCTCGAAGCCTTCACGACGCATGCTCTCGATCAGCACCGAGAGGTGCAGCTCGCCGCGGCCGGAGACGATGAACTTCTCCGGGGAGTCGCCCTGCTCGACGCGCAGCGCCACGTTGTGGATCAGCTCCTGGTCGAGGCGATCCTTGATGTTGCGGCTGGTGACGAACTTGCCGTCCTTGCCGGCGAACGGCGAGTCGTTGACCTGGAAGGTCATGGACACGGTCGGCTCGTCGACGGTCAGCGCCGGCAGCGCCTCGACGGCGGCCGGGTCGCACAGCGTATCGGAGATCGCCAGATCCTCGATGCCGGTGATGCAGATGATGTCGCCGGCGGTGGCTTCGTCGGTCTGCACGCGCTCGAGGCCGAGGTGGGTCATCACCTGGCCGATCTTGCCGCGGCGGGTGTTGCCTTCCTTGGAGACGACGGTGACCTGCTGGTTCGGCTTGACGCTGCCGCGGGTGATGCGGCCCAGGCCGATGACGCCGACGTAGCTGTTGTAGTCCAGCGCGGAGACCTGCATCTGGAACGGGGCTTCCAGCTCGACCTTGGGCGGCTCGACGATGTCGACGATGGCCTCGAACATCGGGCGCATGTCGTCGCTCAGCTCTTCCGGCTCGGTGCCGGCGATGCCGTTGAGCGCGGAGCAGTAGACGATCGGGAAGTCGAGCTGCTCGTCGGAGGCGCCGAGGTTGTCGAACAGGTCGAAGATCTGGTCGATGACCCAGTCGGGGCGGGCGCCCGGGCGGTCGATCTTGTTGACCACGACGATCGGCTTGAGGCCCTGGTCGAAGGCCTTCTGGGTCACGAAGCGGGTCTGCGGCATCGGGCCGTCGACGGCGTCGACCATCAGCAGCACGGAGTCGACCATGGACATCACGCGCTCGACTTCGCCACCGAAGTCGGCGTGTCCCGGGGTGTCCACGATGTTGATGTGGTAGTCGCGGCCGTTGCCGTCATCCCAGCGGATCGCCGTGTTCTTGGCCAGGATGGTGATGCCGCGTTCCTTCTCCTGGTCGTTGGAGTCCATGATGCGCTCCTGGCCTTCGGCCTTGCGGTCCAGGGTGCCGGACTGCTGGAGGAGCTTGTCGACCAGGGTGGTCTTGCCGTGGTCGACGTGAGCGATGATGGCGATGTTGCGAAGATTCTCGATCACGACGGGATCCTGCTGGGAAAATTGGGGTGGCATTATAGGGTCAGGACCTCGACGCTACCAGCCTTGTGGCGTCCGGAATCCGGATCGTCGCGGTGTTTTTCGCCCGCGCGTCGCCGCGGGGCGCCTGACGCGGCGGCTGGGCGGCGGAAGCGTCGGGCTGGTGCGCAAGAAAAGAGGGCTGCACATATTTGGTGCATCAAGGGCGTGCGAGCGTCATCTTGGGGCGCATTACGGCGGACGAGACGGTGCCATGAGCGGGCATGATGCAGATTGGTGACTCTGCACTCTCATGAAGCAGGTTTTTTTCTTCTTTCTTCTCAGTCGTTTATGGAAATTATTTCGGCGAATTTCGCCATTTTGGCACGCCATCTGCATTATTTGGGGCAATGCCATGGTCGTGCATGGCGGCGTGGGCATCGCACCGACGTCATGCTACAACGTCGACTGGACACACCCGCGACCGACGACAGACAGATTCAGCGGAATATCATAACCAGCCACTGTACCCTGGAGGACCTCATGTCCGAGAAGACTCTCGCCCTGATCGAAGAACACGACGTGAAGTGGATCGACCTGCGCTTCACCGACACCAAAGGCAAGGAACAGCACGTCACCATTCCGGCCCGTGACGTCGATGAAGAGTTCTTCGAGAACGGCCAGATGTTCGATGGCTCCTCCATCTCCGGCTGGAAGGGCATCAACGAGTCCGACATGATTCTGCGCCCGGAAGACGGCACCGGCTTCCTCGACCCCTTCACCGAAGACGCCACCCTGATCCTGCGCTGCGACATCATCGAGCCGGCCACCATGCAGGGCTACGAGCGTGATCCGCGCTCCATCGCCAAGCGCGCCGAGGCCTACCTGCAGTCCACCGGCCTGGGCGACACCGCCTTCTTCGGTCCGGAGCCCGAGTTCTTCATCTTCGACGAGGTGCACTGGAAGGCCGACATCGAAGGCGCCATGTACAAGATCACCTCCGAGGAAGGCGCCTGGGCCACCGACCGTCAGGTCGAGGGCGGCAACCTGGCGCACCGTCCGCGCGTCAAGGGCGGCTACTTCCCGGTGCCCCCGGTCGACAGCTTCCACGACATCCGTGGCGCCATGTGCAACACCCTCGAGGCCATCGGCCAGTCCGTCGAGGTGCACCACCACGAGGTCGCCAACGCCGGCCAGAACGAGATTGGCGTCAAGTTCAACACCTTGGTGAAGAAGGCCGACGAACTTCAGGAAATGAAGTACGTGGTGCACAACGTCGCCCACGCCTACGGCAAGACCGCCACCTTCATGCCCAAGCCGCTGGTCGGTGACAACGGTTCCGGCATGCACGTCCACCAGTCCTTCTGGAAGGGCGGCGAGAACCAGTTCGCCGGTGACGAGTACGCCGGCCTGTCCGAAATGGCGCTCTACTACATCGGCGGCATCATCAAGCACGCCCGTGCCCTGAACGCCTTCACCAACGCCTCCACCAACTCCTACAAGCGTCTTGTGCCGGGCTTCGAGGCGCCGGTCATGCTGGCCTACAGCGCCCGCAACCGCTCCGCGTCCATCCGCATCCCCTACACCGCGAGCCCCAAGGGCAAGCGCGTCGAGGCTCGTTTCCCCGACCCGACCGCCAACCCGTACCTGTGCTTCGCGGCGATGCTGATGGCCGGTATCGATGGCATCAAGAACAAGATCCATCCCGGCGACGCCATGGACAAGAACCTCTATGACCTGCCGCCGGAAGAAGGCAAGTCCATCCCGACCGTCGCCGAGAGCCTGGACCAGGCCCTCGAGGCGCTGGCCGAGGACCGCGCCTTCCTGACCGAGGGTGGCGTGTTCACCGACGATATGATCGATGCCTACATCGAGCTGCTCGAGGAAGACGTGGAGCGCCTGCGCATGACCACGCATCCGGTCGAGTTCGACATGTACTACAGCTGCTGATGCCGCGCGGCGCCCGGCGCCGCGCTCCAGCACGCGAAAGGCACGCCCGTGGGCGTGCCTTTTTTGTGCGTCTTTCTCCCGGGGCCTCCGCCCGGGATCAGTAGATCAGCATATGGCCGCCGATGCCCATGGCGAAGCCGAACACCGCCCCCAGCGGCGGGCCCCAGTGGCGCTCGAGCCGGGCCTGGGGCGCCAGGTCCTGGAACACCGAGTAGAGGATGCCGCCGGCGGCGAACAGCATGATCGCGGCCACCGCGGACGGGTAGGCGGCCAGCCACCAGTAGCCGCTCAGGCCGGCTAGCGGCCCCAGCCAGGCCATGGCGAAGAACATCGTCAGCAGGCGTCGGGTCGAGTAGTGGGTGTTCTCGCGCAGCTCGCGATAGGCGTTGAAGCCCTCCGGCAGGTTCTGCAGCGTCATCAGCAGCGCCAGCAGCACGCCGCTGCCGCCGCCGTAGGCGAAGGCCGCGCCCAGGGCCAGGGCCTCGGGCAGGAAGTCGGCGAGCATGGCGGTGAGCTGGCTGGCGGGGGTGCCGTTGCGGTAGAGGGCGATATCGAGCGCCATGAAGGTCAGGCCGCCGGCGAGGAACCAGGCCATGGCCGGCGCCAGGTCCAGGGCCTCGAAGCTGTTCGGCACCAGCACCAGGGCCACCGCCGAGAGCAGCGCGCCGCCGCCGAAGGCGATGATGCCGTGGCGCAGCTCGTTCTCCAGCCAGTTCGGCCGGATGCGCTCCTCCTTGGCCACCCAGCCGCCCAGCGGCATCGCCATGCCGGCCATCAGGGTCAACGCTATCACCTTCTCCCACGCGTCCATGCCGCTCGCTCCTTGGCTTGTCGTGTCGCAGGATCATCCTACTCGCATTCGCCCGGCCCGCGAACGTGGATTCCGTTCCGGGGCCGGCCTGGTCTAGGCTTGGAGCATGATGACGGCAGGCGCAAGGCGCGCCATGGACGGCCGTCACGGACCCGGGAGAGACACATGCACAAGGTTGTCATGACACTGGCGCTGAGCCTGGCGCTGAGCCTGCCGGCGGCGGCACAGACCATCTATCGCACCACCGACGCCCAGGGCAACGTCGTCTTCACCGACGATCCAAAGCGCGGCGGCGAGGCGATGGAGCTCGATCCGCTCACCGTGGTGCCGTCGCGGCCGGTGCAGCCGCTGTCGAGTGCCTCGCCCGGGCGGGCCGACGGCACCACGCGCTATGGCGAGCCCGGCCAGCCCTTCATGCCCTACGACGTCTTCGCGATCGCCTCCCCCGAGCAGGAGACGACCCTGCCCACCGGCGCCGCGGGCAACGCCCAGGTGCGGCTCGCCATCCGCCCCGACCTGCGCGACGACCATCGCGTGCGGCTGCTGGTGGACGGCCAGGTCAGCCAGTCCGCCATGCACACCGACACCTTCCTGCTCTCCAACCTCAACCGCGGCGAGCACCGGGTGCAGGCCGAGCTGCTCGACGCCTCCGGCGCGGTGCGCCACCGCACCTCGCCGCTGACGCTCTTCGTCCAGCGGGCCAGCGTCAATCTGCCGAGCAATCCCAACAACCCCGCCAACAATTAGCTGCCCCCTCGCCGGCCACATCGACCGCTGTGTCCGGACGGCTCCCCGAGGCCCTGTGACCCGCCCCCGGCGCGTGACGACGGGCGCTTCGATGCCTTCGATCACGCCGACCGGGTGAGCGAGGGCAGCGCCTTCCGCCATGCCGAGGCGTTGCGCGGCGATCGTCCGCCCCGGGACGATCGCCGCCGGCGCGACCATGAGGCATGGCGAGCGCATCACGACCCGCGCGCGCCCCTTCGGAAGGCGCCCGAGCGGGAGTGAGCGCGACCTCGCAGTGCGTGCACCAGCTTGGTGCACTACCATGGTGCATGATCCCCATGTCGGATCAGCCGGTAGGCGACGCCATGTCGTCTTCCCCAAAGTGGCGCGCTTCTTGCAGAACTTGAGGGAGGCGCCTCTCCACTCCGCTGCCGGGAATGCACCCATGTATCAACGCCTGATGGAACACCTCACCACCGCCGTGCTGCTGCTGGACGGCCAGCTGCGGCTGCGCTGGATGAATCCGGCGGCGGAGGCCTTGCTGGCGTTGAGCCGCTCGCGGGTGATCGGCCAGCCGCTGCCGGGGCTGGTGAACTCGGAGGACGACATCGGCGCGCTGCTGGCCAAGGCCCGCGACGAGTTTCATCCCTATACCCAGCGCGAGGCGCGCCTGACCCTGCCCACCGGCGACGCGCTGACGGTGGACTACACCGTCACCCCGCTGTCGGCGGACGAGCTGCTGATGGAGCTGGAGCCCCGCGACCGGCTGCTGCGCATCTCCCGCGAGGAGGCGCTGCAGACCCGCCAGGAGACGATCAAGGTGCTGGCGCGCGGGCTCGCCCATGAGGTCAAGAATCCGCTGGGCGGGATCCGCGGCGCCGCCCAGCTGCTGGAGCGTGACCTGGGCGACTCCCGGCTCACCGAGTTCACCCATATCATCGTCGAGGAGGCCGACCGGCTGCGCGACCTGGTGGACGCCATGCTCGGCCCGCATCGCCTCAATCGACACGAGCCGCTCAACATCCACAAGGTGCTGGAGCGGGTCCGCGCCCTGGTGGCGGTGGAGCATCCCGAGGTGACGTTCACCCGCGACTACGACCCCAGCCTGCCCGATCTGATGGGCGACGAGTCCCAGCTGATCCAGGCCATCCTCAACGTGGCGCGCAACGCCGTGCAGGCGATGACCGAGGCCGGGATCGAGGGGCCCACCCTGGTGCTCAAGACCCGCGCGCGTCGCCAGTTCACCCTGGGCGCCGAGCGCCATCGCCTGGTCTGCCAGGTGAGCCTCATCGACAACGGTCCCGGCATCCCCGAGGAGCTCAAGGAGACGCTGTTCTACCCCATGGTGTCCGGCCGCGCCGAGGGCAGCGGCCTGGGGCTGTCGATCGCCCAGTCGGTCCTGCACCGTCACCAGGGGCTGATCGAGTGCGACTCCCGGCCGGGCCAGACCGAATTCCGACTGCTGATACCGCTGGAGACATCCCATGACTGAAGCCGCACGCGTCATGATCGTCGATGACGATCGCGCCATTCGCTGGGTGCTGGAGCGCGCTCTGGCCCAGCCCGACCTCGAGGTCGAGAGCGTCGAGCGTGCCGACCGGATCCTCGAGCGGCTGCTCGAGGATCCGCCCGACGTGCTGGTCACCGACATCCGCATGCCGGGCCTGGACGGCCTGGACCTGATGGCGAAGGTACGCGAGGCGCATCCGGAGCTGCCGGTGATCGTGATGACCGCCCACTCCGACCTCGACAGCGCGGTGGCCTCCTACCAGGGCGGCGCCTTCGAGTACCTGCCCAAGCCGTTCGACGTCGACGAGGCCCTGGCGCTGGTGCGCCGCGCCGTGGCCCACGCCCGCGAGCGCCAGCGCCCGGTCAGTGCGCCCGAGGGGCTGGACACCGAGATCATCGGCGAGGCGCCGGCCATGCAGGAGGTGTTCCGCGCCATCGGCCGGCTGTCGCAGTCGCACATCACGGTGCTGATCAACGGCGAGTCCGGCACCGGCAAGGAGCGCGTCGCCCAGGCGCTGCATCAGCACAGCCCGCGCGGCGGCAAGCCGTTCATTGCCCTGAACATGGCGGCGATTCCCCGCGACCTGATCGAATCCGAGCTCTTCGGCCACGAGAAGGGCGCCTTCACCGGCGCCACGGCCCAGCGCCAGGGCCGCTTCGAGCAGGCCGACGGCGGCACCCTGTTCCTCGACGAGATCGGCGACATGCCGGCCGAGACCCAGACCCGCCTGCTGCGGGTGCTGGCCGACGGCGAGTTCTACCGCGTCGGCGGCCACACCTCGGTGAAGGTCGACGTGCGCATCATCGCCGCCACCCACCAGAACCTGGAGGGCCTGGTCGAGGACGGCCGCTTCCGCGAGGACCTGTTCCACCGCCTCAACGTGATCCGCGTCCACCTGCCCAAGCTCGCCGACCGCCGCGAGGACATCCCGCGCCTGGCGCGCCACTTCCTGGCCGAGGCCGCCAAGGAGCTCGCCACCGACGTCAAGGTGCTGACGCCGGAGGCCGAGGCCCACCTGACGCGGCTGGCCTGGCCGGGCAACGTCCGCCAGCTGGAGAACACCTGCCGCTGGCTGACGGTGATGGCCTCGGGCCGTGAGGTGCTGGTCGAGGACCTGCCGCCGGAGCTGCGCGAGGCCGACGAGGGCGGCGCCGCCGGCGACTGGCGCCTGGCCTTCCGCGACTGGGCCGACCGGGCGCTCGCCGCCGGCCACACCCACCTGCTGGAAGAAGCCGTGCCGGACTTCGAGAAGATCCTGATCGAGACCGCGCTCAAGCACACCGGGGGGCGCAAGGGCGAGGCCGCCGAGCTCTTGGGCTGGGGGCGCAACACCCTGACCCGCAAGCTCAAGACGCTGCTGCCGGAGATGGCGGAGGACTGAGCCGCCGAGCCGCTGGGCTGGGGGCGCAATACGCGCTCTCTCGAGCGCCGGCAAGCTCAAGACGCTGCTGCCGGAGATGGCGGAGGACTGAGCCGCCGAGCCGCTGGGCTGGGGGCGCAATACGCGCTCTCTCAAGGGCCGGCAAGCTCAAGACGCTGCTGCCGGAGATGGCGGAGGACTGAGCCGCCGAGCCGCTGGGCTGGGGGCGCAATACGCGCTCTCTCGAGCGCCGGCAAGCTCAAGACGCTGCTGCCGGAGATGGTGTGGAGGACTGAGCCGCCGAGCCCTTGGGCTGGGGGCGCAATACGCGCTCTCTCGAGCGCCGACAAGCTCATGACGCTGCTGCCGGAGATGGCGGAGGATTAGGTGCGAGGAGTCAGAGGTAAAGAGTGAGGAATCACGAAGAAGGGCGCCCCGCGGGGCGCCCTTCTCCTGTTTCGGCTTCGGGAAAGCCGCTTCCGCTCAGCCGCGCTCGAGCGGTTGGGTGCGTTGCTCGAGCCAGGCCAGGGCCTCGCCCTCGAGCTTCGGCGCGAGCCGGCTGCGGACCTCGGCGTGATAGGCGTCGAGCCAATCGGCCTCGGCGGGGTCGAGCAGGCCGACGTCGATCGGCCGGGCGTCGATGGGGCACAGGGTCAGCGTCTCGAAGCGCAGGAAATCGCCGAACTCGCTCGCCTCGGCGGGGCGGTTGGCGGCCAGGTTCTCGATGCGGATGCCCCATTGGCCCGGGCGGTACACGCCGGGCTCGATGGAGGTGATCATCCCGGGCTGCATGGCGGTGTGCGGTGCGGCCGGAGCGTACCAGGCGATCACCTGCGGGCCCTCGTGGACGTTGAGGAAGTAGCCCACGCCGTGGCCGGTGCCGTGGCCGTAGTCGCGGCCGCTGGCCCACAGCGGGGCGCGGGCGATGGCGTCCAGGTGCGGCGAGGGGATGCCGCGCGGGAAGTGCGCCCGGGACAGGGCGATGGTGCCCTTGAGCACCCGGGTGTAGTCCTCGCGGTGGGCATCGGTGATGTTGCCCACCGGCACCACCCGGGTGATGTCGGTGGTGCCGCCGTGGTACTGCCCGCCGGAGTCGATCAGCAGCAGGCCGTCGCCTTCGATGGTGGCGTGGGCCTCCGGCGTGGCGTGGTAGTGCGGCAGCGCACCGTTGGCGTTGTAGGCGGCGATGGTGCCGAAGCTGCGGCTGACGAAGCCGGGGCGGCGGGCGCGGGCGGCGGTGAGCTTCTCGTCCACGGTCAGCTCGGTGACCGTCTCGCCGCGCTCGAGCGCGGCCTCGAGCCAGGCGAAGAACTCGCACAGGGCCGCGCCGTCTTCCTCCATGGCCTCGCGCACGTGGGCCAGGTCGGCGTCGCTCTTGCGGCCCTTGGCCAGGGTGCTGGGCTGGTAGGCCTCGGCCAGCGCCACGCCTTCCGGCAGCGCCTCGCGGGTGCCTAGGGTCAGCTTGGCCGGGTCGATCAGCACCCGGGCGTCGGCCGGCAGTTCGCCGAGCCGGCGTGGCCAGTCGGCGTAGTTGGCCACCGCGATGCCGTCCTCGGCCAGCGCCGCCGTGAGCTCGTCGTCGAGCTTGCCCGGGGCGACGAACAGCGTGGCGCTGTCGCGGCCCACCAGCAGGTGGGCGAGGAACACCGGGTTGAACTCGACGTCGGCGCCGCGCAGCTGGGTCAGCCAGGCGATGTCGTCCAGGGTCGAGACGGGATGCCAGTCGGCGTCGTGCTCGGCCATGGCCTCGCGTACCCGGGCCAGGCGCTGGCCGCGGGTCTCGTCGAGATAGGCCGCCGGATGGGCGTAGAGCGGCGCCTCGGGCAGCGCCGGACGCTCGGGCCAGATGGCGTCGAGCAGGTCGATGTCGCCGCGCAGGCGAACGCCCGCCGGGGTCAGATGATCCTCGAGCCGGCGCACGCTGGCCAGCGACATCACGTCGGCGTCGAAGCCGAGGGTGGCGCCCTCGTCGAGCCGCTCGGCCAGCCAGCGCATCGGCGCGTCGGCCTGGCCGGGGGTGAGCTTCATCAGCGCGATGCCGCTGCCGGCCAGCTGCTCCTCGGCCTGCACCCAGTAGCGGCTGTCGACCCACACGCCGGCGGCGTGCTGGGTCACCACCAGGGTGCCCACCGAGCCGTCGAAGCCGGACAGCCAGGCGCGGCCGGCCCAGTGCTCGGGCAGGTATTCGGAGTTGTGCGGGTCGGAGGAGGGCAGCCACCAGGCATCGATGGCGTGCTCGCGCATGACCTCGCGCAGGGCGTCGAGACGTTGGCGTGCGGTGGCGGCACTGGAAGAGGTCATGCTCAGGCTCCTTGCGGGTCGGTGGCGTCCGCGCGATGGGCGGCGGTCGGGTCGATGAGGCGGTGGTGTCCGAGCATGCGCTTGAACACCGGCACGAGCAACAGCAGCACCGCGGCGAAGATCACCAGGGCGATGGCCGAGCGGCCGAACAGCTCGGGCAGCTGCTGGACCTCCTCGGGATTGACGTGGCCGCCGATCAGGCCGGCCACCAGGTTGCCGAGCGCCGAGCCGGTGAACCACAGCCCCATCAGCTGGCCCTGGGTGCGCCGCGGCGACAGGCCGGACATGGTGGAGAGGCCCACCGGGCTCAGGCACAGCTCGCCCAGCGTCAGCATCAGCATGCTGGCGATGATCCACAGCGGCGAGACCAGCCCGGGGCCGCTCAGTACCCGCTGGGCGGCCAGCACCATCAGGCCGAAGCCGGCGGCGGCCAGCAGCAGGCCGAGCACGAACTTCATCGGGCTGCCGGGCTCCAGGCGGCGGCGCCCCAGCGCCGGCCACAGCCAGCCGAACAGCGGGCCGAGCAGCACGATGAAGATGGGGTTCAGCGACTGGAACCAGACGGTGGGAATCTCCCAGCCGAACAGCCCGCGGTCGGTGTAGTTCTGGGCGAACAGGTTGTAGGAGGTGGGCTGCTGCTCGAAGGCGGCCCAGAAGAAGGCCGCGGCCACGATCAGCACGAAGCACACCGTGACCCGGGCGCGTTCGTCGCCGTTCAGGCCGTTGAACAGCATCAGGTAGGCATAGAAGCCGATCGCCACCACGATCAGCACCGAGGTCATGGCCTCGGCCAGGGCGCGGGCGTCGATGTGGATGACGCCGGTGGCGCTCAGGGCCACCAGCCCGGCGATCAGCGCCATGAAGCCGGCGACCCAGCTGCCGACGTGGCGGCGGCTTTGGGCCGGGGCGTCCCAGCTCGCCTCGCGGCCGCGCTCGCGGTCGGCGCGCCGCATGGACGGCACCGCCCACAGGCGGAAGATCAGCAGCGCCGCCAGCATGCCGAGCCCGCCGATGCCGAAGCCCCAGTGCCAGCCCCCGTGTTCCAGCATCACGCCGCTGATCAGCGGCGCCAGCAGCGCCCCCAGGTTGATGCCCATGTAGAAGATGGCGAAGCCGCCGTCGCGGCGCACGTCGCCGTCGTCATAGAGGCCGCCGACCATCACCGAGATGCAGGTCTTGAACAGCCCCGAGCCGAGCACGATCAGGATCAGGCCGACGAAGAAGGCCGGCGCCCCGAGCAGCGCCGACAGCGCGATGGCCAGGTGGCCCAGGGCGATCAGCACCGAGCCGTACCACACCGCCCGGCGCTGGCCGAGCCAGTTGTCGGCCAGCCAGCCGCCGGGCAGGGCGGCCAGATAGATGGCACCGGCGTAGAGGCCGACGATGGCCGAGGCGGTCTTCTCGTCGAAGCCCAGACCGCCGTCGAGCAGGCTGGCGGCCATGAACAGCACCAGCAGCGGGCGGATGCCGTAGTAGGAGAAGCGCTCCCACATCTCGGTGAAGAACAGCGGCCCCAGCGGGCGCGGATGGCCGAAGAAGCCGCGATCCCGTCGGGAGGTCGTGGCGTCGGAGGTGGAGGTCATGAAGCGTCTGCCTTATTGCTTGTGCATTGCCGACCGCGCCCGGCGGGAGTCCACGACGCCATATGCTGGCGTTTACTGCTGAATGAGAGGCGGCGTGGGTGGTCTTTTTTCTGTCTGACGCGGTTCAGGCGGGGGATTCTATGGTGTTTTGTTAGCCAACGAAATACGACGGAAGCGGTAGGGCGCGGTGCCAGGCCTCCCGCATCGCCCCGCGATGGCAAAGCGGCGCGCGGCGGTGCCAGAATGGAACCCTCAAGGAGGAACGCCCATGACGCAGATGACCTGGGAGCGGCTGCTCGACCCCGCCCGGCTCCACGACCGGCGCGGCACGCCCCGCGACGAGATCGGCCGCAGCCCCTTCCACAAGGACCACGACCGCATCGTCTTCGCCGGCTCCTTCCGCCGCCTGGGGCGCAAGACCCAGGTGCACCCGCTGACCGACAACGATCATATCCACACCCGCCTGACCCACTCGCTGGAGGTCGGCTGCGTCGGCCGCTCGCTGGGCATGAGCGTCGGCGAGGGGCTGCGCCACCGGCTGCCCGAGGACATCACGCCGGCCGATCTCGGGGTGATCGTCCAGGCCGCCTGCCTGGGCCACGACATCGGCAACCCGCCCTTCGGTCACGCCGGCGAGTACGCCATCCGCGACTGGTTCAAGCGCGCCGAGAGCGACGGCAGCGGCCTGCTGGAGGGGCTGTCCGACGCCGAACGCGCCGACCTGCTGACCTACGAAGGCAATGCCCAGGGCTTCCGCATCGTCACCCAGATCGAATACAACCAGTTCCGCGGCGGCATGCGCCTGACCGCGGCGACGCTGGGCACCCTGCTCAAGTACCCCTGGACCGTCGAACACGGCGGCAGTGCCGGCAAGTTCGGCTGCTACCAGAGCGAGGCGCATCTGCTGACCGAGGTGGCCGATCGGCTGGGGCTCCTGCCCCAGGGCGAGAACCGCTGGAGCCGGCATCCGCTGGCCTGGCTGGTCGAGGCCGCCGATGACATCTGCTACGCGCTGCTCGACCTGGAGGATGGCCTGGAGATGGGCATCCTCGGCTTCGACGAGGTGGCCGGCATCCTGACCCAGATCGCCGGCGGTGAGCCCGGCGACTTCGCGACCATGCGCGAGGAGGGCGTGTCCCAGCGGCGGCGGATCGCCGCGCTGCGCGGGGCGGCCATGGAGCGCGCGGTGACCGAGGTGGCCGGGGCGTTCGTCCAGCACGAGGCCGAGCTGCTCGGCGGCCGGCTGCGCCACGATCTGCTCGAGCTGTGTCACCCGGACCTGGACTGGGGCGTGAAGACGGCCAAGCAGCTGGCGCGGGAGCGCATCTTCCGCAACGAGCGCAAGGCCAAGCTGGAGATCGGCGCGTATACGACCCTGGGGATTCTTTTGGAGGCCTTTATCGGCGCCGCCCACGAGCTGCATCACACCGGTTCCTCGACCTTCAAGCACCAGCGGGTGCTGGCGCTGATCGGCGAGAACACCCCGCGGCCTTCCTGGTCGCTCTACGACAGCTACCGGCGCATGCTCGACTTCATCGGCGGCATGACCGACCACTACGCGGTGGATCTGGCCCAGGAGATGGGCGGGCGGCTGAGGGGCGACTGAGCGGCGCCTGGTCGTGGCCGACTAGGCCGTCAGCTGCAGCGGCGGCTCGCCGTCCGGGTCGCGATCATCGTCGTCGAGGCCGATGACCCGGCGGATGGCGGCGCCGATGCGCCGGCTGCTGTCGGCGATGCCCTGGTTGCCGAACAGGCGGTTGAACTCGAAGACGTAGGGTTGGCCGTCGACCATGGCGATGTCGAAGCCGGCGTGGTCGATGTCGAGCTCGCGGGCCAGGCGGCGGGCCAGGTCGATGGCCGCCTCGGGAATCGCCGCGTGGTCGATGCGCCCGCCCTGGCTGACGTTGGCGCGGTAGCCCTCGAGCGGGGTGACCCGCCAGTAGGCGTCGATCACCTCGCCGCCGACCAGCACGATGCGCAGATCGCGGTCGATCGGCAGCCGCGCCTGGGCATACAGCACCGGCTCCTCGGCGACGTGGTCGTCGAGATCCCGGCGGGAGGCGATCAGCCGCACGCCCTCGCCCATGGCGCTCTTGATGCGCTTGGCGATGAAGGGGTAGCCGAAGCGCGCCTCGACCCGGTCCAGGACGGCGCGGGAGGTGCCGCGGATCTCGGTGGGCGGCACGTGCTCCGGGCACAGCGCCAGGAAGGCCCGGGTCTGCTGGACCTTGTCGTGGCCCAGGTGATAGCTGGCGAGACTCGGGAAGATGCGCGCGCCGAGGCCGTAGACCAGGGCATTGACCTGCCAGTACTCGGGAAACAGCAGCCAGTCCGCCTGGCGGATCTCCTCCAGGTGGTCGTACATGCGTTCCGGCTTGATATAGCGCACGCCGGGAATGCCCAGGGTGCGAAAAACATCGAACGTGATGATTTTCATGGTGGTGAAAAGGGTATCTCCTGCGAAGGCGGCGAATTATTATCCGCCTTCATGGTTCTGGCAAGCGTTATTGGCCCCCGGGCGTCCCCGAGGGAGGCATGACGATGAGGAGCGCGCGACGGTGAAGCGATCGAGATCGTATTGGCGCCCGAAGAGGGCGCTGCTGCTGGGGCTGGTGGGCGGCTGGCTGGCCGTGGCCTCGGCCCTGCCGGCCTTGGCGTCATCGCCACTGGCGCGGGAAGGGGTCGAACATTACACCCTGGCGCTGACCTGGCACCCCGGCTTCTGCGCCAGCCGTTCGCGGCCGCCGCGGGAGTGCCGGGAGGCCCGGCTGCGACGCGGGGCCGAGGACGGCTTCGTGCTGCACGGGCTGTGGGCCTCGCTGCCCGATGATCTCCGCGAGCGCGGCGTGACGCGCCGCGACTGGTGGCGGCAGGGCTGCTTCCTGGAAACGCCGCGGCCGGAAGGCGGCTTCTGCCGCGCCCACGCGCCGCTGGCGCTGCCCGAGCCCCTGGCGAGCCGGCTGGACCGCGCCATGCCGGGGCGCGCGAGCTGCCTGGATCGCTACCAGTACGCCAAGCACGCGGCCTGTCTGGCGCTGCCCGCCGAGGCGCTGTTTTCCACTTCCCTCGAGCTGCTCGAGGCGGTCAACGACAGCGCCTTCGGCGACTTCGTGGCGCTGCATCGCGGCGGCGTGGTGGGGCGCAACGCCCTGATCGACGCCTTCGAGGCGGCCTTCGGCGAGGGCACGGGGCGGGCGCTGCGGCTGGAGTGCCGCGGACGCGGCAACCGGCTGCTGACCGAGGTGAGGATCGGCATCGACGCCGAGGCGCTCGAGCGCTTTCCGGCCGCCGACAGCCTGGTGCGGCTCGGCCGCGGGCGCTGTGCGACGCGGGTCAGCATCGCCGACGTCGACGGATAGCCCGGAAGCCTCGGCCGGCGATCAGTGCGGGGCGCGGCGATGGATGGCGGCGATCACCGCCTCGTGGGCGGCCTCGTCGAGTGCGTCCAGGCGCCGCTCGGGCAGTCGGTCGGCCAGGGCGTCACCGCTGACCACCAGCAGGTCGTCGGCGGCCTCGGGATGCTCGATCCGCCAGCCGGGCAGGGCCAGCACGCCCTGCACCGGCACCGGATGGCCCAGTTCGCCCTCCAGCCAGTCGGACAGCCAGCGTGCCGCGCGGCGGGTGTCGCGCAGCGGGCGCCGCTCGATCCAGCCCGGGAAGCGCAGGCGGGCGCGCTCGACCGTGACGCGGTTGTCCTCCTCGCCGGAGGGCTTCACCGCCGGGCTGCGCGCCCAGGTCTCGATGGCGAACACGCCGTGAGGCGTGACCGCCACGTGATCGAGGGTATCGCCCTCGCCGGGCACGTCGTGGAACACGAAGTAGGGATGCGACTCGGGGCGGATCAGCCGCTCGAGCTCCTGGCCCACCGCCAGCTCGCAGGCCAGCCCCAGCTTGAGGCGGCGGATGCGCTGGAAGTCGCGGATCAGCCGGAAGCAGAACACCAGCACCAGCAGCGTGGAGAGGGCGCCATAGAGGGTCCACTCGAGCCAGTTCTGCTCGCTCGCCAGCAGCATGCGGCCCATGCCGTAGACCAGCGGCGCCATGATCACGATCGGCCCCAGCGCGCCGTTGAGGAACAGCCCGGCGAAGGCGCGGTCGAGGCGGTCGCGCAGCGACTGGCCCGGTTCGCGCAGCGGATGGGCGTCGAACGGCGAGCTGACCCGGGCGTCATGCAGGTTGCGCAGCCCGACCACGATCACCGCGGTCGCCGCCAGGGGAAACAGGAAGATGAGGGGAATCAGGTATTCCAGCCAGGCCATCGGGATTCCTTGCCCGTGGGAGATCCTGGCCATTGTAGACAGCGTGACGCCCGGGGGCCATGCTCGGCGCGATACGCCGAGAAGCGAGGAGTGACATGAGCGATCATCCGGCGCCGTCGGGGGCCGATCTCGATGCCCTGGCGGCCTTCGTGGCGAACACGCCGCGCCTGGCGGTGCTGACCGGCGCCGGGATCAGCACCGCCAGCGGCATCCCCGACTACCGTGACGACAGCGGCGACTGGAAGCGCTCGCCGCCGATGCAGCACGGCGTGTTCATGGGCAGCCGGGCGGCGCGCCAGCGCTACTGGGCGCGGGCGCTGATCGGCTTTCGCACCCTGCAGGAGGCGCGCCCCAACGAGGCCCATCGCGCCCTGGCCCGGCTCGAGGCCGAGGGGCGGGTGGCCGGCATCATCACCCAGAACGTCGACGGCCTGCATCGCCGCGCCGGATCGCGGCGGGTGATCGAGCTGCACGGTCGCGCCAACCTGGTGCGCTGCATGGGCTGCGGGGCGACGCGCATGCGCCATGACCTGCACGCCGAGCTGGCCAGCCGCAATCCCGACTGGCTAGACACCGGCGCCAGGGCCGGCCCGGACGGCGACGCCGATCTGGAGGCGGATTTCACGGATTTCCGGGTGCCGGACTGCACGCGCTGCGGTGACGGCATCTGGAAGCCGGACGTGGTGTTCTTCGGCGATAGCGTGCCGCGCGCCCGGGTCGACGAGGCCTTCGCGCTGCTGGACGACGCCGACGGGCTGCTGGTGGTGGGCTCGTCGCTGATGGTCTATTCGGGCTTTCGCTTCGCCCGAGAGGCCGCTCGGGCCGGCAAGCCGCTGGCCTGCCTCAACCTCGGGCGGACTCGCGCCGACGACCTCTACACGCTCAAGGTGGCGGCCGGCGCCGAAGCCGGGCTGAGCGCGCTGATCGAGCGGCTGGACGACGCTAGCCGCCGGCCAGCTTGACCTTGAAGCCTCTCTTTTCCAGCTCGCCCTTGAGCACGTCGCGCTGGTCGCCCTGGATCTCGATCACGCCGTCCTTCAATGCGCCGCCGGTGCCGCAGCGCTTCTTGAGCTCCTTGGCCAGGGTCTTGAGCTCGTCGGCCTTGAGCGGCACGCCCTCGATCAGGGTCACGCCCTTGCCCTTGCGGCCCTTGGTTTCGCGCCGCAGGCGCACGATGCCATCCAGGCCGGCGAGGCGCGCGTCCTCGGCGAGTTCGTCGCAGCGGCAGTCGTCGACGGGCTGGCGGCACTCGGGGCAGGTGTCGCCGTGTTCGGTGGAGTAGACCAGGCCACGCAGCTGGTCCTGAAGGGATGCCATGGGGCCTCCTCGGCAATGCAAGCGGGCCTCAGATGATACGAGGCCCGGCGGCGGCGGTCGATCATGCCTGCCGATGGCTGAGTCTGAGAATGTCCGGGCTCAGTTCGGAGACGTGGTCGAATCCCAGCAGGCCCATGGCTCTGTCCATTTCTCCTCGCAGTAGTTTTAGAGCGTGTTCGACGCCAGCCTGACCACCTGCGGCCAGGCCATACAGGGTCGTGCGCCCCAGCCAGACTGCATCGGCTCCCATCGCGAGTGCTTTGACGATATCGGTGCCGCGCCGGAAGCCGCTGTCGATGAACAGCTGACAACGGTCTCCGACGGCTTCTCTGGCTTCGGGTAGCACATCGAGTGGCGAGCAGGCGTTATCCAGCTGGCGCCCCCCGTGATTGGAGAGCACCACGCCGTCGACACCCAGTTCAGCAGCCTGTTTGGCCTCTTTAGGAGCCAGGACGCCTTTGATGATCAGCTTGCCCGGCCAGCGGTCGCGCAGCCAGGCGATGTCGTCCCAGTTCAGGGTCGGATCCAACTGCTGCCCGATCACCGCCGAGGCGCCCTGCACGCTCTGCTTGCCGGGCGGCAGCAAGTCGCCCAGGTTCTTGAAGGTCGGCATGCCGTCGGGAATCAGTACATCGGCGATCCAGCGCGGGCGCACCAGCAGGTGGGTGAGGTTGCGCAGGGTCGGCCGCATGGGCTTGCGGAAGTTGCGCAGATCCCACTCCCGGTTGCCGTAGATGGCGCTGTCGGTGGTGACTACCAGGGTCTCGTATCGCGCCGCTCGGCAGCGCTCTACCAGTTTCCTGACGTAGTCGCGGTCGCGATAGAAGTAGATCTGCATCCAGGCCCTGAGCCCCTCGACGTCGGCGATATCTTCCAGCGATGTGGTAGCCACGTTGCTGAGCACGAAGGGGATGTTCGCAGCGGATGCCGCCTCGGCCAGCTTCAGGTCGCCGTTCTTCGTCAGCATGCCGTTGTAGCCGGTCGGTCCGATCACTAGGGGCAATGCTTGGCGTTTTCCCAGCAGTGTGGTCGAGAGATTCCTCGGACCGACGCGCGTCAGAGTGCGTGGCTCGAACAAGACATCGTCGAATGCCTTGCGGTTGCGGTGAAGCGTGCGTTCATCGTCGGCACCGCCTTCGAGATATTCATAGACGAAATGGGGAAGTCTGCGGCGAGCAATGTGCGCTAGATCATGGATGTTGAGCGCCTTTCGGTAGTCTTTTCCTGAATAACTCGCGCGTTTCATGATGGGTATCCTTTGCTTCTTGTGTGGTACCAAAGTCTAAGCCGAAGGCGCTTTTCGTTTCTTTGCCATACTACCATACTAGTCATAACAGGCACGCAGTGCTTCGGTCACGCCGATACAACAGGATGAGTTAATGAAAGTGACACTGCAGGCGCTTTGGCGTGAGACGCGTGAAGAAGATCCGGTACGGCATCGGCTCTATCAGGTGCTGCGCCAGTCGATCATCCGGATGGTGCTGGCTCCAGGGCAGGCGCTGTCAGAGAAGGAACTGGCCGACACCTTTTCGGTGAGTCGTCAACCGGTTCGCGAGGCCTTTATTCGGCTGTCCGAGGCTGGGCTGGTCGAAGTGCGACCACAGCGCGGCACCTTTGTGGTCAAGATTTCGCAGCAGGCGGTGTTAGAGGCCCGTTTCGTACGCGAGGTGGTTGAGGTCGCCGTGGCACGTGAAGCGGCTAGTAAGGGGCTGAGTGTTCGTACTCTTTCGGATCTTCACGAATTGATCGATCGCCAGCGTCGCTGTATTGATCCGGCCGACTACGATCGCTTCTTTCTACTCGATGAGGATTTCCACCGGACCCTGTCTCTGGGGATAGGGCATAACACTGCCTGGAAAGTGACCGAAGAGGTCAAGGCACAACTCGATCGTGTTCGCTATCTCAGCGTTCCCGAGAGTACGCCGCTCGACAAGTTGATTGCACAGCACGCGGATATCGTCGCGGCGATCGAGAAGCGCGATGCCGAGGCAGCCGCCGAGGCAATGCGCGTTCACCAGTGCGAGATTCTGCAGTCGCTGCCAGATCTCGTGGGCCGTTTCCCTGACATGTTCCAGTCTGCCCAGATACCAACGGTTGCCGAGGAGAATCGGGCATGAAGATCGAAAGGGCCTATACCATTGTCACCGCGCCGGGCCGCAACTTCGTCACCCTCAAGATCGTCACCGACGAGGGGGTATACGGTATCGGTGATGCCACACTCAACGGCCGTGAGCAGGCGGTGGTTGCTTACCTCGAGGAGCACGTGATTCCGGCCTTGATAGGTCGTGACCCGCAGCGTATCGAGGACATCTGGCACTACCTATACCGCGGTGCCTATTGGCGTCGGGGGCCTGTGACGATGACGGCCATCGCCGCTGTCGACATGGCGCTGTGGGACATCAAGGCCAAGGTCGCCGGCATGCCGCTGTACCAGCTGCTGGGCGGCAAGAGCCGTGAACGGGTGATGGTCTATGGCCATGCCACGGGCAAGGACATCGAGGCCTGCCTCGATGAAGTCGCGCGCCACGTCGAGCAGGGCTACCGCGCGGTACGGGTGCAGGCTGGCGTACCGGGAATTGCCAGCATCTACGGCGTGGCCAAGCGCCCTGGCGAGCGCTACGAGCCCGCCGATGCCGAGTTGCCGGCCGAGCATGTCTGGAATACCGCCAAGTACCTCAACCACGCCCCCAAGCTGTTCGCCGCAGTCCGGGAACGCTTCGGTGATGATCTGTATGTGCTGCACGATGTTCATCATCGCTTGACGCCCATCGAGGCGGCGAGGCTGGGCAAGGAAGTCGAGCCCTATAACCTGTTCTGGCTGGAAGACTGCGTGCCGGCAGAGAACCAGGAGAGCTTCGGCCTGATTCGCCAGCACACTACCACGCCTCTGGCAGTGGGCGAGGTCTTCAATAGTCTCTTTGATGCTAAGGCGCTGATCGAGAATCAGTGGATCGACTACATCCGCGCCACGTTGACTCATGCCGGCGGTATCACCCACATGCGGCGGCTGGCCGACCTCGCCGGACTCTATCACGTGCGTACCGGCTTCCACGGTCCGACCGATCTGTCTCCGGTGTGTCTGGGCGCGGCGATCCACTTCGACACCTGGGTGCCTAACTTTGGCATTCAGGAATATATGCCACACGAAGACGTCACCAACGAGGTCTTCCCTCATGACTATCGTTTCGAAGATGGCCATTTCCTGGTCGGCGAGTCGCCGGGACACGGCGTCGATATCGACGAAACAGCGGCGGCAAGATATCCCTATCGTCGTGCCAGCCTGCCGGTCAATCGGCTCGAAGATGGCACCCTGTGGCACTGGTAAAGAGGTAAATCAATGAAAGCTTTTCAGGTAAATGCACCTCAGGATTACCGAATCGTCGAGGCCGAGTCACCAGCTGTTGCTCAGGGTGAAGTTAAGGTGAAGGTGGCCTTCGCCGGGATCTGCGGCTCCGATATGCACATCATCCATGGCGATAATGCCTTCGTGCGCTTTCCGCGGATCACTGGCCATGAATTTGCCGGGCTGGTCGAGGCGG
This sequence comes from Halomonas sp. B23F22_10, assembly GCF_043496975.1. Classification (NCBI taxonomy): domain Bacteria; kingdom Pseudomonadati; phylum Pseudomonadota; class Gammaproteobacteria; order Oceanospirillales; family Halomonadaceae; genus Halomonas; species Halomonas sp. B23F22_10. The sequence goes on along the minus strand of NZ_JBIEKF010000007.1, from coordinate 60,117 downwards.
TGGGGGACGGTGTTGCGGACGTTTCCGTCGGTGATCGGGTGTGCATCGATCCGGTGATCAGCTGCGGCGAGTGCTACCCCTGCCGCATCGGCCGTCCCAACGTGTGTACCGCACTGGAAGTGATCGGCGTGCACCGCAACGGCGGCTTCGAGGAAAGCGTCAACGTGCCGGCCGGCAATGTACACCGCCTGCCCGAGGGACTCGGGCTGGATGCCGCGGCTCTGGTCGAGCCCTACACCATCGCCGCCAACGTGCTGAGTCGGATGCAGCCTCATGCTGGTGATCGCCTCCTGATTCTGGGCGCCGGCGTGATCGGTCTGACGATTCTGCAGGTGGCTCGTGCACAGGGCATCGAAGACATCACCGTCAGCGACGTCATCGATGCCCGGTTGGAGACGGCGCTCGAGCTGGGCGCGACCCGTGTCCTCAACGGCGCCGAGCAGGACGTCGAGGCCGAGGTCGAGACGCTGACCGGCGGTGAAGGCATACCGCTGATCGCCGATGCGGCCTGCGTACCCGCCCTGTTGCCACAGATGCTGCGCATGGCCTCGCCGGCTGGCCGCATCGGACTGCTCGGGTTCAATCCGACGCCCAGCGACCTGGTGCAGCTGGAAGTGATCAAGAAAGAGCTGACCCTGGTCGGCTCGCGGCTCAACAATCGCAAGTTTCCGGAAGTGATCGAGCTGATGGCATCCGGGCGACTCGACCCGCTGGCATTGGTGAGCCATCGCCTGCCCTTCGACGACATGCCCGGGGCCATCGAGATGATCGATCATCATCCCGAAAGCGCCCGCAAGGTACTGATCGAGATCGGTGCCTGAGGGCTTCACTCGCGCTATCCAGCCAACAACACACAACAGCAAGTGCCAGGAGAACACGCCATGTTCAAGCGACTCGTCACCAGCGCCGTCCTCGGTGCCGCCCTGCTCGGCAGCCAGGCCAGCCTCGCCGCCGACTACACCCTGAAGTTCGGCCATCTGGCCAACGAGCAGCACATCTGGAACCAGGCCGCCCTGAAGTTCAAGGAGCTGGTCGAAGAGAACTCCGACGGGCAGGTCGAGGTGCAGGTCTATCCCAACGAGCAGCTCGGCGCCGAGATGGATGTGATCAACAGCATCCAGCTAGGGACGGCCGACATGACCATCACCGGCGAGAGCCTGCAGAACTGGGCGCCCAAGGCGGCGATGATGGCGGTCCCCTATGCCTTCCGCGATTCCGAGCATCTTGAGCAGGCCGTGGAGGGAGACGTCGGCGATCAGATTGAAGCGCAAATCACAGAACGTGCCAATCTGGTGCCTCTGGCCTGGTTCGAGCGCGGTCCCCGCGAGCTTACCAGCAACCGACCGGTCACCTCTCCTGAGGATCTGGACGGTATCCGTCTGCGAGTGCCCAACGTGCCATTGTTCGTCGATACCTGGGAAGCCTTGGGAGCACGCCCCACGCCGATGGCTTTCAGTGAAGTCTTTACCTCACTCCAACAGAGCACTATCCAAGCCCAGGAGAATCCGCTCAGCTTAATCGAGAGTGCCAGTTTCTACGAGGTGCAGGACCACGTGAACCTCACTGGTCATGTGCGCAGCTGGATCTACGTGGTGATCGGCAAGAATCAGCTCGAGGCCATGCCTGAAGACCTTCAGGAGATTGTTCGCGATGCCGCTCAGGAGATGCAGTCCTACGAAGCCGAGCTCTTTGCATCGGACCAGGAACGTCTGCGCCAGAGTCTGGAGGAGCGCGGCATGGAGTTTGTCGATGTCGACACCGAAGCCTTCGCCGACAAGGCGCGTCCGGCGGTGCTTGAGGCGCTGACCGACGAGCAGCGTGCACTCTACGACGCCATTCAGGACCTCTAACGATCGTGGCGGGTGCTCGCGGTGCCCGCCGCTTCTTTCTGCTGCCATCGGGGTGGTCAATCACCCCCGTGAGGTGTACCCATGGATGCTTCTGAGCAGCGGGCCGTCGAGGAGTTCGACACCCTCCCGGCGGTGCCACGTCTGCCGGGGCTGGCCGGTCGCATGATCGGCAGGCTCGATACCCTGTTTACCTTCCTTGCGACGCTGGCCTTGGTGGGCATCGCTGCCACCGTACTGCTGCAGGTCGTCGGGCGCTTGGCGCTGCCTTCCTCGCCGGCCTGGACCGAAGAGCTGTCGCGCTATCTCTTCATCTACATGGTCGCGCTTTCCTCGGGCGTAGTGATACGCCGGCGCCGTAATGTCAACGTGGAGCTGTTCCATCACTGGATGGGCGTGCGAGGCCGGGCGATCTATCAGGTGCTGGTATGCCTGATGGTGGGAGCCTTTGCGCTGATCGTACTGCCTTACGCCTGGTTATATGCCGAGAATGGCGCCTGGCAGACCTCGCCGACACTCCAGGTCCCCATGCTATATATCTTCTTCTCCACCGTGGTGCTGTTTGGCTTGGTCCTGTTGTACAGCGCAGTTGGAGTCATCGAGGGCCTTTGGGGCGCTTGGCGTCCGGCCTCTCAAGCCGATCCGGAGACCCCGTGATGGAAGTGATCGCACTGTTTGTCGTCTTCCTGGTGCTGCTGTTGATCGGAATACCGATCGCCTTCTCGCTGGGCATTGCCTCGCTGAGCTATCTGCTGCTGGAGGGAATTCCGCTGACCATCGTGCCGCAGCGCCTCTACTCGGGTATCGACACCTTCGTGCTGCTATGCATTCCCGGCTTCGTGCTGGCTGGGAACCTGATGAACGTCGGTAACATCACCGAACACATCGTGCGTTTCTCCAATGCTCTCGTCGGGCACATCCGTGGCGGCCTGGGCCTGGCCAACGTGGGCGGCTCGATGATCTTCGGTGGCATCTCGGGTACCGCCGTGGCGGATGCCGCGAGCATCGGTTCGGTGATGATTCCCGGTATGGCCAAGTCCGGCTATGACAAGCCATTCTCGGCTGCCGTCACCGCCGCCTCCTCGACGATTGGGCCGATCATTCCCCCCAGCGTGCCGATGATCATCGCCGGCTCGCTGACCGGCGTATCGGTGGGCAGGATGTTCTTGGCCGGTGCCATCCCCGGCCTCTTGCTGGGCCTGGCAATGATGGTCACCGTTTATCTTCTGGCCATTCGCCGCGGCTATCCCAAGGAGCAGCGGGTGTCGTTCCTTCAGCTGGTGAAAGAGGGGCGTACCGCCTTCTGGGCGCTGCTGATGACCGCGATCATCCTCTACGGCATCATCGGTGGCTTCTTCACGCCTACCGAGGCCTCCATCGTCGCCAGCCTCTATGCGTTGGTCGTCGGCATGTACGTCTACAAGGGGCTTTCCTGGCGCAAGTTGCCGGCCATCCTGACCGACACTGTGCTGACATCTTCCGCTCTGCTGCTGCTGGTGGGGCTGGCCAACCTGTTCGGCTGGATCCTGACCAGCGAGCAGATTCCTCAGATGGTCGCGGCCGGCATCCTGTCGATCAGTGAGAACCCGCTGGTGGTGATCCTGATCCTGAACCTGATCATGCTGTGCGTCGGCGCCTTCATGGAGACCATCGCCGCCTTGATCATTCTCTTCCCGGCACTGCTGGGAGTGGCGACCGGGGTGGGCATGGACCCGGTGCACTTCGCGGTGATGGCGGTGCTCAATCTGATGATCGGTCTCACCACCCCGCCGGTGGGTGTCTGTCTGTTCGTGGTCTCGGGTATCGGCAACCTGCAGGTGCTTACCGTGGCCCGGGCGATCCTTCCGTTCCTGATCTGCAACCTGGTCGTGCTGCTGTTGGTGGCCTATGTGCCGGCCATCTCGATGTGGTTGCCCAACCTGATCCTCGGCCAGTGAGGCCGTCCCCCCTGACATGGAGAGCATGATGCAGAGTGTCAAACGGCTGCCGGCCAGCGCCGGCGGCGGTCGAATCGGCATGGTCCATCTGGGGCTGGGTGCCTTCCATCGAGCTCATCAGGCGGTCTACCTGGAGCGCTATCGACAGCGTACCGGCGATAAAGCGTGGGGCGTGAGCAGTGCCAACCTGCGCGCCAGCGTGGCGCTGGTCGATGCCCTGTGTGACGCCGGTTACCGCTATCACGTGGCCGAATACGCCGACAGCGAGCATGTCACTGTGCGCGAGATCGGCGTGATCGAGGAAACCCTGTTTTCCGGGAAGGGTGAGGACGGTGGCTGGGGGCGCGACGTTCAGTCACTGCTCGAGCGCATGGCGTCACCCGACACTCGCATCGTCACCCTGACAGTGACCGAGAAGGGCTATTTTCTGAGCCCGGCCAGCGGCGAGCTGCTGGCCGATGATCCGCTGGTAGCCGCCGATATCGCCCATCCCGAGACGCCGCGTACCGCAGTGGGACTGCTGGTCGAAGCGCTGGCTCGGTGTCATGCGGCAGGGCAGGCACCGTTCACGGTGCTCAGCTGTGACAACATGCCCGACAACGGCAAGCGCACCCAGGCCGCCGTGATGGCGCTGGCGGCGCGGCGCGATGCCGAGTTGGCCGCCTGGATCGCGGATGAGGTTGCCTTTCCGTGCAGCATGGTCGACCGCATCGTGCCGGCCATGACCGAGGCCGATTTCGCGCGCTTGGTTGAGCTCGGCATCGAGGATCCTAATGCCGTGATCGGTGAGTCGTTCAGTCAGTGGGTGGTGGAGGACGACTTCCCGCAGGGGCGCCCCGATTGGACTGCGGACGGCGTAGAGATGGTGGCCGACGTTGGGCCCTTCGAGACCATGAAGCTGCGTATGCTCAACGGCAGCCACTCGCTGCTCGCCTACCTGGGCGCCCTGGGCGGCATCGAGACGGTGGCCGATGCCGTGGACCGCGAGGATCTGACGGCGCTGCTGCGACGGTACATGCTCGACGAGGCCGCCCCGACCCTCGCCATGCCCAAAGGTACGGACCTCGAGGCCTACGCCGAGCAGCTGCTGGCCCGCTTCGCCAATGACAGCCTGCATCACCGTCTGCAGCAGATCGCCATGGACGGTTCCCAGAAACTGCCGCAGCGCTGGTTGAACGGCGCCGAGATCAATCTTGCCGCCGGGCGAGACGTGGCCTGCACGGCCCTAGGCGTGGCCGCCTGGATCCGCTATGCCGGTGGCACCGACCTGGCCGGAAGGCCCCACGTCGTGGACGATCCGCTGGCCGACCGGCTGGGCACACTGCACGCACGCCACGGTGAGGATGTCGCTGGTCTCGTTTCCGCCTTCATGACCATGGAGGACGTTTTTCCGCCGGCGCTGGCGGCCGAGCCGCGCTTCGTCGCCGCGGTCACCGCTGCCTACATCGATCTGACGCAACTGGGGCTTGCCGGGGCACTGGACGCTCTCGGACGGGCCTGATCAAGAGGACAACCCCATGGAACATACCTGGCGCTGGTTCGGCCCAGCCGATCCCATCACCTTGGACGAGATCCGGCAGACCGGAGCCACGGGCATCGTGACTGCCCTGCACGAGATTCCCAACGGCGAGGTCTGGCCGGCCGAGGCCATTGCCGAGCGCAAGCGGATGATCGAGGCCGCCGGCCTTTCCTGGTCGGTGGTCGAGAGTGTGCCGGTGCACGAGGACATCAAGAAAGGGCTGCCGCAGCGTGACGCCCATATCGCCGCCTACCAGCAGACGCTGCGCAACCTGGCAGCCTGTGGTATCGACACCGTCTGCTACAACTTCATGCCGGTGCTCGACTGGACGCGCACCGACCTGAGCTGGCGCCTGCCGGACGGTGGACTGGCGCTGCGCTTCGACCAGGTTGCCTTCGCCGCCTTCGATCTCTACCTGTTGGCGCGCCCTGGCGCCGAGGACGAATACTCCGATGCCGAGAAGGACGAGGCGTGGGCGTATTTCGACGTTCTCGACGAGGCCGGGCGGGCGAGCCTGAAGGACACCATCATCGCCGGGCTGCCCGGTGCCGAGGAACACTACACGCTCGAGCAGTTCCGCGGCGTGCTGGCGGAGTATGCCGAGATTGATGCCGGCCGGCTGCGCGAGCATCTGGGGGACTTCCTGGCGGCCGTTGTGCCGGTAGCCGAGGAAGTTGGCTTGCGACTGGCGATCCATCCCGACGACCCGCCCCGGCCGCTGTTCGGCCTCCCTCGGGTGGTGTCCGGTCCCGAGGACGCCCAATGGCTGCTCGAGCGGGTGCCGAGTCCGGCCAATGGGCTGACGCTTTGCACCGGTTCCTACGGTGTCAGCGCCGATATCGATCTGGTGGCCATGGCCGAACGCTTCGCGCCGAATATCTACTTCGCTCACCTGCGCTCCACGCAGCGCGAGGCAGCGGATGCTCGCTCCTTCCACGAGGCCCAGCACCTGGGCGGCGACGTGGACATGGTCGGGGTGGTCCAGGCGCTCGTCGCCGAGGAGCGTCGTCGCGAACGCGAAGGCGGGCCACGCCTGCCGCTGCGTCCCGATCACGGCCATCACCTGCTCGATGATCAGCACCGGGATACCGCGCCGGGCTACCCGCTCTACGGGCGCCTGAAGGGGCTGGCCGAACTGCGCGGAGTGGAACTGGCAGTGCGTTCGTTGACCATCTGAGGGAGGTTGGCTCGATAGGTGACGCCCTCACCGGTGTGCCGGTGGGGGCGTCGTCGTCTTACGTATAGTGGGCGTCTCAGGGCGCTCGCATGGTGTCAGCGGCTCAGCCGGGCGATTGCCGCCGGCAGCTCGCTGGCATGGCCGATGGACACGGCGCCTTCGGGCGTCGTTTCCCCCTCGGGAAAGCGGTTCAGGTGCACCACCCGCATGCCGGCTTCCAGGCCGGCCGCCACGCCCACCGCCGCATCATCGATCACCACGCAGTGCTCGGGCGCATGGCCCATGGCCTCGGCGGCCTTGAGGTAGAGAGCCGGGTCGGGCTTCCACACGCCCAGGGTGTAGGCGCTGAACAGGCGGTCGCCGAAATGGTGGCCGAGCCCGGTGCTTTCCATGGCGCAGCGGATCTTGCGCTCCGGGCCGTTGGAGACCACCGCGCGGGGATGGTCGGCGAGGGCCTCAAGCGCCGCGGGCATGCCGTCGATCGCGGTCAGCTCCGCGCGCATGCGTGCCTCCATGCGTGCGCGCATCTCGTCCTCCACCGCCTGTCGGCGAGCGTCATCGAGGGCGCCGTGGCGGGCCTCCATCGCCTGCACGATGGACAGGAAGCGCACGCCGCGGAAGTCGTCCATGTACTGGCGGGCGGTGAAGGGCAGGCCATGGCGGGACAGGATCTCCGCCATCACCTCGGCCAGCAGGATCTCGCTGTCGACCAGGGTGCCATCGGAGTCGAAGAGCAGGCAGAGCGGAGCGGTCATGGTGTCCTCATGGTGGCGTCGGAGCGTGGAAGACTGGGAGTCTATCAGGGACAGGGAAGCGGCTCCTCGGGGAGCCGCGACGTGCTCATACGAAGTCCGGCGTGATCAGGCGGGGAATCGCCAGGATCAGCTCGGGGTAGAGGATCAGCAGGACGATCACCCCGAGCATGATGGCCAGATAGAGCAGGGTGGTGGCCAGGGCCTTGAGCAGCGGGATGCCACCGATCTTGGCCGAGATCATCAGGCACAGGCCGTAGGGCGGTGTGATCAGTCCCAGCCCCAGGGCCATGACACCGATCACGCCGAACTGCACCGGATGTACGCCGGCCTGCATGGCCAGGGGCTGGAAGATCGGTGCCATGATGGCCATCGCCGGCAGTGAGTCCATGAAGGTGCCGATGATCAGCATCACGGCGGTCATGATCAGCAGCAGGGTCACCGGATCGGTGATCTCGACCCCGGCCATCAGCTTGGGAGGGATCTGATAGAAGCTGATCAGATAGCCGAAGATGGCCGCGCCGACCAGGCTGAACAGCGATAGCGAGCACAGCCGTACGGTGTCGGTCGAGGCATTGATCACCTGGCGCAGATCGAGCTCACGGTACACCAGGACGCCCAGCGCCAGGGCGTAGAGCACGGCAATGACGGCGGCTTCGGTCGGCGTCACCAGGCCCAGGGTGATGCCGCCGATGATCACCACCGGAATGCCGGCCGCCAGCAGGCCGTCCTTGCCGGAGCTCATCAGTTCCGACAGCGAGGCGCGTTTCCTGACCGGCACCTTGTAGCGGCGCACGTAGCCCATGTTGAGGGCCAGCTGGGCCACGCCGATGATCACCCCGGGCAGGATGCCGCCGAGGAACAGGCCGGCGATGGAGGTGTTGGTCAGGGCGCCCCAGACGATCATGTTGATCGACGGCGGGATGATGATGCCCATCACCGAAGAGGCGGCGGTCACCGCCACGGCGAAGTTGACCGGATAGCCCTCGCGCTTCATCGCTGGAATCAGCACGGTGCCGACGCCGGCGCTGTCGGCGGTGGATGAGCCGGAGACGCCGGCGAACAGCATGCTGACCATCACGTTGACGTGTGCCAGGGCACCCTGCACATGGCCGACGAGGCGCATGCACAGGGTGATCAGTCGGTCGGTGATGCGGGCGGCATTCATCAGGTTGCCGGCCAGCAGGAACAGCGGCACGGCCAGCAGCACGAAGGAATCCATGCCGTTGTACATGCGCTGGAACATCACCCAGTAGGTGAGGCGTGGGTCGAGCAGGATCATGCCGACCGCCGTCAGCACCAGGGCCATGGCGATGGGCACTCCGGCCACGATCAGGACCCCGAGCAGCGTAAACAGCAGCCAGGGAAGGAGATCGATCCATTCCATGGGCATCATGAGGTGGTCCTCCTGTCGGCCGGTTGGGCGGGCGACAGCTCGCCCAGGGAAACGTCCTGGTGGTCGCCGGCCTGCAGGGCTTCCTCCACTTCGTTGGGCGTGTTGAGCGCGGCCTCCATGCGGGGCATGCCATGCAGGATGGCGTGCAGCAGGCGCTGGGCGCTGAACAGCACGATCAGGGCGCCGCAGACGGTGAATGCCGAATAGACGTAGATCATCGACAGCCCCGAGGCGGTGGCGCTGCGACGCAGCCCGGAGAGGGCGAAGTCCTTGCCGTGAACGACGAAGATCACGCCGACGGTGAGGCAGGCCAAGTCGCGGAGCCAGCGCGTCACCCGGTCGAGTCTGGAGCCGCGCGGGAAGGCCTCGAGCACGAAGTGGTCGGCGTGCAGGACGCCGATGGCAGTTCCCAGCATGATCATCCACTGGAAGGCGAAGCGGCTGAATTCCTCTGTCCAGTAGAGGCGCGGCAGCAGGGGCAGGTTGCGGCTGACGATCTGATAGATGATCAGCGTGATGAAGCCGAACAGCAGGGCCAGCAACACCAGGTGTAACAGGCGTTCCAGCAGACGGTTCATCCGAGAGAGGCCGTGCAGGAGAGTCGTCATGAGGCTGTCCTCGAGGTCCCGGAGAGACGGGGACCCGTCGGGTCCCCGAGCGGCTTAGCTGGCGTCGATGATCTTCCGATACAGGTCCGTCAGGCCCATGTCGTCGATCACGTCTTCCAGCGGCTCCTTGACGATGGCCTGCATGTGCTCGCGATCGAGCTCGTGCAGGGTAGCGCCTTCCTCGACCAGCTGGTCCAGCGCTTCGGCGTCCTGGTCCAGCTGGATCTGTCGGGCGTAGCCGGCGGCCTCATGGGCGGCGGCCATCACGGCCTGCTGCTGGTCGTCATCCAGGCGTTCCCAGGTCATCTCGGACATGGTGAGCAGGCGCACGGTGATGTCGTGCTGCGAGAGGCCGATATGCGGTGCGACCTCGTGGAAGTTCATGCGGTGGATCCATTCGGCCTCGTTGAGCAGGCCGTCGATCGCGCCCAGCTGGAGGCCGGTGTAGATTTCCTTCCAGGCCATCACCGTGGGTTCTGCGCCCAGGGCCGACCAGGCGGCGATCAGCGGCTTGGTCGGATTGGTGCGCAGCTTCATGCCTTCCAGGTCGTCGAGGCTCTCGAGGGGGCGGCTGCTGACGATCTGGCGCTTGCCGCCGCCGAAGAAGGCCAGCACCTTCACGCCGGTCTCGTCGGTGATGCGGTCGGCGATCTCGCGACCCACCTCGCCGTCGAGCACCGTTTGCCAGTGCTGCACGTCGCGATACAGGAAGGGGATCGAGAACACGTTGGCGGTGGAGGAAAAGTCGGTGATCAGGCCGGGGTTGATGATCGACATGTCCAGCGCGCCGGCCATCTGCTGCTCGAACATCTCGGTCTCGTGACCGAGGACCGAGTTCCCCATGATCTGCACGCCGAGATCGCCGTCGCTCTTCTCGGCGAGCAGCTCCTGAAACTTCTCTGCGCCCCGCTGGTAGGCAGTGTCCTCGGTGCCCCCATGGCCGAAGCGCAGGTCATAGGCCTGGGCGGTGCTCGCCAGCCCCATCGTGGCCGCCAGCGCGACGCCGGTCATCAGGTGGCGAGTCGTGCGGCAGAGTGCTTTTGGATCGATCCATTTTTGACGCATGTGAAGACCTCATTGTTGTTGTCGCCGCCTGAGTGCGGCAGAAATGAGTGGCGTGGGTTATGGCATCTGGCCTGAAGCGGCCGGTGCCGAGGCGGTGTGAGGCTGTGGCCGGGCGCCACAGGATCCTCGCACCTGAAGCCGCGGCGACAGGACCGCCTGTTCCGGGGCTCCCTTGGGATCGTGGATGCGGCGAAGCGCGAGTCGCGTGGCTTGCTCGCCGATGGCATAGGGATGGGTCGCTACACTTGTCAGCGCCGGGTCGACCAGTTCGGCTTCCTCGACGTCGTCGATGCCGATCACGGCACAGTCGGCGCCCGGCGTCAGGCCGAGACGCTTGAGGCCCAGCATGGCGCCGAAGGCCACCAGGTCGTTGTGGCAGATCACGGCCGTCGGCGGTGTCGGCTCGCTCATCAACTGCTGGATCAGCTCGAAGCCGTCGCGGCGAGTGACCTTGGACCGCAGCAGGCGCTGATAGTCGAGGCGGTGGCGGTCGAGCGCCTCCCGGTAGCCCTGCCAGCGCTCCCGCGTTGCGGAATGCTCGGCATGGCCGCCGAGGAAGGCAATGCGTTCATGGCCCAGTGCCGCGAGATGGTCCACGGCCTGGCAGACCCCTTCGCGGAAGTCGGTGCCGGCATAGTCGAACGGCGGGTTGCCGATGTGCCTCAGGACCTGGATACAGGGCATGCCCCACGCGTTCAGAGTGTCGATCAGCGAAGGATCGGTTCCCTCGGCCGGGCACAGCAGGATGCCGTCGACGGCATGCTCCCGCATGCGTTCGAGGAAGCGTTCCTGACGCCTCGGCGAATCCTCGCTGTTGGCCAGGAAGGAGACGTATCCCTCGCGGCTGAGCGCGTTGTCGATGCCGGCGACCATGGCGCCGAAGAAGGGGTTGGCGATGTCATAGACCACGACGCCCAGCGTGGAGGTGCGGCGGCCGCGCAGCGCCGCGGCGCCGCGGTTGTAGACGTATCCCAGCCCCTTGATCGAGGCCTGCACCTTGAGCCGGGTCGGCTCGGCCACCAGCGAGCTGCCGCGCAGCACCAGCGACACCGTGGAGCGCGACACGCCGGCGTGGGCGGCAATGTCCTGCAGCGTCACGCTGGATTCACGGTGAGTGGCGGATGAGCGGCGCTTCGATGTCATGGTGACCCTGGAGTGCTGTTTTTGGATTGGTCTAAATCTAGAGGATGAAGCGTCCGTCACCAACTCGTCTTTCGTCGAAGAGCGGCCGGCGACGGAGCTATGACGCGTCAGACTGGCCGGGCGTCTTCATTGACGGGGCTGAGGGGGCGCTCGCCGGAGAGGGCCAGGCGGATGTTGTCCACCGCGCGCCGGGCCATGGCGTGGCGCGTCTCATGGGTGGCCGAGCCGATGTGCGGCAGCGCCACCACATTGGCCATATGGGGCAACGGCGAGTCCGCCGGCAGCGGCTCCCGTTCGAAGACGTCCAGCCCGGCGGCGCGGATCTGGCCGGCGTCCAGCGCCTCGATCAGGGCCGTCTCGTCGACCACCCCGCCGCGGGCGATGTTGACGAAGATGGCCGAATCGCGCATCAGACCGAGCTCGCGCTGGCCGATCAGCCGCTCGGTCTCGGGGCTAAGGGGGACGGTGACGCAGACGAAATCGGCCTCGCCGAGCAGCTCGTCCAGCTCGCGGCGCCGGGCCCCCAGTTCTTCTTCCAGCGCCGGCTTCGGTGAGGCGTTGGAATAGAGGATACGCATGCCGAAGCCCAGGGCGCCGCGCCGGGCGATGGCGGCGCCGATACGGCCCATGCCGACCATGCCCAGCGTCTTGCCGTGAACGTCGCTGCCGAAGTGCGATGCGCCGAGGCTGGCCTGCCACTCGCCGCGGCGCACGAAGTCGGCCAGCTCCACGGCGCGGCGTGCCGTCGCCATGATCAGCAGGAAACCGGTGTCGGCGGTGGTCTCGGTCAGCACGTCCGGCGTGTTGCACAGCAGGATGCCCCGCCGGGTCAGCTCGTCCACCGGATACTTGTCGACGCCCACCGAAACGCTGGCGATGGCCTCTAGGTGAGGCGCGGCGTCGAGGATCTCGGGGGTGATCTTCTGGCTGGCGCCGACCAGGCCGTGCGCTTCCTTCAGGGCGGCGCGAAAGGCCGGATCCTCGAAGTTCTCGAGATGGCCGAAGTCATCCACCTGGAAGTCGCGCTTCAGTTCGGCCAGCAGCGCCTCGGGCAGGCGGCGGTAGACGACGATACGTTTCTGCATGGGAATCTCCTCAGGTCGTGGTAAGCGATGCGGTTTCGAGCGTGGACAGGCGCTCGCGATGGGGAAGCCCCTCCATGTCGCCGGGCACCTGTACGGCGAGGGCGCCGATCAGGTTGCCGCGCTGCAGTGCCTCGCGGGGGGAACGTCCATCGAGAAGGGCGCTGATCACCCCGACGGCGAAACCATCGCCGGCGCCCACGGTGTCGATGACCTCGCGCACGTCGACGCCGGGGACGCTGAACTGTTCGTCGGCGCCGTCCAAGCTGCCGCGATAGTAGCTGCCTTCAGGCCCCAGCTTGATGATGACCGCCCGGGCGCCGCGATCGAGGTAGAAGCCGGCGATGTCGTGGGGCGTCTCCAGTCCGGTCAGCCGCTGCCCCTCGGCCAGGCCGGGCAGCACCCAGTCGGCCTGGCCGGCCATGGCGTTCAGGGTGTCGCGCATCTCGGCCTCGCTGGCCCACAGCGAGGGGCGCAGGTTGGGGTCGAAGGAGATGCTGGCACCGGCCTGTCGCGCCTGTTCGAGCATGTGCCAAGACAGCTCGCGACAGCTCGACGAGAGGGCGGGCGGTATGCCGGTGGCGTGCAGGTGGCGGGCGGCGGCGAAGTCGACTGCGTTTGCGTCGTCCGGGCCCAGGCGGCTGGCGGCGCTGCCGCGGCGGAAGTACTCGACGTGGGGATCCGCGCCGCCTTCGGCGCGTTCCTTGAACACCAGGCCGGTGGCGGCGTCCGGCGTGGGTGTCAGGTGGCGGCAGTCCAGGCCTTCGGCCTCCAGGGTGCGGCGGATGTAGTGGCCGAAGGCGTCGTCGCCGACCCGGCTCAGCCAGCCGACGTGAAACCCGAGGCGGGCGAGGCCGATGGCGACGTTGGTGTCCGCGCCGGCGATGCGGCGCTGGAAGCGTTCGATCTCGGCCAGCTCGCCGGCGGCCTCGGCGACGAAGAGTGTCATGGCCTCGCCGAAGGCGAGGATCTCGGGAGCGGCTTGGGGTGTCGGCATGCGAGGCTCTCCAGTCATGTGGCAGGAAATGTCCAGTGAAGGTCAGAGGGCGCGCAGGCGTTCCAGCTGCTCGCGCACGAAGCCCGTGAGCTCGGGGGCTTGCAGTGGGTACTCGATGGCCCGGGGCACGCCACGAGGGAAATGCGACATCAGCTGCTGCCAGGTCTGCATCTCGGCAAGATCCGGCACGCTGGCATGGGGACGTCCCTGCCCGAAGATGATGCCCTTGCAGTGGACGTAGGCGACGAAGCGTCCCAGCCGGTCGGCGGCCAGGACAGGGTCGTCGCCGGTCCAGTGCCAGTTGCCGATGTCGAAGGTCATGTGGAGCGGGCAGCCGGCGCCTGTGGCATCTTCCAGGCAGGCCAGCAGCGGGGCGACGGTGCCGCCATCGCGGGTCTGGTCGTTCTCCACCATGACCCAGGCAACCGGGCTGGCGGCGATCAGCGCCGACAGGCGCTGCCAGGTGTCGGTGCTGGTGCCGGTATAGCGGCCCAGCGATAGCTTGATCGCCACGGCGCCAAGGGCCGCGGCCTCGTCCAGCCGTGCCGGCAGGCTCGGCGAGAGCATATCGCCCGACCAGAGCTCGTCGGCGGCGGAATAGACCACGGTCAGCCCATGTTCGTCGCAGGCGCGCCCCAGCGCGTCGAAGTCATCGAAGTCTTCCGGAAGCAGCTCTCGCCGGATCTCGACGCCGTCGGCACCGGCGTTACTCAGGCAGGGCAGCATGGCGGCCTGCCCCTGTTCGGCGATCATGCGATGGCCGAAGGCCGAGGTGGCTACCAGCACGGATGGCATGTCGGGAGATGCCCGAAAGGCGGATGGTAACGTTCCCATTCTCGGGTGAGCAGTGGGCGTGGGGGAGTCGGTCACGTGGAAGGTCTCCTTGGTGTCAGCGGCGGGTCGAGCCGCGGGCGATCAGGGTCGGCGAGAAACGCACCTGCCGAGGCGGGCGCCGGGTATCGGTCAGGCGCTCCAGCAGGCTGTCCATGGCGGCCCGGCCGATCGCCTCGGTGGGCTGGGCGAGGGTGGTGATGCCGGGGCCGACCAGGCCGCACCAGTCGAGTTCGTCGATGCCCATCAGGCCGGTGGTGCCGAGGGCGTCGCCACGGGCCTGCAGCACGCGCGTGACCGCCAGGGTGACGTTGCCGTTGGCGCACAGCAGGGCCCTGGGGGCGGCGGCCGGGCGGTCGAGGAAGTCGGCGATGGCGCGCTCCAGGGCCGGGGTGTCGTCGAGCGGCAGGCAGCAGGCATCACCCGCCAGCCCCTCGGCGTCGAGCCGCGCGCGGAAGCGCTCCAGGCGGCGCTGGCGCGAGCTGGCCCGTTCCGGCGGCTCGCTGACGTACAGCAGCTCGCCGTAGCCCTGGCCGTGCAGGTGGTCCAGGGCCGCGTCGATGGCACGGTCGTTGTCGAGCCCGACCATGTCGGCCTCGAGGTCGCCCAGCGAGCGGTCGAGCAGCACCAGCGGCGTGTCCCGATCGGCCAGGGCCGCGAGCTCCTCGCCGGGGTGGCCGGCGACGTTGAGCACCAGCCCTTCGACGCGGTATGACGCCAGCAGCGCCAGATGATCGCGCTCCTGAACGGGGTCGTTGTCGGTATTGCAGACCATCAGCGAGAAGCCGTGGGCGCGACAGGCCTGCTCGACGCCGTGCATCACCGCCACCGAGAAGGGGTTGCGGATGTCGGCGACCAGCATGCCGATCAGCCCCGACTGCCCGCCCTTGAGCCCGCGCGCGATCCGGTTGGGCCGGTAGCCGAGCCGGCCGGCGCTGGCGGCGATGCGCTGCTGCAGGTCGGGCGACAGCCGGCTGCGCTCATCGCCGAAATAGCGGGAGACGCTGGTCTTGGAGACGCCGGCGTCGCGGGCGACTTCCAGGATGGTGGCGCCGGCTCGGCGAGTTGGAGCGGTCATGAAGAGGCATCACGAAAAATGGGAACGTTCCCAACGTTAGTGGCAGGCCCCATGACATGACAAGTCCGACGCGGTTAGACCATGGTAGAGAGGCGCGTCTCAGGCCCGCGACAGCGAGCGCAGGCGGTCGTGTTCCAGGCGGGCGATCACGGTGGGCAGCTGGAACATGCTGGTGATCATGATGGCGCCCTCCGGCGTCTCTTCGGCGTCGGGGAAGCGGTTGAGATGGATCACCGTCATGCCGGCGTTCAGCGCCGCCTGGACGCCGACCAGGGCGTCATCGATGGCCACGCAGTCCTCGGGGGCGTAGCCCAGCATGGCCCCGGCGTGGCGATACAGGCAGGGGTCGGGCTTCCAGCACTGCGCCTCGTAGGCGCTGAACAGGTGATCGCCGAACACCGGCTCGAGATTGGTGGCCAGCAGCGAGGTGCGGATCTTGTTGATCGGCCCGTTGGAGACGACGCCCATGGGGTGGCCGGATAGGGCGACCAGCGCCTCGGCGGCGCCGGTGATCGGCACCAGGTCGGTGGCCAGGCGGCGGTTGAGGTTGGCGCGCATGTCGCGCTCCAGCACCTCGAGGCGGTCCGGGTCGACGGCGCCGTGGCGGCTCTCCAGCTCGGCGACGATATGACGGAAGCGGGCGCCGCGGAACTCGCCGACGTAGTCGCTGGCCTGGAAGGGCAGGCCGGCGGCGGTCAGGCTGGTTTCCATCTCGGCAGCGAGCAGGGGCTCGCTGTCGACCAGGGTGCCATCGCAATCGAAGAGTAGGCAGAGGGGGCGGGCCATCACCGGTAACCTCGCGGGCGTGTCATTCGGCTTTAACGCTATTGTGTCATATCGGCAGCGTACACCTTTAGTTTAAGACCATTTCCGCGATTTTGTGAACAGTGTTTTTCAATTCAATCTTTGCTGCACATTCGTCCTGTGGCGGGCGGGCTCAGCCCGGCGCCATCACCAGCATCGCCGCCCCGGCCAGATAGCAGCCGGCGATGGCCAGGCTCTCGAAGCCGATGCGGCCGGGCCCCAGGCGCTCGCGATGGATCATGCCGACCATCAGGATGGCGGTCATCAGCAGCGAGATCGCCACCCACAGCGCCACGCCGTCGGGCATGGCGTGATAGATCGAGCCGCCGCGATAGGCCACGTCCGAGGCGGCCACGAACAGGGTGTCGAAGGCGTTGCCGCCGATGATGCCGGCCACAGCCAGGGTCAGCGCGCCGCGGCGCACCGCCGCCACCGAGGTGACCAGTTCGGGCAGCGAGGTGACCACCGCGGTCATCAACACGCCCACCACCGACTGGCCGAGGCCGGTGCCCTCGGCGATCACCGAGGCCACGCCCTCCAGCAGCCAGCCGCTGGCGCCGAGCACCAGCGCCAGCCCCGCGAAGCTCAGCCATAGCCGCCGCGCCGAGCGGGTCTGCGCCTGATCGTCCGGCACGTCCGGCGTGGTCTCCCGGGTCTGGGCCGGCTGCCACATGGGGCGAGTCCGGGTGCGATCGGCCAGCCGCAGCCCGAACAGGTAGCCGATCACGATCAGCGGCGTGATCGGATGCACCTGCCACAGCGTCCACTCCGGGGCGAAGCGGCCCACCAGTACCAGCGCCAGCAGGCACAGCAGCAGGCCGCCCTGCATCAGGTTGCCGATGGAGGCGGCGGCATGCTCCAGGTTGGCGCGGCGGTGGGTCAGGTCGGCGATGGTCAGGAACAGCGTCTGCACGGCGATGCCGCCCAGGGCGTTGCTCATCGCCAGGGTGGGGCGGTCGGCCAGCGCCGCCGAGACCGACAGCACCAGCCCCGACAGCGAGGTGGCCATGCCCAGCAGCACGGCGCCGGCGATGGCCTCGCCGAGGCCGGTACGGTCGGCCAGGTCGTCGACGATGTGCGTCAGCCGCGTGCCGGCCACGCCGATCACCAGGGTGCAGCCGAGAAACAGGGCGGCGGCGCTGCCGAGGGTCAGATCTGCCAGCAAGGAAAGGCCCTCGTCGTGGGGGATGGTGTCCGGGGCCGTCGCGACGCCAGTCGCCGAGTGCCTGGCGGCGGGCTGAGGATGTCGGGCATGTCGGCTCCTGCCGAGAAGGGGGTAGGCTATGCTGGCGGCGCCCTGCCGTGATACTCAGGAGGGGCGGCACGGGACCGCTAGTCCACAGCGTACCACCGGAGGCAGTCAAGTCATGAAACGGAAAATGTTCTGGTCGATGGCCGGCTACACGGCCGTCATCGGCGCCAGCCTGTTGACCCGGCACACCGCCAGGGAGGCCTACCGCAAGACGGCCGGGTCCGCCCCGCCGGAGAACCCCGGGCGTCGCGACACGCGCTGGCGGGAGGCCCTGGCCTGGGGCATGGCGAGCGGCGCCCTGGTCGGGATGGCCCGGGTGGTCGGCAAACGCCTGGGCGATGAGGCGCACCGCCGTGGCGAGCGTCGTCGTCCCCGGCGCGCCCTGGAGCACCTGAAGGACTAGCCTTCGGGGGCCCCGGTGAGTCGGGGCCCGGCGACGGGCAGGCGCGACGCCGTTGATCTCGACGTTGTCCTCGCCCCGCTGGGCCGGGATGCCGGCTCCGGCCTCGCCGGGCAGCGCCCTGTCGGCGAGCCGCGTGTCGAAGGATGTCGCTCGCTCGAGCCGCGCCGTTCACGGGGCGGAAACGAGCCGGCCCCGCCTGGTCGGGCGGGGCCGGAGGGCTACCGGGAGGCCGGCAGGCGGGTGCCGCGGGGCATTACTCCCTGGCGCCGGCCGGGGTATTGCCGAGCGCCCGGTGGGCGCGCTCGAGGTCTTCGGGTTCGAGCTCCCAGGACTTGGGATCCAGGTCCATTTCCGGGTGATCCTTGGCGTTGAACACCGGCTGCTCGATGCCATTGCGCATCTGGCCGTCGAAGTCGCGCAGGATGCGCAGGCCCGGCTTGAACAGCATGATCAGGGCGATCAGGTTGGCCACCGCCAGCAGGCCCATGGTCACGTCGGCGAAGCCGAACGCGGTGCCCAGGTCGGTGGTGGCGCCCCAGCAGACCAGCAGCACGATGGTCACGCGGAAGGCATTGAACAGGCCCTGATTGCGGCGGCTGAAGAAGTTCAGGCTGTTCTCGCCCAGATAGTAGTTGTAGAGGATGGTGCTGAAGGCGAACAGCAGCAGCGCGATGCTGACGAAGGTGCGGCCCCATTCGCCGACGTGATCGGCCAGGGCGGCCTGGGTCAGGGCGATGCCCGCCACGTCG
The DNA here is from genome assembly GCF_043496975.1 of Halomonas sp. B23F22_10. Taxonomy (NCBI): domain Bacteria; kingdom Pseudomonadati; phylum Pseudomonadota; class Gammaproteobacteria; order Oceanospirillales; family Halomonadaceae; genus Halomonas; species Halomonas sp. B23F22_10. Next base: position 41,477 of record NZ_JBIEKF010000007.1, on the reverse strand, counting down.
ACGCCGGCGCCCGTTTCATAGACGCCGCTCAGCAGGATCACGAAGGCGGTGGCGGAGCAGATGATCACGGTGTCGATGAACACCGAGAAGGCCTGCACGATGCCCTGGTTGGCCGGGTGCGGCACGTAGGCCACGGCCGCCACGTTGGGGGCGCTGCCGAGGCCGGCCTCATTGGAGAACAGGCCGCGCTTCAGGCCCATCATGATGGCCGCGCCGATGCCGCCGCCGACGGCCGGTTCGAGGCCGAAGGCGCTCTTCATGATCAGCGCGATGACGTCGGGGATCTGGGTGACGTTCAGGGCCAGCACCACCAGCGCGATCAGCAGATAGCCGCCGGCCATGATCGGCACCAGAAATTCCGAGATGCGGGCGATGCGCTTGATGCCGCCGAAGATGATCAAACCCACCAGCAGCGCCAGGCCGAGGCCGCTGTAGAGCACCGGCACGCCGAAGGCATCGCCGAAGGAGGTGGCCACGGAATAGGACTGCAGGGCGGTGAAGGCGAAGCCGAAGGTCAACAGCAGCAGCACCGAGTAGACGCCGGCCAGCCAGTTCCACCGGCGGCCGAGGCCGCGGGAGATGTAGTAGGCCGGGCCGCCGCGATAGGTGCCGTCGCCCTCGGCGGTCTTGTAGGTCTGCGCCAGGGTGCACTCGAGGAAGCTGGTGGCCATCCCCATCAGGCCGACGACCCACATCCAGAAGACGGCGCCGGGGCCGCCCAGGGTGATGGCCACGGCGACGCCGGCGATGTTACCGCCGCCGACCCGGCCGGCCACCGACAGCACCAGCGCCTGGAAGGAGCTCAGGTGCCCGTGCTTGTCGCGCTTGAAGGCCTGGCTGGCGCCCAGGATGCGGAACATGCGGCCGAAGTAGCGGAACTGCACGAAGCGCGAGGCCACGGTGAAGCCGATGCCCACGGCGATCAGCAGCACGATCAGGACCTTGCCCCAGAGCAGGTCATTGAGGAAAGCCAACATCGAGAAGTCTCCTTTTTGGCATTATTCGCGGTGCGTGGGATTTAAGCAGGCTCAAAGCGCGATGGGATTTGACGCTATGGTGCGCCCTGGCGCACCATCCGCCGCACCCAGTGCACCAGGCTGCACCATTTCGGCGCGAGCGCCTCAGAGGAACCCACCGACATGCATGACGACTTCGCGGCCAACCTCCGGCTGCTGTGCAGCTACTACCGCTCCATCGCCGAAGTGTGCCGTCGGCTCGACATCAACCGGGCGCAGTTCAACCGTTACCTCAGCGGCCGCTACAAGCCCGCCAACAACACCATGCGCCGCATCTGCGACTTCTTCGGCGTCGAGGTGCACGAGATCCTGCTGCCCCACGACGAGTTCCGCTCGCTGGTACGGCTGCAGTCGACGCCGGACGGCGAGGCGCCCGAGCGAGCGCCGTCGCTGGGGCTGCCCGCTGCGCTGCTCGAGCAGGGGCGTCAGGGCATGTCGCGCTATCTCGGCTGCTACCACGAGTATTACCTGGCCATGTCGCGGCCCGGACAGGTGCTGTGCACCCTGGTCTGCCTCGAGCGGCGTGGCGAGGACGTGCTCTACCAGCGCACCGAACGCATGCCGCCCCGTGCCGGCGGTCGCCACTGGCACAACCGCTACCAGGGCGTGGCGCTGCTGCTGACCGATCGCCTGTTCCTGGCCGACCACGAGTCGCTCAACGGCCACGAGATGACCCAGACCATCCTCTTCCCCAGCTTCAAGAGTCACGTCTCGCGTCTCAGCGGGCTCAAGCTGGGCGTGGCCGACAGCAGCGAGCGCATGCCCTGCGGCGTGCGGGTGGTCTACGAGCGCATCGCCGACACGGTCAGCCCGCGCCAGGCGCTGGCGCAGTGCGGCCTCTATGACCTGGACGACCCGGCCCTCGATCCCGATATCGTGGCGGCGATCCACAACGATATCGGCCCCGGAGAGTGGCACTTCCGGGCGCGCTACCTCTAGGCGAAGTCGGAAAAGTGTCTGCGCTCGGCTATACGGCGTTAAAAATCCGCTCGTGCGCGAGCCCGGTCAAAGTCCTCATTTACAGCTCGTAAACTCCGGCTTTTGACTCGTGACATCCTGTCACTCGCGCTTCGAGCAGCAGAACTGCCTAAATCGGCAATCCCTGCCGATTTGTCGCTGATTTTTGCCTTGCGACCCACAGGGATGTGGGAAGTGCGTTGGCCCGTCGGGAACGGGTCTAGCCCTAGCCTTCGCTCGCCGACTTTTCATACCTTGCCTAAGCCAACTGGAGCACAGGAAGGCTGCGCGTCTCAGGGCGCGGCGTGGCGGCCGCAGTTCTCGCGGTAGGCCGGGGCGTCGGCGCCCAGTGCCAGCTGCTCGGTGACGGTGTGGTAGTAGAACGGCAGGGCGGGGCGCTCGGCGCGCACGGCGTCGCCACACAGGCCGTAGCCCTTGTTCACCTCGAGCAGGCGCTCGATCCCGACGTCGTCCTGGGCCTCGAGGCGCTCGGCGATACGCTCGGCGATCCGGTCGTCGCGGTCGTTGTCGGCCATCCACTGGCCGCCGAAGATCAGGCCGGCGACGAGCAGGATGGCGGCCACGGGAATCCACAGGTTGTGCATGGCGGGGCTCGCATGGTAGCGCCGGCTTTAAGGCTCGGCACTTGTTTTCCAATAATAGTGCTAGTCACTACAGTTTTAGCCGAGCATATAGGTCGTTAAATGCTAGGCTTTACTAGCCTGCTCGGACCAAGGTTTACACTCTGACATGTTCTATTGTAAGGCTTTTTTTTACGTTTCGGCAATGATGGGAAGCTGAAAGCAGTGGGGGTTGTGTAGTTTTTTTGGAAAGTGTAGTTTTAGTGACGTTTATTGGTGGAGGTGGATGTATGAAAAGTGTCGGATTTTTTAATAACAAGGGCGGCGTTGGGAAGACAACCCTTATCTGTAACCTGGCTGCTTTTCTTTCTATAAAAAGAGACAAGAGGGTGCTCGTGATAGATTGTGACCCTCAGTGCAATGCGTCTGCATACTTGCTTCCTGATGATCAGCTTGAAGAAGAGCTTCTGCGTGATGGGCGGCGTAGTATCGACTCGATATTTGAGCCTGTGAGAAGAGGTCAAGGGTATTCTAGGAAGCTTCCAAGGATAACTAGAAGTGAGCGGTTTTCTGTAGATTTGATTGTTGGGGATCCCAAGCTTTCACTCAGAGAAGATCTGCTGGCGACAGATTGGGCTGATACTAGAAATGGCGAGCCCAGAGGGTTTCAGACGACTTTTACTATAAAGGATCTTGTGGGGAGATTTGAGGGTGAGTACGATTACGTGCTTGTGGATATGGGGCCTTCTCTAGGCGCTCTAAATCGTTCTATTTTGTTGGGGGTTGACTGTTTTGTAATGCCTCTTTCAGTAGACATCTTTAGTTTGATGGCTATTAAGAATGTTATTGGTTCGTTTGAGAGGTGGAAGTCTGATCTTGAGCAAGCAATTGGTAAGTACTACGAGGAAGAAGGCGAAGGATTTGAAGTAGGTGATGAAGAGGTCTCTTGGAGCTTGACCTTTTCTGGCTATGTTATGCAGCAATATACTGCAAAAAGAAAGCAGGGGGAGCGGCAGCCCGTCAAGGCGTTTGAGAGGATAAGAGACAAACAGCAAGAAGAAATGGTTTCTCTTTGTGAGTTTTTTGATGTTGATCCGTCGAGTGCCTCTTTGGGTGAGATACCTATTCTTCACAGTATTATCCCTTTGTCGCAGCAAGTGAAAGCGCCAGTTTTTGAGCTTGGTGCTAAAGATGGAATCGTTGGTTCGCACTACACTAAGGTTAATGATTCATTCTATATTTATGAAAAAATAGCGGATAACTTTGTTAGGCAGGTAGGCGCATGATTTCTTGGCCGGATGAATTGGTAGATGCCATTGCACGTAGGAGGTGCGTGGTGTTCTTTGGTTCAGGCGTCTCTCGTAATTCGGTGAATGGTGATGGCGAAAGGCCTTGTACATGGCAAGAGTTCTTAGAAAAAGCAGCTGAAACAGCTGGCTATTCGGAAGGAATCCGAAAATACTTGGATGTGTGTGACTATTTGACTGCTTGTGAAGTTTTAAAGAGGCGGCTCGGGGTTAATAGGTTTTCTCGGTTAGTGCTAAATGAATTTCAGCAAAAAGGGTTCTCTCCGGCGCCCATACATGAGCATATATACAATTTGGATTGCTCGGTAGTCGCTACTCCGAATTTCGATAATATTTACGAGCAGTATGCCAGCGGTGTTTCGTGTGGCACCGTGGTGGTAAAGGATCATACTAGCAATGACTTGGTCAATTATATTGGCGGCGGTGACTATAGGGTTGTTATTAAAACCCATGGTCAAGCAAGTAACCCTAATGACATTATATTTTCGAGATCTGACTATGCCAAGGCAAGAACAGAAAATAGATTTTTTTATGAGTTGCTGAAATCCTTGGCTCTTACTCACACTTTTCTTTTTGTTGGCTGTGGGTTGGATGACCCCGATATCAGGACTCTATTTGAAGATATTCAGTTTGCTCATGGGTATATGCCTCATCACTACATGACGATTCCAGATGAGGAGGCGGATAGTGATTTGTTGGATATCGCTAAAGAGTCTATGATGTTGGAGTTTTTGGTTTATGCCTCGGAAGGTGGTCATGTGGCCCTTACTAAGTCGCTGGAAGAGCTGGTTGAAACTGTGGTGGCAGTAAGGGAGGGTATTTCCGAAAATCAAAAATGGTGAAGAGGCTTGTGAGAATGAATCTTTTTGACGCTGGGTGTCGGTAGGTTTTGCAGGTTTTATTTTAGCCCTTTTATGCTTGTTTAAGGGTGGCTGTGAGGCCACCCTTAAAGCATTTTTCATCGGGACTTTTCTGCTTACTTGACGCGCGGGTCCAGTTCGCCGCGCTCGTAGCGCAGGAACATCTCTTCCAGGTTGATCGGCTTGATCTTGCTGGCCTGGCCGGCGGTGCCGAAGGCCTCGTAGCGGGCCTTGCAGACCTCCTTCATGGCCGCGGTGCTGACCTTGAGGAACTTGCGCGGGTCGAACTCGGCCGGGTTCTCGGCCAGGAAGCGACGCACCGCGCCGGTGGAGGCCAGGCGCAGGTCGGTGTCGATGTTGACCTTGCGCACGCCGTGCTTGATGCCCTCGACGATCTCCTCGACCGGCACGCCGTAGGTCTCGGGGATGGCGCCGCCGAACTCGTTGATCACCTCGAGCCATTCCTGCGGCACGGAGGAGGAGCCGTGCATCACCAGATGGGTCTCGGGGATGCGGGCATGGATCTCCTTGATGCGCTGGATGGAGAGGGTGTCGCCGGTGGGCGGCTGGGTGAACTTGTAGGCGCCGTGGCTGGTGCCGATGGCGATCGCCAGGGCGTCCACCTGGGTCGCCTTGACGAAGGCGGCGGCCTCTTCCGGATCGGTCAGCAGCTGGTCGTGATCGAGCTTGCCCTCGGCGCCGACGCCGTCTTCCTCGCCGGCCATGCCGGTTTCCAGGCTACCCAGGCAGCCCAGCTCGCCCTCGACGGAGACGCCGCAGGCGTGGGCCATCTCGACGGTGCGACGGGTGACGTCGACGTTGTAGTCGTAGCTGGTCGGGGTCTTGCCGTCGGTGCCGAGCGAGCCGTCCATCATCACCGAGGAGAAGCCCAGCTGGATGGAGCGCTGGCACACCGCGGGGCTGGTGCCGTGGTCCTGGTGCATGACCACCGGGATGTGCGGGAATTCCTCGACGGCGGCCAGGATCAGGTGGCGCAGGAAGGGCGCACCGGCGTACTTGCGGGCGCCGGCGGAGGCCTGGACGATCACCGGGGAATCGGTCTCGTCGGCGGCTTCCATGATGGCGCGCATCTGCTCGAGGTTGTTGACGTTGAAGGCCGGGATGCCGTAGCCGTGCTCGGCGGCGTGGTCCAGCATCTGGCGCATGCTGATCAGTGCCATGAAGTCACCCTTTGTTGTGTGAGGCGGCGCGCCGCGCCGCCTGCGTCCCAGTGTTCGTGATTATTCGGCGGCGGCTTCGAGGGCCGCGACCGCCGGCAGCACCTTGCCCTCGACGTACTCGAGGAAGGCGCCGCCGCCGGTGGAGATGTAGGAGACCCGCTCGGCGATGCCGTACTTGTCGATGGCCGCCAGGGTGTCGCCGCCGCCGGCGATGGAGAAGCCGTCGCTCTCGGCGATGGCGTAGGACAGCGCCTCGGTGCCATGGCCGAACTGGTCGATCTCGAACACGCCGACCGGGCCGTTCCACAGGATGGTGCCGGCGGCCTTGAGCTGCTCGCCGAGCCGGGCGGCGGTCTCCGGGCCGATGTCGAGGATCATCTCATCATCGCCCACCTGGTCGACCGGCTTGGTCACCGCGGAGGCATGCTCGGAGAACTCGGTGGCCACCACCACGTCGCTGGGCAGCGGGATCTCGACCTTGTCCATCAGCGCCTTGGCGGCCTCGACCAGGTCGGCCTCGTGCAGCGACTTGCCGACGTTGTAGCCGGCCGCGGCGATGAAGGTGTTGGCGATGCCGCCGCCGACGATGATGCGGTCGCACTTCTCGGACAGCGCGTTGAGCACCTCGAGCTTGGTGGAGACCTTGGAGCCGCCGACGATGGCGGTCATCGGGCGCTTCGGGGTGGCCAGGGCCTTCTCGAGTGCCTCGAGCTCCCGGGCCAGCAGCGGGCCGGCGCAGGCGGCGGGGGCGAAGCGCGCCACGCCGTGGGTCGAGGCCTGGGCGCGGTGGGCGGTGCCGAAGGCGTCCATCACGTAGACGTCGCACAGCGCGGCATAGGCCCGGGACAGGGCCTCGTCGTCCTTCTTCTCGCCCTTGTTGAAGCGCACGTTCTCCAGCAGCACGACCTCGCCGGCCTCGAAGGCGGGCGCCGTCTCCAGATAGTCCTCGACCAGGCGCACCGGGCGCCCGAGCAGGCCGGCCAGATGCTCGGCCACCGGCGCCAACGAGAATTCCTCGGCCGGCTCGCCCTCGGTGGGACGGCCCAGGTGGCTCATCAGCATCACCTTGCCGCCGGCCTCGAGCGCCGCCTGGATGGTCGGCAGGGCGGCCCGCAGGCGGGCGTCGCTGGTCACCTGGCCGTTCTTGACGGGCACGTTCAGGTCCTCGCGGATCAGCACTCGCTGGCCGTCGAGGTCGAGGTCGGTCATCTTGCGCACGTTCATGGAAGCAGATTCCTCGTCTGGGAAAGCCGAAGGGGTCTCAGGCATCGGAGGGTGGCACCGGGCCCAGTCGGGCGATGCGGCCGGCAACGTCGAGCATGCGATTGGCGAAGCCCCACTCGTTGTCGAACCAGCACAGCATCTTGATCAGGCGGCCGCCGGCCACCCGGGTCTGGGTGGCGTCCACGATACCGGAGCGCGGATCGTGGTTGAAGTCGACCGAGGCCATGGGCGTTTCGGTGTAGCCGAGCAGCCCGGCGAGCCGACGGGCGCTGGCCTCGCGCAGCAGGGCGTTGACCGTCTCGGCGTCGGTATCGGTGCGCACCGAGAGCGCCAGGTCCATGGCCGAGACGTTGATGGTCGGCACCCGCACGTGCAGGCACTCGAAGCGGTCGGCCAGATGCGGCATCAGGCGGTTGATGCCGCGCGAAAGGCCGGTGTCCACCGGCACGATGGAGTGCATCGCCGAGCGCGTCAGGCGCAGGTCGGTCTGGTGATAGGCGTCGATCACCGGCTGGTCGTTCATCGCCGAGTGAATGGTGGTGGTCACGCCGTGGTCGAGGCCCAGCGCCTCGTCGAGCACCGTCAGCACCGGCACCAGGCAGTTGGTGGTGCAGGAGGCGGCGGAGATCACCCGACATGCAGGCGTCAGGTCGGCGTCGTTGATGCCGCTGACGATGGTGGCGTCGACGTCGCTCTCGGCGGGCTGGGAAAACAGCAGGCGCGCGGCGCCGGCGGCCAGGTGGGCCTCGGCGATGTCGCGTTCCTTGAAGCTGCCGGAGCATTCCAGCACCAGGTCGATCTCGAGCTCGGCCCAGGGCAGGGCGGCCGGATCGGCCTCGGAGAGTACCCGGATCGGGTGGCCGTCGATCACCAGCTGCTCGCCGTCGACCTCCACGCTGCCGGGGAAGCGGCCGTGAGTGGTGTCGAAGCGGGTCAGATAGGCGATGGTGTCGAGCCCGGACAGCTCGTTGAGGGCCACGACCTCGAGCTCCGGCATGTCACGCTCGACGAGCGCGCGCAGCACGCACTGGCCGATGCGGCCGTAACCGTTGATGGCGATGCGTAGGGCCATGGCCTGTCCGAGGCTCCCGAGTCCGGTGGGCGAGAGGCGGCGATTCTAGCCTATTTCGCGATCGTCGTCGCCGGTCGGGGCGCCCGGGAGATGCGCACCAGCGCCGGCCTCGCGCGCGTATGCGACGAAAGTCGCCCACTGGCGAAGGGGGGCTAGAGGCCCAGCAGTCGCCAGGCCAGCGGCAGGCACAGGGCGGTGAGGATGCCGGTCAGGCTCATGCCCAGAGACGCGAAGGCGCCGGCGGCGGGGCTCAGCTCGAAGGCGCGCACGGTGCCGATGGCATGGCCGTTGACCCCCAGGGCGAAGCCGAGGATGCGGTGGTCGCGAATGCCCAGCGCCGGGGCCAGCAGACTGACCGCCAGGGTCGCCATCACCCCGGTGAGCAGCAGCCCGCCCATCAGCAGTGGCACCGAGCCGCCGAGCCCCTCGACGATGCCGAGCGCGATCGGCGCGGTCACCGACTTGGGCGCCAGCGAGGCCAGCACCTCGGGACTGGCACCTAGCGCCCAGGCCAGCGCCAGCGAATAGCACGAGGCCAGGGCCGCCGCCGGGGGCAGGCTCAGCGCCAGCGGCTTCCACAGCGCGCGGATGTGAGGCAGCTGCTGGTAGAGGGGCACCCCGAGCGCCACCGTGGCCGGTCCGAGCAGCAGCATCAGCCAGTCGGCGCCGCGCCGGTAGTCGGCGACGTCGATGGACAGCCCCCACAGCGTGGCGGCGACCAGCAGCGCGGCCAGCAGCACCGCCGGGCACCAGCTGGGGCGTCCCAGGCGCTCGACGGCCCACAGGGCGGCGAGATAGGCGGCTAGCGTCAGGGCGATGGCCGACAGTGGAGTGGCCAGCAGTGCCTCGCGCACCGCCATCAGGGCGTCGCTCATGAGCGGGACCCCGGCGTCGCGTCCGTCTCGGGCTCGGCGGGCATGCAGCGGCGCATCAGCAGCAGGGTGGTCAGCACGCTGGCCAAGGTGCCGACCACCAGCGACACCGCGACGGCCAGCCACTGGCCGGCGAAGTCGTCGGCGACGAAGAACACCCCCACCACGCCGGGCATGATCAGCATCGCCAGCAGGCCGATCAGCGGCTGGCCGGCGGCGGCGATGTCATCGAACCGGCCGATGCGCAACATCAGCAGGGCGGTCATCAGCAGCATGCCCACCACCCCGGCCGAGACCGGCAGGTCGAGCAGCACGACCAGCGTCTCGCCGGCCAGCCATACCCCCGTGAGCCACAGGAACCCGCGCAGCACTGCGATCACCTCGTTCTCCCTGACTGATGTTCTTCCTCAGGCGTCATCATGCCAGAGCGGCGGGGGGAAATCCGCCGAACGTTCGCCGGAGGCCTGTGTGTCGGCATCGGGCGACGGGCGGCTCAACAGCTCGATCATCCAGCGGTGGATGGCGCTGTTCTGGGTGCGCGGATGCCAGGCCACCGCCGCTTCGAAGGTCGGCGTGGCGAAGTCGACCTCGAGCGGCGCCACCTTGGGATTGGGCAGCAGCCTGGCCGGATAGAAGGCGATCAGGTCAGTGGTGTAGAGGACGTCCGGCGCCGCCTTGAAGCTCGGCACCGATATCACGATGTGGCGCTCGAGCCCCTGGCGGGCGAACCACTGATCGTGGGAGCCCTTGAGGTCCGCCCGCGAGGGCGAGATCACCAGCTGCGGCAGCGACGCGATCTCGGCGATGTCGAGGGTCCGCCCGTGCAGTGGCGAGCAGGGGCTGGCCACGCAGATGTGGCGATCCTCGAACAGCGTGAGATAGGGCAGGCCGGGGGGCAGGAAGTCCGGGAACGACAGCGCCAGGTCCAGCTCGCCGGTCATCAGCTGGCGCTCGACCTGGTCGGCGCGGACGTTCTTCACGATCAGTCTCAGCGAGGGCGCCTGGTGCCGCACCCGGCGCAGGAAGTCGGGCAGGATCGCCTGGCTGGCGTAGTCGGTGGCGCTGATCGTCACCACGCCCTCGTAGGTCGCCGGGGTGAAGTCGGCGGGCGTCAGCAGGGCATCGATGTCGCGCAGGATCCGGCTGACCTTCTCGCCCAGCTCGAGGGCCAGCGGCGTGGCGGTCATGGCGTTGCCCTGGCGCAGGAACAGCCGGTCGTCGAACAGCGCTCGCAGCTTGCGCAGCTGTTCGCTGATGGCCTGCTGGGTCAGCCCCATGTCGGCGGCGACCCGGGACAGGTTGCGCTCGCGCAGTAGCGCCTCGAGCACCCGCATCTGCTTCACGTCGAGCCGGTTGATACCATTCATGTTGGTAGCCTTTACAAGAAACACTTGTTTCTAATGGTATCCGTGCGTCCCTAAGCTCCCAACCCGAATCGAGTCGCCAGACGCCAGGAGGTTGGAATGAGTACGCAGCACGCACCACTGTTCGAGACGGTCCGCCTGGGCCCCTTTACCCTGCCGAACCGCATCGTGATGCCGCCGCTGACGCGCTCGCGCAGCAGCCAGCCCGGCAACGTGCCGAACGACTGGATGGCGCGCTACTACGCCCAGCGTGCCGGTGCCGGCTTCATGATCACCGAGGGCACCCAGATCGAAGCCCGGGGCCAGGGCTACGCCTGGACGCCGGGCATTCACTCGCAGGCACAGATCGAGGGCTGGAAGGCGGTGACCGACGCCGTGCACGCCGAGGGCGGCGTGATCTTCTGCCAGCTGTGGCACGTCGGGCGGGTGTCGCATTGCTCGCTGCAGCCGGGAGGCGAGGCCCCGATCGCGCCCTCGGCGATCCGCGCCGAAGCGGTCAAGGTGTTCGTCGAGACCGGGCCGGGCGAGGGCGAGCTGACCGAGCCGAGCGAGCCCCGGGCGCTCACCACGGCGGAGGTGGAGGAGCTCGTCGAGCTCTACGCCCAGGCGGCGCGCAACGCCATGGCGGCCGGCTTCGACGGCGTCGAGCTGCACTGCGCCAACGGCTATCTGGTGAACCAGTTCATCTCCGAGCATACCAATGTCCGCACCGACCGCTACGGCGGCAGCCTGGCCAATCGCCTGCGCTTCCTGGAAGAGATCGTCGCGGCGGTGGCCGGCGTGGTCGGCGCCGAGCGCCTGGGTGTGCGCTTCTCGCCGCTGTTCGAGAGCACCGACGAGGATCGCGTCTATCTGGGGCTGGTCGAGGGCGATCCGCAGGCCACCTATATCGCGGCCATCGAGCGGCTGGAGCAGGCCGGCGTGGCCTACGTCTCCATTGCCGAGGCGGACTGGGACAGGGCCCCGGATCTGCCGGACGCCTTCTACCGCGAGGCGCGTACCGCCTTTTCCGGGCGTCTGCTCTATGCCGGCCGCTACACGCCGGAGAAGGCGACATGGATGCGGGAGCAGGGTCATGGCGACCTGTTCGCCTTCGGCCGGCCCTTCATCGCCAATCCCGACCTGCCGGCACGCTTGCGCCGGGGATGGCCGCTGAACGAGGTCGATCCGGCCACCATGTATGGCGGCACGGACGTCGGCTACATCGACTATCCGGCCTACGGGGCATCGCCGATGGCGTCGTGAGACCCGTCGCCGTCTCGCGCCAGGCGCTGGCGGGAGGCGACGACAAGTCGGGTTCGGGGTCGCCGAGACGGCGGCCCTTTCGTGTCGTGGACGGGCTGTCGCCGCGCGTCGCTTGCTCTAGGCTAGGGAGGGACTCGCGAACTCCCCCGACAACCAGCCATCAAGGAGCGAAAGCGGCGATGACCAACATAGCCCAACATCTCGGCGACGAGGCGGACAGCCTGCTGACCCACCAGTGCCGTGGCATTCCGGCCGCGTCGATCCACGCACCGGGCCCGGACTTCATCGATCGGGTCATGGCCCACAGCGACCGCCGGCCCCACGTGCTGCGCAACATGCAGGCCCTGTTCGACCAGGGGCGGCTCGGCGGCACCGGTTACCTGAGCATCCTGCCGGTGGACCAGGGCATCGAGCACTCCGCCGGTGCCTCCTTCGCCCCCAACCCGCTCTACTTCGACCCGGCCAACATCGTCGAGCTGGCCATCGAAGGCGGCTGCAACGCCGTGGCCTCGACCCTGGGCGGGCTGTCCTCGGTGGCGCGCCAGTACGCGCACAAGATCCCGATGCTGCTCAAGCTCAACCACAACGAGACGCTGACCTATCCGGCGGTCTACGACCAGACGCTGTTTGCCCAGGTCGAGCAGGCCTTCGAGATGGGCTGTGCGGCGGTGGGGGCGACCATCTACTTCGGTTCGCCCGAGAGCCGCCGCCAGATCGGCGAGATCAGCCAGGCCTTCGAGCGCGCCCACGAGCTGGGCATGGTCACGGTGCTGTGGGCCTACCTGCGCAACCCGGCCTTCAAGCACGAGGGCCAGGACTACCACACCGCCGCCGACCTCACCGGCCAGGCCATCCACCTGGCGGCGACCCTCAAGGCCGACATCGTCAAGCAGAAGATGGCCGAGACCAACGCCGGCTATCGCGACATCGGCTTCGGCCACACCCACGCCAAGGTCTACGATGAGCTGACCTCCGAGCATCCCATCGACCTGGCCCGCTACCAGGTGGCCAGCAGCTACATGGGCCGCGCCGGGCTGATCAACTCCGGCGGCGCCGCGGGCGGCGAGAGCGACCTGGCCCAGGCGGTGCGTACCGCGGTGATCAACAAGCGCGCCGGGGGCATGGGCCTGATCTCCGGCCGCAAGGCGTTCCAGAAGTCGATGGACGAGGGCGTCGAGCTGCTCCACGCCATCCAGGACGTCTACCTGGACGACACCGTCACCCTGGCCTGATCCGGCAGAGGGCGAAACGCAAGAAGGCACGGCGCAAGCCGTGCCTTCTTGCGTTGCCGCCCCGTCGGGGCGGGCGTTAGAAATGCCTCAGGCGTCGATCAGCTTGCGCGCCTCGCGCAGGTTGGCGAGCGTCATGGCGCAGGAGTCGGCGGCCTCGCGGCCCTTGGTCACGAAGTGTTCGTGGTAGAAGGCCGTGTGGGTGGCATGCTCGTGGAAGTGGTGCGGGGTGAGCACCACCGAGAGCACCGGGACCTCGGTGTCCAGCTGGACGCGCATCATGCCATCGATCACCGCGTGGGCGACGAAGTCGTGGCGGTAGATGCCGCCATCGACCACGAAGCCGGCGCCGACGATGGCGTCGTAGCGGCCGCTTTTCGCCAGCAGCTTGGCCTGCAGCGGGATCTCGTAGGCGCCGGCGACGCGGACGACGTCGATGCGGTCGGCCTCGATGCCGTGCTGCTCGGCGAGGGTGGCGGTGAAGGCCTCGCGGGCCTGGCCGACGATGTCGCTGTGCCAGCTGGCCTGGATGAAGGCGATGCGGGGGGCGTGTTCGAACTTCGACTGATTCATGGTCTTCCTCGAAAAAGTTACCAGAATCAGGGCATGCGGAACCGTCGACGGATAAACGAGGCGTGCGGCATCGGCCGCGCGCCCGCGCCTTCCCGGCTGGGGTGCCGTTCTCTTCCATCCGGACTATGACCGTCGGCTTCGGGATCTCACCGAATCTGCTGACCCCGGGGCCGTGATGGCCGGGCCGGGCGCTCGCGGGCTCGTGTCGCTGGCAGGCTCGTATCGAACGAGGCGCGCGGGACCATCACCGCCGGTGGGGACTTTCACCCCGCCCTGAGAACAGTGGCCATGGACAATGACAGAGGCGCCATGGCCGAGGCCTCATCATAGGGGCTCGCTCGGGGCGGGCCAAGGCATCGGCGGCACAAAAAAAGGGTGCGGCCGCGGCCGCACCCTCCCGATGTCGCAGACGGTGTCGCGATCAGTCGTCGTCGGCATCGTCCAGCAGCTGCTCGGCCTCGCCCACCACGTTGTCCACGGTGAAGCCAAAGTGCTTGAATAGGTCGCCGGCCGGGGCGGACTCGCCGAAGCTGTCCATGCCCACGATGCGGCCCTCGAGGCCTACGTACTTGTACCAGTAGTCGCGGTGACCGGCCTCGACGGCGATGCGGTTGCCCACTTCCGCCGGCAGCACGGCCTGGCGGTAGGCGGCATCCTGGGCGTCGAACACGTCGGTGGACGGCATCGATACCACGCGCACCGCGCGGCCCTGCTCGGCGAGCACGGCCGCGGCGTCCATGGCCAGGCCGACCTCGGAGCCGGTGGCGATCAGGATCAGCTCCGGCGTGCCTTCGCAGTCCTTCAGCACGTAGCCGCCGCGCTGGATGTCGGCCAGCTGCTGGGCGTCGCGCTGCTGGTGCGGCAGCCCCTGGCGGGACAGCACCAGCGCGGTCGGGCCGGCCTGGCGCTTGATGGCCGCGTTCCAGGCCGCGGCGGTCTCCACGGCGTCGCAGGGGCGCCAGGTGGAGAGGTTCGGCGTGGTGCGCAGGCTGGTCAGCTGCTCGACCGGCTGGTGGGTCGGGCCGTCCTCGCCCAGGCCGATGGAGTCGTGGGTAAAGACATAGGCCGCGCGCTGGCCCATCAGCGCCGCCATGCGCACGGCGTTGCGCATGTACTCCATGAAGATCAGGAAGGTGGCGCCGTAGGGCACGAAGCCGCCGTGCAGGGCCAGGCCGTTCATGATCGCGCCCATGCCGAACTCGCGCACGCCGTAGTGCAGGTAGTTGCCGCCCGGCACCTCGGCGGAGATCGCCTCGGCGCCCTTCCAGAAGGTCAGGTTGGACGGCGCCAGGTCGGCGCTGCCGCCGAGCAGTTCGGGCAGCTGCGGGCCGAGCTCGTTGAGGCAGGCCAGCGAGGCCTTGCGGCTGGCAACGGAGTCGCCCTTTTCCTGGGCCTGCTGGATCATCACCTCGCTGGTCAGCTCGGCGGGCAGCTCGCCCTTCTGGCGGCGCAGGAACTCGCGGGCCAGCTCGGGATGGGCCTCGGCGTAGCGCTCGAAGCGCGCCTGCCACTCGGCCTGGCGGCTGGCGCCGGCCTCGTGGGCGTCCCAGCCCTGGTAGATGTCTTCCGGCACATGGAAGGGCGCGTGGGACCAGCCCAGCTGCTGACGGGCGGCGGCGACCTCGTCCTCGCCCAAAGCGGCGCCGTGGCACTCTTCCTTGCCCTGCTTGTTGGGCGCGCCGAAGCCGATGATGGTCTTGCAGATGATCAGGCTCGGCTTGTCGTCGTGCTGGCGGGCCAGCTCGATGGCGGCCTTGACCTCCTCGGGCTTGTGGCCGTCGACGGCGGGCACCACGTGCCAGCCGTAGGCCTCGAAGCGCTTGGCGGTGTCGTCGGTGAACCAGCCCTCGACCTCGCCGTCGATGGAGATGCCGTTGTCGTCGTAGAAGGCGATCAGCTTGCCCAGCCGCTGGGTGCCGGCCAGCGAGCCGACCTCGTGGGAGACGCCTTCCATCAGGCAGCCGTCACCCAGGAAGCAGTAGGTGTAGTGGTCGACGATCTCGTGGCCCGGGCGGTTGAACTGGGCCGCCAGGGTGCGCTCGGCGAGCGCCATGCCCACGGCGTTGGCCAGGCCCTGGCCCAGCGGGCCGGTGGTGGTCTCGATGCCCGGCGCGTAGCCGTATTCCGGGTGACCGGCGGTCTTGGCGTGCAGCTGGCGGAAGTTCTGCAGCTGTTCCAGGCCGAGTTCGTAGCCGGAGAGGTGCAGCAGGGAATAGAGCAGCATGGAGCCGTGGCCGTTGGACAGCACGAAGCGGTCGCGGTCCGGCCAGTGCGGGTCGGCCGGGTTGTGCTGGAGGTAGTCGTTCCACAGCACCTCGGCGATGTCGGCCATGCCCATGGGGGCGCCGGGGTGGCCGGAATTGGCCTTCTGGACGGCGTCCATGGACAGGGCGCGAATGGCATTGGCCAGTTCGAAACGGGACGGCATGGGGGTCAGCTCCTCGCCTGCGGCAGATAAGTAGCAATGACGCAGCCCGGTCGGGGGTGGCCGGGCATGGATCTCGGCTGGAATGTGCCGCGAAATGGGGCGGCACGCACGAATCAGGGCGGACATTGTCGCCGAATGGGCCGCGGCCTTCAAATCGCCGCGTCGGCGGGCGCGCCAGGCGGCCTCGGCGTCCGAGCGGCGCTAGGAAGCCCCGCGGCGAGCGTGTAAAATCCGCTGCCAGCCGGTCCGCCCGGGCCTCGGCGCCATGCCACCGCCCGAGCCTTGGGGCCAGATGCCTTCCTCCCATTTCCTGAGGGCCGAGGACGCCATGAGCGAATACTCCCTGTTTACCTCCGAATCCGTCTCCGAGGGGCACCCGGACAAGATCGCCGATCAGATCTCCGACGCGGTGCTCGACGCCATCATCGCCCGCGACCGCAACGCCCGCGTGGCCTGCGAGACCATGGTCAAGACCGGCGTGGCCATCGTCGCCGGCGAGATCACCACCTCGGCCTGGGTCGACCTGGAGGACCTGGTGCGCCGGGTGATCCTCGACATCGGCTACACCTCCTCCGACGTCGGCTTCGACGGCGAGACCTGCGGCGTGCTCAACCTGATCGGCAAGCAGAGCGTCGATATTGCCCAGGGCGTCGATCGCAGCAAGCCCGAGGATCAGGGCGCCGGTGACCAGGGCCTGATGTTCGGCTACGCCAGCGACGAGACCGACTCCTACATGCCGGCGCCGATCCACTACTCGCACCGCCTGGTGGAGCGCCAGGCCGAGCTGCGCCGCAACGGCATGCTGCCGTGGCTGCGCCCGGACGCCAAGAGCCAGCTGACCTTCCGCTACGACGAGCACGGCAAGCCCTGTGCCGTCGACGCCGTGGTGCTCTCCACCCAGCACGACCCGGAGATCGACCAGGAAGACCTGCGCAAGATGGTCAAGCGCGAGATCATCGAGCAGGTGATCCCGGCCGAGTGGCTGACCGAGACCACCGAGTACCACATCAACCCGACCGGCAAGTTCGTGATCGGCGGCCCGGTGGGCGACTGCGGCCTGACCGGGCGCAAGATCATCGTCGACACCTACGGTGGCATGGCCCGCCACGGCGGCGGCGCCTTCTCGGGCAAGGACCCGTCCAAGGTCGACCGCAGCGCCGCCTACGCCGGCCGCTACGTGGCCAAGAACATCGTCGCCGCCGGCCTCGCCGAGCGCTGCGAGATCCAGGTCTCCTACGCCATCGGCGTGGCCGAGCCGACCTCGGTGTCGGTCAACACCTTCGGCACCGGCCGCATCAGCGACGAGCGCATCATCGAGCTGGTCCGCGAGCACTTCGACCTGCGGCCCAACGCCATCACCACGATGCTCGACCTGCTGCACCCGATGTATCGCCTGACCGCGGCCTACGGTCACTTCGGCCGCGAGCCGTTCGAGACCTCCTATACCTGGACCGACACCCAGGGCGAGGAGCACACCGAGACCTTCACCGCCTTCCCCTGGGAGAAGACGGACCGCGCCCAGGCGCTGCGCGACGCCGCCGGCCTGTAAGCGCTCGGCGACCGCCGCAGGCGTCGCCGATCTCGTGCGTCGCCGATCTCGTACGAAAGAAGAGGGCCCCGTCCGGCATCGCCGGGCGGGGCCTTTGCATAGGCTCGGGGCAGGCCCCTCCGACGGTGTCGCCATGTCTCGCCATCTCGCCCTGCTGGTCTGGCTGTTCGCCGCGCCGCTCGCGGCCGATGACTGCCCGAGCTGGCCGGCTCCTCGCGCCGAGCGCGAGTTCGCCGCCCTGCACGAACGCCTGAGCGACTGGAACGCCGCCTATCGCCGCGACGGTAGCTCGCCGGTCTCCGATGCCGTCTATGACCAGGCGCGCGCGCGCCTCGAGGCCTGGCGCCGCTGCTTTCCCGAACGGGCATTTGATGCGCCGCCCTCGAGCGGCCCGGCCGGTGACGTTCTCCATCCCATCGCCCAGACCGGGCTCGCCAAGCTCGATGGCGAAGACGCCGTGCGCGCCTGGCTGGCGCGGCGCGGCGACGCCTGGCTGCAGCCCAAGGTGGACGGCGTGGCGGTGACGCTGCTCTACGAGCAGGGGCGGCTCACGCGAGCCATCAGCCGCGGCGACGGCGAACGCGGCCAGGACTGGACGCAAACCATGCGCCGGCTGCCCGCGGTGCCCGAGCGACTGACGGGCGCGCCGCCCGAGCGCGTGGTGCTGCAGGGCGAGCTCTATCGTCGCCTCGACGGCCACGTCCAGGCCGAGGCGGGAAGCGCGGGGGCACGCAGCGCGGTGGCGGGCTGGCTGGCCCGGGAGCGGCTCGATGCGGCCACGGCCCGGGAGATCGGCCTGTTCGTCTGGGCCTGGCCCGACGGGCCGGCGGCCATGGACGATCGCCTCGAGGGCCTCGCCGCCATGGGCTTCCCCGACACCCGGCGCTGGAGCCGCCCCGTGGCGGCGTTCGAGGAGGCGTCGCGCCTGCGCGAACGCTGGTATCGCGGCCCGCTGCCCTTCGCCACCGACGGCGTGGTGCTCAAGCAGGGGCGGCGGCCGGACGGCGAGCGCTGGCGGGCCGAGCCGCCGGACTGGGCCGCGGCCTGGAAGCATCCGCCCCGGGAGGCGCTGGCCGAGGTGCGTGGCGTCGAGTTCCGCGTCGGCCGCACCGGGCGCATCACGCCGCTGCTGCACCTGGTGCCGGTGACCCTCGACGGGCGCCGCCTGAGCCGGGTCTCGGCGGGCTCGCTCGAACGCTGGCAGGCGCTCGATATCCGCCCCGGCGACCGCGTGATCGTGGCCCTGGCCGGGCTGACGATCCCGCGGCTGGACGGCGTGGCCTGGCGGGCGGTGGAGCGGCCCGAGCTCTCGCCGCCGTCCGCCGAGGACTATGGCCCGCTGACCTGCTGGCATCCGACGCCGGGCTGCGAGGGCCAGTTCCTCGAGCGGATGGCCTGGCTCTCCGGCGACTCGGCGCTGGCCATCCCGGGCCTCGGGCCGGGCACCTGGCGCGCCCTGGTCGAGGCCGGCCTGGTGCGGGGCCTGCTCGACTGGCTGGTGCTGTCGCCCGCCACCCTCGAGGGCGCCTCCGGCATCGGCGAGATCCGGGCCCGGCGGCTGGCCGAGCGCTTCGCCGCGGCCCGGTCGCGGCCGTTCGTCGCCTGGCTCGAGGCCCTGGGGCCGCCGCCCGGCTGGGATGCCGGTGCCGCGCCGGACTGGCCCGCCCTGGCGTCTCGACGCGTGGCGGACTGGCGGACGCTGCCCGGCCTGGGGCCGCTGCGGGCCGAGGCGCTCGCGGCCTTCTTTAGTCATTCGCAGGTGCGGGCGCTGGCCGCCCGGCTCGAGGCGGCCGGCATCGACGGCTTCGCGGGCGCCGCGAGTATCCTCCCCGCCCAGCGTTGATTGTCCGCCGCTCGGCGGGCTGCCTATAGTGAGGGTCACGCTTTTCGTCGAGAAGAGGTGAGCCATGAACCAGCCCGTCGTATCCGCCCCGCCGACCACGGACCACAAGGTGGCCGACCTCGAACTGGCCGACTGGGGCCGGCGCGAGATCCGCATCGCCGAGACCGAGATGCCGGCGCTGATGGCGATCCGCGACCAGTACCGCGAGCGCCAGCCCCTGGCCGGGGCGCGCATCGCCGGCTGCATCCACATGACCATCCAGACCGCGGTGCTGATCGAGACCCTGATCGACCTCGGCGCCACGGTGCGCTGGTCCTCCTGCAACATCTTCTCCACCCAGGACCACGCCGCCGCGGCCATCGCCGCCGCCGGCATCCCGGTGTTCGCCTGGAAGGGCGAGACGGAAGAGGAATTCTGGTGGTGCATCGAGCAGACCGTGGAGGGTCCCGACGGCTGGACGCCCAACCTGGTGCTCGACGACGGCGGCGATCTCACCGCGCTGCTGCACGACAAGCGCCCCGAGCTGCTCGACGCGGTCCACGGCATCAGCGAGGAGACCACCACCGGCGTGCACCGGCTGCTGGAGATGGCCCGGGACGGCTCGCTGCGGGTGCCGGCGATCAACGTCAACGACGCGGTGACCAAGTCCAAGAACGACAACAAGTACGGCTGCCGCCACTCGCTGAGCGATGCCATCAAGCGCGCCACCGATCATCTGCTGGCCGGCAAGCAGGCGCTGGTGGTGGGCTACGGCGACGTGGGCAAGGGCTCGGCGGCCTCGCTGCGCCAGGAAGGCATGATCGTGAAGGTCAGCGAGATCGACCCGCTGTGTGCCATGCAGGCCTGCATGGACGGCTTCGAGGTGGTCTCGCCCTACTCGGGTGGCGTCAACGAGGGCATGCCGAGCATCGATCGGGCGCTGCTGTCGCGCATCGACCTGGTGGTGACCGCCACCGGCAACATCGACGCCTGCGACGCGGCCATGCTCAAGACGCTCAAGCCCGGCGCGGTGGTGTGCAACATCGGCCACTTCGACAGCGAGATCGACACCGCCTACATGCGCCGCCAGTGGCACTGGGAGGAGGTCAAGCCGCAGGTGCACAAGGTCTACCGCGACAGCGATCCCGGCGAATACGACCCGGACAGCCGCGACTACCTGATCCTGCTCTCGGAGGGGCGGCTGGTGAACCTCGGCAACGCCACCGGACACCCGTCGCGGGTGATGGACGGCTCCTTCGCCAACCAGGTGCTGGCGCAGATCCACCTCTATGAGGGGCGCTTCGCCGAGCGCGACGAGGCCGAGCGGCGTGCGGCGCTCACCGTCTCGGTGCTGCCGCGCCACCTGGACGAGGAGGTCGCGCGCTACATGGTGGAAGGCTTCGGCGGCGTGGTCACCCGCCTGAGCGAGGCCCAGGCCGAGTACACCGGCGTCGCGCCCGAGGGCCCGTTCAAGCCCGACGGCTACCGCTACTAGGCCGGGCTTCGCCCGGAGCCGGAAGAACGCCGCGCTTCGCGGGCTCAAGCTGCAAGAGCGGCGCTTCGCGCCTGGAAGAGGGAAGAAAAACCGCCCCCCCATACGCTTGCCATGGGGGCGGTGCTCCTTACGCTGTCTTCCAGCTTCCAGCGACACGGGATCGTCACCTCGTCGCCCGGGGACTGTCATGCGCGGCGGGCATCCTGACCGGGCCACGTCAGGAGAATGCCCATGTCGACGCCCCCTCGCGCGCGAACCCTCTTCGTGTCCGACATCCATCTCGGCACCCGGGACTGCCAGGCCGAGCTGCTGGCCAGCCTGCTGCGCCGGGTGCGGCCGGAGCGGCTCTATCTGGTCGGCGACATCGTCGACCTGATCGCCATGCAGAAGCGGGCGGTGCTGCCGCCGGCCCAGCAGCGGCTGGTGGCCAGGCTGCTGCGGCTGGCCCGCGGCGGCTGCGAGATCATCTATATCCCCGGCAACCACGATGCCGCCCTGCGCCGGCTGTGCGGGCTGCGCGTCCATCGGGTGCAGATCGAGCGCCGGGCGATCCACGTCACCGCCGACGGCCGGCGGCTGTTGGTCAGCCACGGCGACGAGTTCGATACCCATGTGCGCATCGCGCCCTGGATGCTGGCGCTGGGCGATGGCATGCACCAGTTCGTGCTGGCGCTCAATCGCTGGTGCAACCGCGCCCGGGGGGTGCTGGGGCTGCCGTACTGGTCGCTGGCCAGCGCGCTGAAGCGCCGGGTCGGCGCGGCTCAGCGCTACGTCGCCCAGTTCGAGCAGGCCGCCCTGCACCAGGCGGCCCGGGAGGGGCTCGACGGCTACGTCGGCGGCCACATCCACAAGGCCGGCTTCCGCGCCCGGGACGGCGTGCTCTACTGCAACGACGGCGACTGGGTCGAGCACTGCACGGCGCTGCTCGAGACCCCGGACGGCGCCCTGCGGCTGATCGACTGGCGCGGCGAGCTGATCGAGCGCGAACCGCTCGTCGACGCCCCGGCCGTGCCCGAGGGCGCGGGCCTGGCCGGCGCCGCCCGGGTGCCGTGAGGCGCCGCTGGCCCGCGCGTGCTCAGCCGCTGACCAGCGGCAGCATCCCGCCCAGGTAGAGCGGAATCAGCAGCGGGGCGGCGAGGGTGGTGAGCAGCACCGCCAGCGCGCCCTTCTCCGGCGCCATGCCGAGCTCCATGGCGACCACCACCACGTTGGCGGCCATCGGCACCACGCCGATCAGCAGCAGGGCCGTGGCCAGATCGGGCGACAGGCCGGTCGTGGCCTGCAGGGCCATTACCGCGCCCAGCGCCAGCAGCGGCCAGAAGACGCAGCGCACCGCCACGCAGGCGCCGATGAAGCGCCAGTCGAACTGGCGTATCGAGACCCGCCCCAGCGTCATGCCGATGATCATCATGCCGAGCAGGGTGTAGGCGGGCGGGAAGACCTCGAGCCCCTCCATCACCGCGCCCGGCATTTCCAGGCCGGCGCCCTCCACCAGCAGCGCCGCCAGGAAGGCGTAGATCAGCGGCAGGCGCAGGATCTTGGCCAGGCTGTCGCGCACCGAAAAGCGGCCCCGGGCGCTGAGGTAGAAGCCCAGGGTGAACTCGTAGAGGGTCACGCCCAGCACCCCGAACAGGTACAGCGTCACCCCCTCCGGCGGCAGCAGCGCCAGCGCCACCGGCAGGCCGAAGTAGCCGGTGTTGCCGGTGCCGGCGGAGAAGGCCAGCACCGCGCCTTCCTCGCCGGGCAGGGCGCGCCGGGCCACCGCGCTGACCAGCAGCGCCACCAGGCAGGCGGTGGCGAACAGCGCGGCGGTGATCAGCAGGTAGGCCGGGGTCGGCCCGCCGAGGATCAGGCCGCGGAAGAAGGTCAGCGGGGCGATCAGGTAGATCAGCAGGGTGGCGATGGGGCGCGGGTCGACGGCCAGCCGCCGGGCCGCCAGCCAGCCCAGGCCGACGAAGGCCAGCAGCGTCCACAGCGGACCCATCAGGGTATCGGGATCGAGGCTCATGCGTCGTCGTCTTCCTTGTCGAACGAGGCCTCATGATGCCCGCTCGGGCCGGGCCTGTCAGGCGGCCGAGGGTGGGCATCTGGAGTTTCAGTCATGAAGATTCCGGAATCTTCATGAAAGAAATCGATACAGGACCGCCGAAACTTTCATTGGTCGGCGCGCCGACGGCTGGCCACAATAGGCGCATTCATCAGCCGCCCGTCGTCGACGCGGCTCCTTCACCGCTCCACCAAGAGGACTGGATCGATGAGCGCACAAGAGCACCCGCTGGGTATCAGCTTCGAATTCTTCCCGCCGAACACCGAGGCCGGGCGCGACAAGCTGATGCAGACCCGCGATGCCCTGGCCTCCCGTGGCCCGCGCTTCTTCTCCGTCACCTACGGTGCCGGCGGCTCGACCCAGCATCGCACCACCGAGACCGTGCGCATGGTGCGCGAGTCGGGCTTCACCACCGCGCCGCACCTGTCCTGCATCGGCAGCGAGAAGGCCGCGCTGCGCGACCTGCTGGCCCAGTATCGCGAGGAAGGCATCGACAGCCTGGTGGCCCTGCGCGGCGACCTGCCCTCCGGCATGGGCGGCATCGGCGAGCTGCGCTACGCCAACGAGCTGGTCGAGTTCATCCGCGAGGAGACCGGCGACCACTTCAACATCGCCGTGGCCGCCTACCCGGAGACCCATCCCCAGGCGCCGAATTTCGACCGCGACATGGAGAACTTCGCGCGCAAGATGAAGGCCGGGGCGAACCTCGCCATCACCCAGTACTTCTTTACCGCCGACGCCTACTTCCACTTCGTCGAGCGGGCCCGCGCCCTGGGCGTCGAGGCACCGATCGTGCCCGGCATCATGCCGATCACCAACTACACCAAGCTGGCGCGTTTCTCCGACGCCTGCGGCGCCGAGATCCCGCGCTGGATCCGCAAGCAGCTCGAGGCCTACGGCGACGACAGCGAATCCATCGCCGCCTTCGGCGAGGACGTGATCTCGCGGCTGAGCCAGCGCCTGCTCGACGGCGGCGCGCCGGGGCTGCACTTCTACACGCTGAATCAGGCCGAGCCCACGCTGCGGGTGGTGGACAACATCTGCGGCTGAGCCCAAGGGCAGCCCCGGCTGCACTTCCCTTTCTATCGCGGCCTGAACCAGGCCGAGCCCATGCTGCGGGTGGTGGACAACATCTGCGGCTGAGCCCAAGGGCAGCCCCGGCTGCACTTCCCTTTCTATCGCGGCCTGAACCAGGCCGAGCCCACGCTGCGGGTGGTGGACAACATCTGCGGCTGAGCCCAAGGGCAGCTCCGGCTGCACTTCCCTTTCTATCTCGGCCTGAACCAGGCCGAGCCCACGCTGCGGGTGGTGGACAACATCTGCGGCTGAGCGATGGCGCAGCGTGACGAATAAGAAGGGCCCTGTCAGCGATGGCGGGGCCCTTCGTTTTCCGGCTCGTGGGAGGCCGGCGCATCGGCGGCCCGTCTCCTGAACCAGGCTGTCTCCTGAGGGGCCGCGCGCCGTGTCGGCGAGGCGCCCCCGGTGACGCGATCAACGTCAAAGGGCCCGCCAATGGCGGGCCCTTTCTACCTCTAAGCGTCGGCGATGGAAGTCGCGTCAGCTCGACGCCGCCGTGCGCGGCGTGCCGCCGCCGTGGCGGCCGCGCTGCATCAGCAGCAGCGCCGCGCCGATGGCGAGCCCCGCCACGTCGGTGACGATGCCGCCGTAGATCATGCACAGCGCGCCGACCAGCATCACCAGCCGCTGCCACGGCTTCACCGGGCCGAAGAACCAGGACTGCACGGTGGCCGACAGCAGCACGATGCCGAGGGTGGCGGTCACGCCGACCCGCAGGATCTGCAGCCAGGAGCCTTCCATCAGCATCGCCGGGCTGTAGAAGAACATGAACGGCACGATGAAGGCGGCCAGGCCGATCTTGAACGAGGCCACCGAGGTGCCCATGGCGTTGTCCCCGGAGATGCCCGCCGCCGCGTAGGAGGCCAGCGCCACCGGCGGGGTGATCGCCGAGACCACCGCGAAGTAGAACACGAAGAAGTGTGCCACCAGCGGCTGGATGCCGATCTCGATCAGGCCCGGTGCGACCACCGAGGCGGCCACCGCGTAGGCGGCCGTGGTCGGCATGCCCATGCCCAGCAGGATCGAGATGCACATGGCGAAGAACAGCGCCAGGAGCTGACTGACGCCGGCCAGGCCCAGCAGCAGCGAGGAGAAGCGCGCGCCGACGCCGGTCAGGGCGATGACGCCGACGATCAGGCCGGCGCAGGCGCACACGGCGATGATCTGGATGGCCATGGTGCCGGCCAGCTGCAGCGCCTTGAGGATGGCGCGGGGGCCCATCTTGTAGGGCGAGATCCAGCTCACCACGGCGGCCGAGGCGGTGGCCAGGGTGCCGGCGCGGATCACCGAGTAGCCCATGAACAGCGCGGCGATCAGGATGATGATCGGCGCGAACAGGTAGACCTGCTTGACCAGCTTCGAGAACAGCGGGATCTCTTCCTTGCGCATGCCGCGCATGCCCTTGCGGGCGGCCTCGAAGTCGACCATGCAGTAGATCGACAGGAAGTAGAGGATGGCCGGGATCAGCGCCGCCACGGCGATATCGGTGTACGGGATGCCGGTGACCTCGGCCATGATGAAGGCGCCGGCGCCCATGATCGGCGGCATGATCTGCCCGCCGGTGGAGGCGGCGGCCTCGATGGCGCCGGCGCTGCGGCCGGGGTAGCCCACCTTCTTCATCAGCGGGATGGTCAGCGAGCCGGTGGAGACCACGTTGCCGGCGCTGGTGCCGTTGATCATGCCCATCAGGCCGGAGGCGAAGATCGAGACCTTGGCCGGGCCGCCGCGGGCGCGGCCGGCGGCGGCGAAGGCGAAGTTGACGAAGTAGTCGCCGACCTTCGAGGCCTGCAGGAAGGCGGCGAAGATGATGAACAGGATGATGTAGGTCGAGGAGACCGCGGTGGTCGGCCCGAGCACGCCGGCGTCGGTGTAGACCTGGCTGAAGAAACGGCCCACCGACAGGCCCGGATAGCCGAGGAAGCCGGGCAGGTAGGGGCCGGCGAACACGTAGATCAGGAAGATGGAGGCGATGATCACCAGCGCCAGGCCGGCCACGCGGCGGGTCAGCTCGAGGATCAGCGCCGCGCCGGCGATGGCCGCGTAGGAGATGCCCATGGGCGCGAAGGGCGTGCCGGTGGCGGCGCGCAGCGGGCTGTTGAACATCACCAGCAGGTAGCCGGCGCTGGCCACGGCGCAGACCATCAGCACCAGGTCGGCCGGTGACAGGCGGTGACGATACTGGCGGAAGCTCCACGACAGCACGATGGCGGCGGCGGTGGCCAGCATCAGCGGGTAGCCGTAGTGGAAGGCCTCGATCTCGGGGGCGATGCGCATGGCGCCGTCGTTCATCGCGCTGTGCATCATGAACACCTGATACAGCGCGTAGCCGGCGGGGATCAGCAGGGCATAGCTCAGCCAACCCAGCCAGGCGGGCGAGCGGGCATGGCCTTCATCGGCGAAGCGGGTGCCGGCGTAGAGGCCGTAGCCGAGGATCAGCGCGCCGCAGATGTGCACGATGCGGAACGACCAGGTCTCCATCGGGTACAGGTTCAGCGAGATCAGATGGAAGCTGGAGTAGGCGATGGCAATGGCGGCGAACAGCAGCCACTGCCAGCCGGTGTAGAGGCGGCGGTTGGATTCCACCGCGTCGTCGTCGACGCCCTCGGCGACGACGGGAGTGACCGCCTCGTCGTCACGTGCGTCGTGACGGGGATCGGGATGCTGGGACATGGGAGTCACCCTCGGGGAACAGGCGACCCCGCGCCGGGGTGGCGCGGGGTCGCGGGACGGTCAATGGATCAGAGCTGCTGGTCTTCCGGGATCTCGTAGCCGTTTTCCTCGTACCAGCGCACGGCGCCGGGGTGGAACGGCAGCACGGTGTTGTACTGGATGTTCTCCGGCACGCTGAACTGGGCGCTGCGGTGGATGTCGCGCATGCGGTCGTTGTTTTCCAGGCTCAGCTTGGTGATCTCGTAGACGAAGTCCTCGGGCAGGTCACAGCCACCGATGGTGAAGTTCCACATGGAGACCGCCTGGGCGTCTTCCTCGAGGGTCTGGTAGGTACTGGCCGGGATCTGGAACGGCGAGACCGGGAAGGCGTCGACGATCTGCTGCTGCTCTTCCTCGGTGAACTCGATGATGTTGACGTCGGTCTGCACCTCGAGCTGGCTGACGGCTGGCACCGGGATGCCCGCGGCGAAGGCGATGACGTCGATCAGGCCGTCCTGCAGCTGGCCGCCGAGGTCGTTCCAGCCGCCGTTGCGGCGCTCGAAGTCCACGCCCAGCTCCTCGAGGATCTTGGGGAAGTAGGTGTCGGACGTGGAGGCCGCCGGGCCGAAGCCGATGGTGGCGCCGTCGGGAATGTCGGAGATCGACTCGATGCCGCTGTCGGCCAGGGTAGTGATGGAGAACGGGGTCTCGTACATCGGGAACAGCGCGCAGACGTTGTCCATCGGCACGCCGGGGGCCAGCGGGCTCTTGCCGGCCTTCGCCTCGGCGGCCGGCCCCATGGTGGTCAGGCCCAGGGCCAGGTCACCGGTGTGCACCAGCGCCAGGTTCTGGTTGGGGCCGCCGGTCACTTCGCCGCCGCCGGAGAGGCCCAGCTCGTCGGCGATCATGTTGGCCCAGCCGGAGCCGTAGACGAAGTAGGTGCCGCCCTGGCTGGCGGTGCCCACGGTGAAGCTCTCCGGCCATTCGCTGCGATCGGCCTGGGCGGCGCCGGCGACCAGCATGGCGCCGGCCAGGGAGCCGGTGAGGATCCGGGTGGTGGTGGACATGGCGTTTCTCCCGTCGGGATTGTTCATTGTGGTCGGTCCGAGCGGAGAGTGCTCGGGCCGGCTTGCGACGCCCAGATAACAGCAATGGCCGTTCCACAACGGGAAAACTTTCTTTAATTCATAAAGTTGAAAAATGATGCTTCGACCTTGGTCGAAAGCTCGAGGGCGGGGAAATTCCGGGAATCCGCACACGGCCGCGTCGTCTGCGTGCGGAATCCCGCACACGGCTCGGCCGTCGGCGCTCGGCGGGGTCAGGACCTCCCGCAGGCGGGGTGGAGCTCGGGCATCGGCGGTAAGGCCTGCCAGGCCTCGAGCCGCTCGGCCGGTACCCGCGGCGGCATGGCGCCGCCGGCCGGGTCGATCGGGAGGCCTGGTACAGGGCGGTCAGCCGCCGGCCAGGGGCGGGCCGCGGCGAACACGGGGGCTCAGCCCTTGGGGTCGAGGATCTTGACGGTCTGCAGGTCGTCGGCCTGGGGCTCGCTCGGCTCGCGGTTGACCCGGGTCTCGAGCTCGGGCATCGCCTGTTCCTCGATGGGCAGCTGTTCGAAGAAGTCGCAGCTCACGCACTCGCGGTAGCGGATGCCGTGCTGCTCCCAGCTGCGGATGCGATCCATCTCGGCGCAGCGCGGGCAGATGGCACCGGCGATAAAGCGTTTCTGGGTGGCCATGAGGCCTCCTGGGAATCGATGAGTGTGGCGTGTCACGGGCACGTCGTGCCGTCATTCTAACCGACACGGCGCGCCGGGGTGGGCCGGCGCGCCGTGTCGATGCCGTCGGTCAGGCGGCCGTCTCGGGCCGCTTGATCAGGCCGCCCGGATGCCGCTGTGGCGCAGCAGCGGCTCGACGCTGGGCTCGCGGCCGCGGAAGGCGCGGAACAGCGCCGCGGCGTCGCGGGAGCCGCCGCGTTCGAGGATCTCGGTGCGGAAGCGACGGCCGGTCTCGGGGTCGAAGATGCCGGCCTCCTCGAAGGCGCTCCAGGCATCGGCAGACAGCACCTCGGCCCACTTGTAGCTGTAGTAGCCCGCCGCATAGCCGCCGGCGAAGATGTGGCCGAAGCCGTTCTGGAAGCGGTTGAAGGGCGAGCGCGGCACCACCGAGACGTCGTCGCGCACGGCGTCGAGCAGCGCCTGGATATCGCCGGCGGAGGGCGCGGCGGCCTCGCGGTGCAGGCGGAAGTCGAACAGCGAGAACTCGAGCTGGCGCGCCATGCCCATCGCCGACTGGAAGTTCTTGGCCGCCAGCAGCTTGTCGAACAGTTCCGCCGGCAGCGGCTCGCCGGTGTCGACGTGGCCGGCGATCAGGTCGAGGCCCTCGCGCTCCCAGCAGTAGTTCTCCATGAACTGGCTGGGCAGTTCCACCGCGTCCCAGGCCACGCCGTTGATGCCGGAGATGTCGGCGACGGTCTGGCGGGTCAGCATGTGGTGCAGGCCGTGGCCGAACTCGTGGAACAGGGTGGTGACCTCGTCGTGGGTCAGCAGCGCCGGGGCGTCGCCCACCGGGCGGGTGAAGTTGCAGGTCAGGTAGGCCACCGGCAGCTGCAGCGCGTCGCCCTCCAGGCGCCGCACCCGGCACTCGTCCATCCAGGCGCCGCCGCGCTTGCCTTCGCGGGCGTAGAGGTCGAGGTAGAAGCCGGCGATCGGCGCACCGTCGTCGAGGATGCGGAAGTAGCGCACGTCGGGATGGTAGCGCGGGGCGTCCTCGTCTTCCTCGAAGGTCACGCCGTAGAGCCGCTCGACCACCTGGAACAGGCCGTCGACCACCCGCGGCGCGGGGAAGTAGGGGCGAAGCTGCTCCTGTGAGATGGCGAAGCGCGCCTCGCGCAGCTTCTCGCTGGCGTAGCCCACGTCCCAGGGCTCGAGGGCGGCCAGGCCCAGCTCGCCGCGGGCGAAGGCGGCCAGTTCGTCGAACTCCTCGCGGGCCTGGGGTACGGCGCGTTCGGCGAGGTCGTCGAGGAAGCCGATCACCTGTTCGGGGGTCTCGGCCATCTTGGTGGCCAGCGAGTAGTCGGCATAGGTGGCGAAGCCCAGCAGCTCGGCCAGCTCGCGGCGCAGCGCCAGGGTCTCCTCCATCACCGGGGCGTTGTCGAACTCGCCGGCGTTGGGGCCCTCGTCGGAGGCGCGGGTGACGAAGGCGGTGTAGACCTCGCGGCGCAGCTCGCGGTCGTCGGCGTGGGTCATCACCGGCAGGAAGCTGGGGAAGTCCAGGGTGATGCGGTAGCCCTCGCGGCCCTTGGCCTCGGCGTTGGCCGCCAGCGTGGCCAGCGCGCTCTCGGGCAGGCCGGCCAGCCGGGTGGCGTCCGGCAGGTCCAGGTGCCAGGCCTGGGTGGCGTCCAGCAGCTGGTTGGAGAAGGTGTTGGCGAGGCTCGACAGCCGCGACTGGATCTCGCCGTAGCGGCGCTTCTGCTCGGGGGGCAGGTCGACGCCGGCCAGGCGGAAGTCGCGCAGGGCGTTGTCCACGGTGCGGCGCTGGCCTTCGTCGAGTTCGGCCCAGGCCGGGCCGTCCTTGAGCGCCTGCCAGGCGCGGAACAGCCCCTCGTGCTGGCCGAGCCAGGTGCTGTAGTCGGAGAGCAGGCCGAGGCTGGTCTCGTAGGCCTGGCGCAGCGCCTCGTTGTTCATGGTGCCGTTGAGGTGCGAGACCGGCGACCAGGCCCGGGACAGGCGGTCGTTCAGCGCCTCCAGCGGCGCGGCCAGGGTCTCCCAGGTCGGCGTTTCCCGCTCGGCCCGGGCCACCAGGGCCTCGATGGCCTCGCGGTTCTCCGCCAGCAGCGTCTCGATGGCCGGCACCACGTGCTCGGGGCGGATCTCGGCGAAGGGCGGCAGGGTGTGGGCGTCGAGCAGGGGGTTCGTGGACATGCGCACCTCGGAAAGGATGGGATAACAGCGCTTAGATGCGGGCGGTCGGGCCGGGTTTCAATGTGCTAGGCTTGGCGCCCTTTGCAACTTCAGGCCGGAGACGAGGCGATGAACGAGACCCTGGAGCGCTGGAGCAGCCGCCGCGCCTTCATCCTGGCGGTGACCGGGGCCGCGGTGGGGCTGGGCAACATCTGGCGCTTTCCCTATATCACCGGCGAGAACGGCGGCGCCGCCTTCCTGCTGCTCTATGTGGTCTTCGTGGCGCTGCTGGGGCTGCCGGTGATGATGGCCGAGATCCTGATCGGCCGCGCCGGGCGCAGGAGCCCGATGCAGTCGCTCAGCCATCTGGCGGCCCAGGCCGGACACAGCCGCCACTGGCGCTGGCTGGGGCTGTTCGGCGCCTTCACGGTGTTCTGCATCCTGTCCTTCTACTCGGTGGTCTCGGGCTGGTCCATCGAGTTCCTCGTCTCGTCGATCAACGGCGACTTCGTCGGCCAGGACGCCGCCAGCATCGGCGCCGGCTTCGATGCCTTCCTCGCCGACCCCGCCCGCATGACCTTCAACCACACCCTGTTCCTGGTGATGACCATGCTGGTGGTGGCCGCCGGGGTGACCAAGGGCCTGGAGCGGCTCAACAACATGCTGATGCCGCTGCTCTACCTGCTGCTGCTGGTGCTGGCCGGCCACGCCGCCACCACCAGCGGCTTCGGCCCGGCGCTGGCCTGGCTGTTCACGCCGGACCTGTCGGCGATGACGCCGATGGTGATGATCCATGCCATGGGCCATGCCTTCTTCACCCTGGCGGTGGGCGCCTGCGCGCTGATGGCCTACGGCGCCTACATGCCGGACCACCAGAGCCTGCCGCGGGCGGCGGCCGGGGTCGCGGTGCTGGACGTGACCGTCGCCTTGCTGGCCGGCATCGCCATCTTCTCGGTGGTGTTCGCCCAGGGCATGGACCCGGCCGAGGGCCCGGGGCTGATGTTCGTGACCCTGCCAGTGGCCTTCGCCGACCTGCCGTTCGGCGCCTTCTGGCTGTCGCTGTTCTTCCTGCTGCTGCTGCTGGCCACCTGGACCTCGTCGATCAACCTCGCCGAGCCGATGGTCGCCACCCTGCAGGGCTGGGGGCTGAAGCGCGGCCAGGCCGCCGCCGCGGTGGGGGTGACGGTATGGCTGGTCGGCCTGCTGTCGGTGCTGTCGTTCTCGTCGCTGGCCGACGTCCATGTGCTGTTCGGCATGAACGTCTTCGAACTGGTGACCACGGTGCCGCCGGAGATCTTCCTGCCGGTCGGCGGCGCGCTGATCGCGGTGTTCGCCGCCTGGGTGCTGCCCGAGGTGGAAGCGCTGCGGGCCCTGGACGCCGGGCCCACCGGCTTTCGCGTGTGGCGCACCACGGTGCGCTGGGTGTCGATTCCGCTGACGCTGGTAGTATTGATCTCCGGACTGATCTGACGACGGGAGGCGTGTGATGAGCGAAGCCAAGACCCTGAGGCCCTGGAAGGGCACGAGCCCGCAGCTGGGCGAGCGCGTCTACATCGACCCGGCCTGCACGGTGCTGGGCGACGTGGTGCTGGGCGACGACTGCTCGGTGTGGCCGATGGCGGTGATCCGCGGCGACATGCACCGCATCCGCATCGGCCGGCGGGTGAGCATCCAGGACGGCAGCGTGCTGCACATCACCCACGCCAGCGACTTCAACCCGGACGGCTTCCCGCTGACCGTCGGCGACGACGTCACCGTCGGCCACAAGGCGATCCTTCACGGCTGCACCCTGGGCAGCCGCATCCTGGTGGGCATGGGCGCCATCGTGATGGACGGCGTGGTGGTCGAGGACGAGGTGATTATCGCCGCCGGCGCCGTGGTGCCGCCGGGCAAGCGCCTGGAGGGCGGCCACGTCTACGCCGGCAACCCGGCCAAGGCGCTGCGCCCGATCAAGGACAAGGAGCGCGCCTTCTTCCCCTATACCGCCGGCAACTACGTCAAGCTGAAGGACGAGTATCTGGCGCAGGACTGACGCTCTGTGTCGCTTTAAGCGTGCTGCGAATACCGAAGTGAGCCGAGGGCGGGCCGAAGAGAACCTCCTGCGCCAGGGGTGAGGAGGACGCCTCCGAACGGGCTGGCCATGGATGGCCAGCCCAGGGCCTGCAAGCGTAGCGGGACGCGATAGCGCCGCAGGGCGCCGGGAGCTACAGGGACGTATTCCTGCGTGTCCGGAAGGCCGGCCCCGCTCGCAGGCCCGCCCGCGGCGTTCAGGAACTGTTGAGCCGGTTCGATAGCTCGTCCCGGCCGGGCATCTCCGGGCAAGCCGGATGTGCAATAAAGGCGTAACCCGCCAACCGCTTGTTTTCTTTGGCCATGCCGAGCGCTAAACTGTTGTTTTATCCAGTCAGCGAGGCGCCGCGGGCATGGCCGACTTCCGAACCCACCTCGGCGTGGCCGCGACCCTGGGCGCGGTGGTCGCCCACGGCGGCTGGCAGGCCGGGCTGTGGGCGTTCTCCGAGGGGTTGCCCGTCCTCGCGCTGATCACCCTCGGCGGCATCCTTCCCGACATCGACGCCGACCGCTCCAAGGCGATCCGCCTGATCTTCAACCTGCTGGCGATCCCGGCCGTGGTGGCCGGGGCGCTGTGGCTGCAGGGCCGCATGGAACCGGGCCCGATGATGGTGGCCTGCGGCGGCATCTACCTGGCGGTGCGCTATCTGGGCGGGGCGCTGTTCTGCCGCTTTACCGTGCATCGCGGCATCTGGCACTCGCTGCTGGCCGCGGCGCTGTGCGGGCTGACCGCCACCGCGCTCAGCCATCGGCTGTTCGCGCTGCCCGACCGGCAGGCCTGGGTCTATGGCGCGGCGCTGGCGCTGGGCTTCGTGATCCACCTGCTGCTCGACGAGCTGTACAGCGTCGATCTTACCGGGGCGCGCCTCAAGCGCTCCTTCGGCACCGCGCTCAAGCCCTTCGACTGGCGCCAGCCCGGCAACTCGCTGGCCATGCTGGCGGTGATCGCGAGCCTCTCCCCCTGGCTGCCGCCCTGGCAGCCGCTGGTCGACCTAGTGGCTCAGGGCTCGGCGTTCTGGCGGTAGTCCTCGGCCCTCAGGCCATGCTTCTTCAGCTTGTCGTAGAGCGTCTTGCGCGGCACGTCCAGGGCGTCGCAGACCTCGCTGACGCGGCCCTGATGGCGGGCCAGGGCCTGGCTGATCAGGCTCTTCTCGAACAGCTCCACCTGCCGCGGCAGCGGCAGCTCGCCGCCCTCGTTGTCGCCGCCTTCCAGCAGCGCCTCCAGCCGGTAGTCGCAGGTCACGCCCAGCAGCACGTAGCGCTCGGCGAGGTTGCGCAGCTCGCGCACGTTGCCCGGCCAGTCGTGGGCCAGTAGCGCCGAGGTGCCGGCGGCGTCCAGCGGCGGCGCCTCCAGGCCGCTGCGGTTGGCGGCCACCACCGCGAAGTGCTGGAACAGCAGCGGGATGTCCTCGCGGCGCTCGCGCAGCGGCGGGATCGGCAGGGTCACCACGTTGAGCCGGTAGTAGAGGTCCTCGCGGAAGTCACCGGCCTCGGCGGCGGTCTTGAGGTCGACCTTGGTGGCGGCGATCACGCGGATGTCGAGGGGGACCGCCTGGTTGGAGCCCAGCCGCTCGATGCTGCGCTCCTGCAGCACCCGCAGCAGCTTGACCTGCAGCGACAGCGGCATGGACTCGATCTCGTCGAGGAACACGGTGCCGCCCTGGGCGTGCTCGAACTTGCCGATGCGCCGCTCCACGGCGCCGGTGAAGGCGCCCTTCTCGTGGCCGAACAGCTCCGACTCGATGGTGCTCTCCGGCACCGCGCCGCAGTTGATGGCGACGAAGGGGCGGCCGCCGCGGGCGCTGCGCTCATGGATGGCGCGGGCCACCAGGTCCTTGCCGGCGCCCGTCTCGCCGAACAACAGCACGTCGGCCTCGACCTGGCTGATGCGCTGGACCATCGAGGCCAGCCGCTGGATCGCCGGGGTGCGGCCGACCAGGCGCGGGCCGGGCGCCGACTGCTGGGCCTCGAGCTCGGCCTTGAGGGTGCGGTTCTCGAGGCTCAGTCGACGCTTGTCGATGCCGCGCCGCACCACTTCCACCAGATGCTCGCCGGCGAAGGGTTTCTCGAGGAAGTCCCAGGCGCCGTCGCGCATCGCCGCCACCGCGGTGGAGACGTCGCCGTGGCCGGTGATCAGCACCACCGGCAGGTCCGGGTCGTGGTGGCGGATCTCGCGCAGCAGCGCCATGCCGTCCATGCCGGGCATGCGGATGTCGCTGATCACCACGCCGGGGAAGTCCGGCGTCAGCGCCGCCAGGGCGTCCTCGGCGCGCTCGAAGGCCTGGGGCGCGTAGCCGGCCAGCTCCAGGGTCTGGCCGGCGGTGATGCGCAGGTGTGCCTCGTCGTCGATGATCATCACCGGGGTCGCCGGGGACTCATGCATGGGATTGCCGCTCCTCGCTGGATGCCGGGGTGTCGGTGCCCGCGTCGCGGGGCAGGGTGATGGTGAAGCGGGCACCGCCCTCGGCGCCGTTGGCGACCTCGAGGCGACCGCCCAGGTCGTCGATGATACGCGCCGAGATCGACAGGCCCAGCCCCAGGCCGCTGCCGGCGGCCTTGGTGGTGTAGAAGGGCTCGAAGATACGCGACAGCCGATCCTCGGCGATGCCGGGACCGTTATCGGCTACCGCCAGGCGCACCCGGTCGCCCTCGGCGGCGATCTCGAGGATCAGCCGCGGCGCCGGTGTCTCGGCCATGGCCTGCAGGGCGTTGCCGATCAGGTTGACCAGCACCTGCTCGAGGCGCACCGGGTCGGCGCGCACCCAGAGTTCGTCGTCGGGCCAGCGGCGCGCCACCGCCACGTCGCCCTCGCCGAGCCGGGCCTGGAACAGCCTCAGGGCGTAGTCGAAGCAGGATGTGACCGAGACGGCGGTCAGGCTGTCGCCGCTCTTGCGCGAGAACTGGCGCAGCTGGGCGCTGATCTCGGCCATGCGTTCGGTGAGCTCGACGATCTGGCCGAGGTTGGCGTCGGCGGCCTCGCTGCGGCTGCGGGCGATGAAGGCGCGGGCGTTCTCGGCGTAGGCGCGGATCGCCGCCAGCGGCTGGTTGAGTTCGTGATTGATGCCGGCGGCCAGCTGGCCGAGCACCGCCAGCTTGGCGGCCTGGACCAGCTCGTCGCGGGTCTCGCGCAGGCGCTGTTCGGCCAGGCGACGCTCCTCGATCTCGTCGGACAGCCGGCGATTGCTGGCCGTCAGGTCGCGGGTGCGCGCCTCGACGTGGCGCTCCAGTTCGTCGCGGGCCTGGGCCAGGGTGCGGCGTTCGCGCTCGGCGAAGCGTTCGCGCTCGCGACGCAGCCGCCGGCGTTGCCAGCCGATACCGCCGCCCAGCGCCACCAGGCCGTAGAGGCCTCCCGCCAGCGCCGCGGCCAGCCACTGGGCATCGACCACGGGGGTGAGCGGCTTGAGGATGTGCATGTCCCAGCCGAAGGTGGGCATGGCGCGGGTCAGGCTCAGATAGCGCTCGCCGGCCAGCGGGCCTTCGGTGAAGTCCACCACCCGGGTGCGCTCGCCGCGGCGTTCGCGTTCGCGCAGGCCGGTGGGCGGCAGGGGCGCGTCGCCGTAGCGCCGCGAGGCGTGCAGGTCCGCGAGCTTGGCCTCGTCGAGGGGCTCGATGGCGGTGAGGCGCAGCTCCTGCCGGCTGGCCATGAACACCACGCCGTCGTTGTCGGTGACCAGCAGTTCGGCGTCCTGTTCGGCCCAGCTCTCCTCCACGCGGTGCAGCAGCACCTTGAGCACCATGACCCCGTCGGGGCGGGCGTTCGGGGCGGTGTCGTCGAGCCAGATCGGTGCCGAGAAATAGTAGCCGCGCTCCTGGGACTGCACCCCGAGGCCGAAGAAGCGGCCGGCGCGCCCCTGCATGGCCTCCTGATAGTAGCGGCGGAAGCGGTAGTTCTGGCCGATGAAGGTGTCGGCGCGGTGCCAGTTGCTGGCCGCCAGGGTGTCGCCGAAGCGGTCGAGCAGGTAGATGTCGGAGACGTCGGCGGTGGCGCGGAAACGGTCGAACAGCCGATTGAGCGGCATCGGGTCCTGCCGGGTCGGCGTCGCCAGGAAGCGCTTCACGGCCTCCCGCGAGGCCAGCAGCTCGGGCAGGTAGTCGTGGCGCGACAGATGCCCGGTGAGCCCGGCCACCGACAGGCGTAGCTCGTTCTCGGCGTCGTCGTGCAGCGCCTGCAGCGCCTGTTCGCGGGCGACCTGGGCGGTCTGCCACAGGCACAGCGCCAGTCCGGCCAGCCCGATCACGGCCAGCAGCAGGCGCAGGTGGCGGCGACGAGGCGGCGGCGAGGCGGTCGTCATGCGTCTTTCAGGCATCGGCCGCCGGCATCGACTGGGCGCGACGCAGCGAGCGCTGGGCTCGGGTCTCGGCGCGGGCCGCGGCCAGCAGGTTCTCCTCCACGTAGACCAGGTGGTCGTGGGCGCAGGCGCGGGCTTCCTCGGCGCGGCCCTGGAGGATGGCATCGAGCAGCGCGCGGTGCTGGGCCATCAGCCGCTCGCGGGCGTCGGGCTTGGCGAACAGCTGTGCGAGGTTGTCGACGATGCTCTTCTCGAGCAGGTGGAAGATGCCGCGGATGGTGTGCAGCAGCATCACGTTGTGGGCGGCCTCGGCGATGGCCAGGTGGAAGGCGGCGTCGGCCTTGGCCTCCTCGGCCGGGTCCTGGGCGAGGAAGCGGGCCTCGAGCTCCTCGAAGCGCTGCAGCAGCACCGCCTTGTCGGTGGGCGTGGCGCGCAGCGCGGCGTAGTAGGCGGAGAGCCCTTCCATGGCGTCGCGGAACTCGAGCAGGTCGAGGTGGAACTCGCCGTGGCGCGAGAGCATCTCCAGCAGCGGGTCGCTGTAGCCGCTGTGCAGGTCCTCGGTGATGAAGGTGCCGCCGCCCTGGCGGCTGTGCAGCAGGCCGCGGGCGGCGAGCTTCTGGATCGCCTCGCGCAGCGAGGGGCGCGAGACGCCGAAGCGTTCGGCCAGCTCGCGCTCCGGTGGCAGGCGCTGGCCGGGCTTGAGGCTGCCCTCGAGGATCAGTGCCTCGAGGCGTTCGGTGATCACGTCGGCGAGGCGCGGCTGGCGCAGGGGGTGGTAGGACATGGCGGCGTTCCTGGGCGCGAGGGCTTTCGGCGCATGGTAGCGTCATTCAATTGGTATTACCAATATGGCGCGTTTTCTGCCGCCTGCCATTATGCTGGTTTTTCAAGGGCTTGCGGGGCGTCTTTCATGGTTTAATACCAAGGTATAAGCGCATTCGTCGGCCAGGGTTTTGACACCCTCGTGGTCGGGCCATAGGGTGCGGTAACCAGTCGATGTCAATTGGTTTGACCAATCATGACTCATGAGGCGTCGATCGACCCGCGCTGTGCCGAAGTGCCGCCCGACTGGAGAGATTTCCTTGCGCCCGCGTGCGCCCGCGCCGATGACCTTCCAGGCCTCGTCGCGGAGCCCGCGCCGGCCTTCATCGATCGCTCATCCATTGTACAGGGCCCGCCATGATCATCTCCGCCGCCACGGACTATCGCCAGGCCGCCAAGCGTCGCATTCCGCCCTTCCTCTTTCACTACGCCGACGGGGGCGCCTATGCCGAGCATACGCTCCGGCGCAACGTCGAGGACCTCGGCGAGGTCGGCCTGCGCCAGCGCGTGCTGAAGGACATGTCCTCGCTGTCGCTCGAGACCGAGCTGTTCGGCGAGTCCATGGCCATGCCGGTCGCCCTGGCGCCCGTGGGGCTGGCCGGCATGTACGCCCGGCGGGGCGAGGTGCAGGCGGCCCGGGCCGCGGCGGGGAAGGGCATCCCGTTCACGCTGTCCACGGTATCGGTCTGCCCCATCGATGAGGTCGCCTCGGCCCTGGATCGTCCCCTCTGGTTCCAGCTCTACGTGCTGAAGGACCGCGGCTTCATGAAGCATGTGCTGGAGCGGGCCAAGGCCGCCGGCGTGAAGACGCTGGTCTTCACCGTCGACATGCCGGTGCCCGGGGCGCGCTATCGCGATGCCCATTCCGGCATGAGCGGCAAGCACGGCGGCATCCGGCGCATGCTGCAGGCCATGACCCGCCCTGCCTGGGCCTGGGACGTGGGTATTCACGGTCGTCCTCACGATCTGGGCAACGTCTCGGACTACCGCGGCCAGCCGACGGAGCTCGAGGACTATATCGCCTGGCTCGGCAACAACTTCGATCCCTCCATCTCGTGGAAGGACCTGGAGTGGATTCGCGAGTTCTGGGACGGCCCGATGATCATCAAGGGCATCCTCGACCCCGAGGACGCCCGCGACGCGGTGCGCTTCGGTGCCGACGGCATCGTGGTCTCCAACCACGGCGGCCGCCAGCTGGATGGCGTGCCGTCCTCCGCCCGCGCGCTGCCGGCCATCGCAGACGCGGTGAAGGGCGACCTGGCGATCCTGGCCGACTCCGGCATCCGCAGCGGGCTGGATGTGGTGCGCATGGTCGCCATGGGCGCCGACAGCGTGCTGCTGGGGCGCGCCTTCATCTATGCGCTGGCCACCGCCGGCGAGGCGGGCGTGGCCCACCTGCTCGAGCTGATCGACAAGGAGATGCGCGTGGCCATGACGCTCACCGGCGCACGCACCATCGCCGATCTCGGGCCGGAGTCGCTGGTGACCGAGGCGCGCCTGCGTGGCGGCGATGCCTGAGACCCCTCGATAGGCCGCGTTTTCCGCTATAGTGCGGCTGTCCCGCCCCTGCGGGACATCGTCACTACGTAGGGAGACATGACGTGGACATTCAAGGAACTCGGCGCCTCGGCGTCTCATCGGGCCGCCTGCTGGCGGGCCTGGTCGGGCTCACTCTGCTGGCAGGCTGCGGCGACGACGAGGCGCGCTTCGTCTCGGCGCCTGAGATGCAGGCCGGCGACAGCATCGAAGGCGAGCTGACCTCGACCAGCCCGGTCAATCTCAACAACGGCACGCGCCATTCGGCACACTGGATGTGCGGCAGCGGCGAGGCGGAGCGCTATCGCTACACGCTGGACGCGCCCTTCGCCGCCTCGCTGGCGGCCTTCGACGACGAGGGGCACTGGATCGGCTCGGCCGAGAGCGGCCCCGATGGCGAGCCGGCGATCCTGCTGAGCGCGCCCGAGGCGCAGCGCTGCACCCTGGTCGTGATCAACGGGCAGGATGGCGCCGCCTTCGGCCCCTACACGCTCGCGGCCGAGGCGGCCGAGGCGGCCGAGGCGGAAGAAGGGCTGGTGGCCGATCGGCCGCTGATCGGCCGGCTGGAAGACGGCGGCGGGGCCGAATACTCGCTCAGCCTGGACGCGCCCGCGCACCTCAACCTGGCGCTGTCCGGCGAGCAGGGGCTCGACATGCATCTCGCCGGCGAGGACGTGAATCAGCGGGCCGAGTCCTGCGCCCCCGGCGAGCTGCGCCTCGATGCCTACCTGGAGCCCGGCGACTACCGCGTCCGGCTGGGGCGGGCGGCCAAGCCCAACGTCGCGGCGACGGAGTGCGCCAGTCAGGTGCTGAGCACCGGCGGCGCCTATCAGCTGGTCGCCGAGCGGCGTGATCTCTCCGACGGGCGCCGCAACGGCGGGCCGCTGCGCGACGGGGATCGCATCAATGGCAGCCTCGAGGGTGGCGTGTCGAACACCTATACCCTGCATCTCGACGAGGCGGCCGAGGTGACCCTGGACCTCGGTTCCTCGGCCTTCGATGCCCTGCTGAACGTGACCGGCAGCGGCACCAATATCAGTAACGACGACGGCGGCATGGGCACCGATTCGCGGGTACAGACGGTGCTGATGGCCGGCGATTACCGCGTCGAGGTGACCAGCTACGACGGCACCGGCGGCGACTACGAGCTGTCCATGCGGCGCGGCGAGTTCGACGGTGAGCTTCGCAACGACGGGCCGATCGCCAGCGGCGAGGAAGTGCGCGGGCAGTACGTCGGCGTCGGCGAGAACCGCT
The DNA here is from genome assembly GCF_043496975.1 of Halomonas sp. B23F22_10. Taxonomy (NCBI): domain Bacteria; kingdom Pseudomonadati; phylum Pseudomonadota; class Gammaproteobacteria; order Oceanospirillales; family Halomonadaceae; genus Halomonas; species Halomonas sp. B23F22_10. The sequence continues at coordinate 1,060 of NZ_JBIEKF010000007.1, read as the reverse complement.
ATCGCTTCACCGTCGAGGAAACCGCCGAGGTGAACCTGGCGCTCGATTCGCTGGACTTCGACCCGGTGCTGTCTCTGCAGGGCGAGGGCGTCGAACTCCGCGACGACGACAGCGGCGGCGACCGCAACTCGCTGATCAACACCGTGCTGGAGCCCGGCACCTACACCCTGGAGGTGCAGAGCTACAGCGGCAGCGGCATCTATACCCTGAGCGCCGATGCCTCTCCCTTCGAGGGGCGCATGAGCGACGGTGGGGAAGTCGCGCCGGGCGAGACCGTCTACGGCCAGATGGCGCTCGGCGGGCGACTCTCCTACCGGCTGGTGGTGGAAGAGGCGCGCGACGTGGTGCTCGAAAGCACGTCCAGCGCCGTGGATACCGTCATGCGGCTGACCGGCAACGGCGTCGACGAGCAGAACGACGATGCCACCGGCCTCGGGTTCGGTTCGCGGATCTCTGAGCGCCTGCAGCCCGGCACCTACGAGGTGGAGATCAGCGCCTTCGGCAGCAACCGCGGCACGGTCCGTCTGTCCATCGGCGAATGATGCCGGCATCGGGGTGCCGTTCGGGCGGCACCCCGATGGTGCATGTTGATGGTGGCGAGAAAGTCCTTGCACCATCCCGGGGAAATCCGTAAAGTACGCATCCGCTGCCGGCGACGGGCAACGTTGCAGGCGGTGATGGGTGGAAGAAGCGCTTGTTTTTCTTGAGGTTTTTCGGCGGTTGTCGGAAAAGCTCGATTGACAAGGCCAGCGGAATCGGTAGAATGCCTGCCACTCGCTACGGTAGCCCGCTGAGGGCTCGATCGGAGGCCGCTTCAGTCGCTGAAGCCGCACGCTCGGTCATCCGCTTCGCTCTCTCGAGAGCTTGAAGATCACCGGTTGACACGACGCGTCGATCACGTAGAATACGCCTTCCTTGCGAGGCACTGGCCAGGCGGCCGGGAACGCAAGATGCTCTTCTCCAACACGAGTCGAGCTGCTCTTTAACAATCGATCAGATAATTCATGTGGGCGCTTGTCGGGATGTCGGTGACCAGTCACTAGATATCAAGACAAGCGAC
>NZ_JBIEKF010000006.1:0-211351 GCF_043496975.1 Halomonas sp. B23F22_10 | reverse complement strand
ATGGGCTGACCGTCGACGACGGCGCCGGCAATGTCACCGAGGTGGCCGCGACCGGCACCAGCGTTACCGATGGCACCGACAGCACTGCCTACGGCGCCGACGGCATGACCATTACCGGTGGCCCGAGCGTGACCAGCGGCGGCATTGATGCGGCTGGCAACACGATCACCGGCGTGGCCGACGGCGCCATCAACAGCACCAGCAGCGATGCCATCAACGGCAGCCAGCTGCAGGCGGCAGGCGATAGCCTGGCCAGCAACGTGCTGGGTGGTAATGCCGACTACACCGGCAACGACTTCACCATGAGTGATGTGGGCGGTACCGGCGAAGACACCATCGACGAGGCGATTGCTTCGGCCAACACCGCGGCTAATGCCGGCTGGAACGTGACCGATGCTAACGGCAACAGCCACAACATCGGCCCGAACGGCGAAGTCGCATTCACTGGTGATGGCAATATCGGCGTGGCTCAGACCGGCATCGATGACGAAGGTGAAGTCGAGATCACCCTGAACCGTGACCTTGATCTGGACAGCGTCACGACCGGTGACACCGCGATGGATGACAGTGGTGTGCAGGTGGGTGATGCCACCGGTAATGATCCGAATACCACCGTAGGTGCCGGTGAAATCACCGTGGCAGGTTCTGGCACTGATCCGAACACCATTTCCATTAATGGAGATGCCGGTGATGTCACGGGCCTGGCCAACACCGACCTCGACGGTGCCGACTTCGCTCAGGCGGGACGTGCGGCCACCGAGGAGCAACTGGATCTGGTTAACCAGACCGCCAGCGCCGGTTGGAACCTGAGCGGTTCCGGTGCCGATCAGGTGAACATCGGGCCGAACGGTAACGTGGACTTCCAGGGCGACGGCAACATCAGCGTGGCGCAGAGCGGTGTGGAGGATGGCGGTCAGATCGACATCACCCTGAACCGCGACCTGGATGTGGACAGCGTGACCACCGGCAACACCCTGGTGAATGACGATGGCCTGACGGTCGACGACGGCGCGGGTAACCTGACGACCGTTACCAACGATGGCCTGACCATCGCCGGTGGACCAAGTGTCACCAGCGGCGGCATTGATGCGGCTGGCAACACGATCACCGGCGTGGCCGACGGCGCCATCAACAGCACCAGCAGCGATGCCATCAACGGCAGCCAGTTGCAGGCGGCAGGTGACAGCCTGGCCAGCAACGTGCTGGGCGGTAATGCCGACTACACCGGCAACGACTTCACCATGAGTGATGTGGGCGGTACCGGCGAAGACACCATCGACGAGGCGATTGCCTCGGCCAACACCGCGGCTAATGCCGGCTGGGACATCAGCGCCCAGGGCAGCAACCCGACCAATGTGGGGCCGGGTGACAGCGTCGACCTGAACAACAGTGACGGCAATATCGAGGTCAGCAAGACGACCACCGATAACGACGTTACCTTTGATCTGGCCGATGACATCGACGTCGCCAGCGTGACCGCCGACGACGGCGCCGGCAATGTCACCGCGGTGACCGCGACCGGCACCAGCGTTACCGATGGCACCGACAGCACTGCCTACGGCGCCGACGGCATGACCATTACCGGTGGCCCGAGCGTGACCTCCGGTGGCATCGATGCCGGTGATCAGGTTATTGCCAACGTGGCCGACGGCGATGTGAACGCCACCAGCGGCGATGCCATCAACGGCAGCCAGCTGCAGGCGGCAGGCGATAGCCTGGCCAGCAACGTGCTGGGCGGTAATGCCGACTACGCCGGCAACGACTTCACCATGAGTGATGTGGGCGGTACCGGCGAAGACACCATCGATGAGGCGATCGCTTCGGCCAACACCGCCGCCAATGCCGGCTGGAACGTGGCCGATGCTAACGGCAACAGCCACAACATCGGCCCGAACGGCCAGGTGACGTTCGAGGGCGATAGCAATGTGACTGTGACCGAGTCGGGCGTCGACGATGACGCCAAGGTCCAAGTAGCGCTGAACGACGACATTACGGTCGATAGTGTGGCAGCCGATAGCGTGACCACCGGCAACAGCACGCTTGACACTGATGGGCTGACCGTCGACGACGGCGCCGGCAATGTCACCGAGGTGGCCGCGACCGGCACCAGCGTTACCGATGGCACCGACAGCACTGCCTACGGCGCCGACGGCATGACCATTACCGGTGGCCCGAGTGTGACCTCCGGTGGCATCGATGCCGGTGATCAGGTTATTGCCAACGTGGCCGACGGCGATGTGAACGCCACCAGCAGCGATGCCATCAACGGCAGCCAGTTGCAGGCGGCAGGTGACAGCCTGGCCAGCAACGTGCTGGGCGGTAATGCCGACTACACCGGCAACGACTTCACCATGAGTGATGTGGGCGGTACCGGCGAAGACACCATCGACGAGGCGATTGCTTCGGCCAACACCGCGGCTAATGCCGGCTGGGACATCAGCGCCCAGGGCAGCAATCCGACCAATGTGGGGCCGGGTGACAGCGTCGACTTGAACAACAGTGACGGCAATATCGAGGTCAGCAAGACGACCACCGATAACGACGTTACCTTTGATCTGGCCGATGACATCGACGTCGCCAGCGTGACCGCCGACGACGGCGCCGGCAATGTCACCGCGGTGACCGCGACCGGCACCAGCGTTACCGATGGCACCGACAGCACTGCCTACGGCGCCGACGGCATGACCATTACCGGTGGCCCGAGCGTGACCTCCGGCGGCATCGATGCCGGTGATCAGGTTATTGCCAACGTGGCTGACGGCGATGTGAACGCCACCAGCGGCGATGCCATCAACGGCAGCCAGCTGCAGGCGGCAGGCGATAGCCTGGCCAGCAACGTGCTGGGCGGCAATGCCGACTACACCGGCAACGACTTCACCATGAGTGATGTGGGCGGTACCGGCGAAGACACCATCGACGAGGCGATCGCTTCGGCCAACACCGCCGCCAATGCCGGCTGGAACGTGGCCGATGCTAACGGCAACAGCCACAACATCGGCCCGAACGGCCAGGTGACGTTCGAGGGCGATAGCAATGTGACTGTGACCGAGTCGGGCGTCGACGATGACGCCAAGGTCCAAGTAGCGCTGAACGACGACATTACGGTCGATAGTGTGGCAGCCGATAGCGTGACCACCGGCAACAGCACGCTTGACACCGATGGGCTGACCGTCGACGACGGCGCCGGCAATGTCACCGAGGTGGCCGCGACCGGCACCAGCGTTACCGATGGCACCGACAGCACTGCCTACGGCGCCGACGGCATGACCATTACCGGTGGCCCGAGTGTGACCTCCGGTGGCATCGATGCCGGTGATCAGGTTATTGCCAACGTGGCGGACGGCGTGGCCGACAGTGATGCGGTCAACGTCAGCCAGCTGAGCGGTCTGGCGGATACCCCGCTGACCTTCGCCGGCGACAGCGGCAGCAACGTCGAGCGCAAGCTCGGCGAAACGCTGAACCTGGTCGGCGGCGAGACCGATGAGACCGCTCTGGTCGACGGCAACATCGGCGTGGTCGCCGACGGCAGCGACACCCTGTCGATCCAGCTGGCCGAGAACGTGAATCTGGGCGAAACCGGCAGCGTGACCACCGGCAACACCCTGGTGAATGACGATGGCCTGACGGTCGACGACGGCGCGGGTAATCTGACGACTGTTACTAACGACGGCCTGGCCATCGCCGGTGGCCCGAGCGTGACCAGCGGCGGCATTGATGCGGCTGGCAACACGATCACCGGCGTGGCCGACGGCGCCATCAACAGCACCAGCAGCGATGCTATCAACGGCAGCCAGTTGCAGGCGGCAGGCGATAGCCTGGCCAGCAACGTGCTGGGCGGCAATGCCGACTACACCGGCAACGACTTCACCATGAGTGATGTGGGCGGTACCGGCGAAGACACCATCGACGAGGCGATTGCTTCGGCCAACACTGCGGCTAATGCTGGCTGGAACGTGACCGATGCAGATAACAACGCTGCCAACATTGGCCCGAACGGCGAAGTCGCATTCACTGGTGATGGCAATATCGGCGTGGCTCAGACCGGCATCGATGACGAAGGTGAAGTCGAGATCACCCTGAACCGTGACCTTGATCTGGACAGCGTCACGACCGGTGACACCGCGATGGATGACAGTGGTGTGCAGGTGGGTGATGCCACCGGTAATGATCCGAATACCACCGTAGGTGCCGGTGAAATCACCGTGGCAGGTTCTGGCACTGATCCGAACACCATTTCCATTAATGGAGATGCCGGTGATGTCACGGGCCTGGCCAACACCGACCTCGACGGTGCCGACTTCGCCCAGGCAGGACGTGCAGCCACCGAGGAGCAGCTGGATCTGGTTAACCAGACCGCCAGCGCCGGTTGGAACCTGAGCGGTTCCGGTGCCAATCAGGTGAACATCGGGCCGAACGGTAACGTGGACTTCCAGGGCGACGGCAACATCAGCGTGGCGCAGAGCGGTGTGGAGGATGACGGTCAGATCGACATCACTCTGAACCCCGCCCTGAACGTGGATAGTGTCACCACCGGCAATAGCGTGCTCGACACCGATGGCCTGGCGGTGACCGATACCAACGGCAACCAGACCACCACCGGTGCCACCGGCACCACGGTGATGGATGCGGCTGGCAACATGACCACCGTATCCGCGACCGGCACCAGCGTTACCGATGGCACCGACAGCACTGCCTACGGCGCCGACGGCATGACCATTACCGGTGGCCCGAGCGTGACCTCCGGTGGCATCGATGCCGGTGATCAGGTTATTGCCAACGTGGCGGACGGCGTGGCCGACAGTGATGCGGTCAACGTCAGCCAGCTGAGCGGTCTGGCGGATACCCCGCTGACCTTCGCCGGCGACAGCGGCAGCAACGTCGAGCGCAAGCTCGGCGAAACGCTGAACCTGGTCGGCGGCGAGACCGATGAGACCGCTCTGGTCGACGGCAACATCGGCGTGGTCGCCGACGGCAGCGACACCCTGTCGATCCAGCTGGCCGAGAACGTGAATCTGGGCGAAACCGGCAGCGTGACCACCGGTGACACCATGATGAACAACGCCGGCGTCAACGTAGACGATACGGCTGGCAATACCACCGAGGTAAGCGCCGGCAGTATCAATGTGACCAGTGGTGGTAACAGCATCACTATGGATGGTGGCGCCGGTGATATCACGGGCCTGGCCAACACCGACCTCGACGGTGCCGACTTCGCCCAGGCAGGACGTGCAGCCACCGAGGAACAGCTGGATCTGGTTAACCAGACCGCCAGCGCCGGCTGGAACCTGAGCGGTTCCGGTGCCAATCAGGTGAACATCGGGCCGAACGGTAAAGTGGACTTCCAGGGCGACGGCAACATCAGCGTGGCGCAGAACGGTGCGGAGGATGACGGTGAGATCGACATTACCCTGAACCCCGACCTGAATGTGGATAGTGTCACCGCAGGAGATGCGACGCTCGACACCGAGGGGCTGGTGGTAAACGACAGCACCGCGAATCCGACGGCCACCACCTCGGTAGAAGCGGGCATGATCACACTGGCGGCTAACCCGACCACTGGCTCGGCAAACGAGATCGTAATCGATGCCAACAGCGGCACCGTCGGTGGGTTGACCAACGCGACCTTCGATCCGGATAACTTCACCAGTGGTCAGGCGGCTACAGAAGACCAGTTAGGTCAGGTCTATACCGTGGCCAACGCTGGTTGGAGCGTGTCGGTGGATGGTGAGGGTGCCCAGTCAGACGGCAGCAACAATGTTGGCCCCGGTGAGGTAGTGGATTTCACCAGCGAGGACGGCAACGTTGTTATCAACCGCGACGGCACCAATCTGGCATTCAACCTGGCTGATAGCATCACGCTGGGTGATGGCGAAACCGCGATCAACGTTGATGGCGAGAAGGGCGAGATTGGCGTCGGCGATACCCTCGTGAATGGAGGCGGTGTCAGCGTTGGCGATGATGTGAGTCTGGGCGATACGGGGCTTGAGATCGCTGGTGGGCCGAGCGTCACGGCTGGCGGTATCGACGCGGGTGGAAGCAAGATCACCGGCGTGGCCGCGGGTGATGTCAGCGAGACCAGCACCGATGCCATCAACGGTAGTCAGCTGTATGACGTACAGCAGATCGCCAACGCCGGCTGGAACTTGACCGGCTCCGGCGCCAATGAGGTGAACATCGGGCCGGAGGGCTCGGTGGACTTCCAGGGTGATAGCAACATCAGTGTGGTACAGGCCGGTACCGATAATGCTGGGGAGATTCAGGTGGCCCTGAATGACACTATCACCCTGGGCGAAGGCGACAGTGCCATCACGTTAGACGGTACCGAGGGAAGTATTGCCACCGGTGACACCATCATGAACGGCGACGGAGTGCGCGTTGGTGATGATGTAGCCTTGGACGAAACTGGTCTGGCCATCACTGGCGGGCCGAGCGTGACCGTTAGCGGTATCAATGCTGGTGGCATGCAGATCACTAACGTAGGTAGTGGTCTGGGTGGTCAGTCGCTGGATCAGATCAGCGGTGATGACCTGATGAATGCCGTGAATGTGGGTGACCTCCAACAGGTTGCCGGTGATATCGGAGATGATGTGGCGGCAGCCAAGACCGAGGTCACGGAGGGCAAGAATATCTCTGTCACCGAGTCGACCGGTAGTGACGGCCAGACCATCTATGAAGTTGCTACCGCTGACGAGGTGGAGTTCGACAAGATGGATGTTGGCTCTGTCACCATCGACAAGGACAATGTCGATGGAGATGGTAATACCATCATTGCCGGTGTTGGCAGGGGAGAAGTCAGTGCTGACAGCACGGATGCCGTGAATGGTGGCCAGCTTTACGATGTCAAGGAAGAGATTGGAGATATCAATAACTCCCTGGATGGTGGCATGGACTTCGCAGCCGATGAGGGTGATGCTGTGAACCGCAAGCTGGGCGATACCGTAGCCATCACCGGCGATAACAACATCACGACACGGACCTCCGACGATGGGGTGCAGGTGACTCTGAATCAGGAGTTGAATGTCGATAGTGTGTCTGCCGGAAGGACCACGGTCAGTGACCAGGGTGTGACGATCGAAGGCGGCCCCAGCATGACGGTCGATGGTATCGACGGGGGGGGCAAACGGGTCACCAACGTGGCCCCAGGGGTCGAAGCTACCGATGCCGTAAACGTTGGTCAGATGCAGGAACTCAACCAGCGCTTTGCTCAAGAGATTAACAATGTCCACGGACGCATCAATGAAGTGGAAAAGAACGCAAATGCAGGTAGCGCGAGTGCTATTGCGGCGAGTACTGTTCCCCAGGCCTGGATGCCCGGCAAGAGCATGGTGGGCGTAGGTACCGGTACCTACGAGGGTGAGACCGCCATTTCGGTTGGTGTGTCGCGCCTTTCCGATAATGGCCGATTTGTTATCCAGGGCAAGGTGACGGGTGATTCTCAGAGCAACTTCGGCGCTGGCATCGGTGCCGGCTGGCACTGGTAAGGAGACTACTGTGAAAATATTGCGCTCATCTGCAATGCTCAGGGCGGCCCTCGGGGCCGCCGGTATCGCCAGCCTGGCAATAACTGCGGGCTGTGCCAGCCCGCCGAATAACGACCGCACGGATATTCATGAAGCGGGGGATGGCTTCCCCGCACTGGATAAGAATTGGTATGACGGTGGCCGCTTCGTCGAGCCGGAGAATATATTGCGCCTCGCCGAGGGGCAGACCAAGGATCAGGTGCGTCAACTGATCGGTAATCCTCACTTCAGTGAGGGTTTCTTCGGTGTTCGCGAGTGGAACTATGTCTTCAACCTCTACACGGGGGAATCTGGTGGGGACTACATCACCTGCCAGTATCAGGTGGTGTTCAATGAAGATATGGCCTTGAAAGATACTCGTTGGCGCGACGAGCAGTGCCCGGCATTACTGATGCCCGTCGAGAAGAAGCAAGACGAGACGCTGGTGCTTTCCGGTGATGTGCTGTTCGATTTCGATAGCGATCGGCTGTCTCTGGAAGGAAGGCACGCCCTGGAGCGGGTGGCGCAGTCGACGCTCAGCGAGTTCAAGGTCCCCCGGATGTTGGTCGCAGGTCATACGGACCGTTTCGGTGACGCGGCGTATAACCAGGAGCTTTCACGGTCGCGGGCAGACACCGTGGCCGATTATCTCTCCACTCAGGGAATCAGTCGTGGCGATATCCGTACCACCGGACGCGGTGAGGCCGATCCTGTGGTGACATGCCCGGGAAGCGTGGCTACGCAGAGCGTGACGGAATGTCTGCGCCCTAATAGGCGCGTTGAAATCACGATCAGCGAGTCGGTGGGTGGGTGAAGCCAGCCACCGGTATCGATGGTAGAGAATCACTAGGATGGAACGATGAGCAAACAACGTGGCCGTCAACAGGACAGCAAGAACATCGAGAATCAGGGTGAAACCGAAGCCGTGGATATGAATGCACAAGAGCGAGGAGATAAGCCGTCGGTCACCATTGATGGGGCCACCTATACATTGGAGAGCCTGGGGGAGCAGGGGCGTGAACAGCTGAAGAATCTCCAGGTTACCGACCAGGAGATGCGTCGGTTGCAGGACCAGCTGGCCATCATGCAGACCGCACGTAATACCTATGCTCGGATACTGGGTGAGGTGGTCAAGAATGTGACACCACAGACGTGATCCGTTAACGATAATATTTCATGCTAGTTGAGCTATCGCGCTCTGCATTGTCTTCGGGATCCTCCGGCATGTCTGACATGTCGGGGTTTTCTTTGTGACGCTAATTTATGGTTGTCGAGTTATGAGAGTACAGATTTGGCTGGGAGTTGTGCTGCTGAGCGTCAGCACCCTGACCTATGCCGATTATGAGTCGGGCCTGGCCGAGTTTCGTCAGGGGAATTTTGCTTCTGCGGTGTACGAGTGGCGTGAAGACGCGGAGCAGGGCGATGGCCAATCACAGTTTGCGCTGGCCCGGATGTTCGAGAGCGGTTCAGGGGTTCGTCAAAACCTGGATGAGGCCTACAAATGGTATCGCCTGTCTGCCGATAATGATGTCCTGGAAGCACAGGTCAAGCTTGCTCAGTTGTATCTGGGTGAGAGGGTGGAGGGGCATGGGCCGGCAGACGCCGCTGAATGGCTGCAGCGGGCGGCACAGGTCGGGCATGCCGGGGCCCAGTTTCAACTTGGGCTGATGTATCTGGAAGGTTTCGGACTTGAGGAAGATGCGGTCAGCTCGGCGCAGTGGTTCGCTCAGGCCGCCGATCAGGGGCATGTTCAGGCACAGAACAACCTGGGAAGCCTGTACGAGAACGGACGCGGTGTGGAGCAGGATTACTCGCGCGCCTTCGAGCTCTTCAGTCAGGCCGCCCGACAGGGTGATGCCATGGCGCAGAACAACTTGGGAGCGATGTATGCCCGTGGGCGTGGTGTAGAGGCTAATCATGCCTGGGCAGTATTCTGGTTTGCCACCGCATCGCGAAATGGAAATGAGGTGGCCAAGGATAATATTCCGCCTAGCCTGCCGAAGCTTCGGAAGAAGGAGGTCTCCGGCGCACGCGTGAATATTCGATCTGGTGCTGGAACCGATAATTCGCGGATCGCCCAATTGGCTCGGGGAACCGAGGTATATGTTCTGGGAGAAGGCGAGGGCTGGAGCCAGGTCTATTTTGAGGAAGAGGGTGAGCCTGTCCTGGGCTGGGTAGCCACGCGATTGATTCATTGAGCCCTAAACATGACCGGAGAAGGATTGCTCTGCCGTTTGCTCTATCAGGTGTAGTTGCGCCGGGTCAGTGGGCCGACACTTCATCTACTAGGGCAGGGCCAAGGGTGAAGCGTGCGAAACTGGGGAGGTATTACGGGGCATGAGCGTCAAGCTGGTCTGGGGGCCGTTTAGTTGACTGTGTAGTTACGCAGAGGAGCACAGGTTTCTTCGGCCTGGCCTGCGCGACGGGTGCGTGACAAAATCCTTCTTCTGGACACACGAGAACCGCCCCGGCCTCCTCACACGGCGAGGAGGCCGGGGCGGCATGCACGAGAAGAAGAGGACACCATGCCCGAGTATCGCTCCCGCACCACCACCGCCGGCCGCAACATGGCCGGTGCCCGCGCCCTGTGGCGCGCCACCGGCATGAAGGATGACGATTTCCACAAGCCGATCATCGCGGTGGCCAACTCCTTCACCCAGTTCGTGCCCGGCCACGTCCACCTCAAGGACATGGGCCAGCTGGTGGCTCGCGAGATCGAGAAGGCCGGCGGGGTGGCCAAGGAGTTCAACACCATCGCCGTGGACGACGGCATCGCCATGGGCCACGACGGCATGCTCTATTCGCTGCCGAGCCGCGACATCATCGCCGACAGCGTCGAATACATGGTCAACGGCCACTGCGCCGACGCCCTGGTGTGCATCTCCAACTGCGACAAGATCACCCCCGGGATGCTGATGGCCGCCATGCGCCTCAACATCCCGGTGATCTTCGTTTCCGGCGGCCCCATGGAGGCCGGCAAGACCAAGCTCCTGGACCACGGCCTCGACCTGGTCGACGCCATGGTCATGGCCGCCGACGACTCGGTGGACGACGAGACCCTGAGCGAGATCGAGCGCAGCGCCTGCCCGACCTGCGGCAGCTGCTCCGGCATGTTCACCGCCAATTCCATGAACTGCCTGACCGAGGCATTGGGCCTGGCGCTGCCGGGCAACGGCACCCTGCTGGCCACCCACGGCGACCGCCGCCGGCTGTTCGAGACCGCAGGCCATCGCATCGTCGAGCTGGCCAAGCGCTACTACGAGAATGAGGAGGCGCACCTGCTGCCGCGCGCCATCGGTTCCAAGGCGGCGTTCAAGAACGCCATGACCCTGGACATCGCCATGGGCGGTTCCACCAACACCATCCTCCACCTGCTGGCCGCGGCCCAGGAGGCGGAGATCGATTTCGACATGGACGACATCGATCGTTTGTCCCGCGAGGTGCCACAGCTGTGCAAGGTGGCACCCAACACCCAGAAGTACCACATCGAGGATGTGCACCGCGCCGGCGGCATCATGGCGATCCTCGGCGAGCTGGACCGCGCCGGCGTGCTGGATACCCGGGTGCCCACCGTCTATGGCGACAGCCTGGCCCAGGCCCTCGAGCAGTGGGACATCATGCGCTCGCCGAGCGCCGAGACGGTGGAGTTCTACAAGGCCGGCCCCGGCGGCATCCCGACCCAGACCGCGTTCTCCCAGAGCGCGCGCTGGCCGAGCCTCGACGGCGACCGCGCCACCGGTTGTATCCGCGACTACGAACACGCCTTCTCCAAGGAGGGCGGCCTGGCCGTGCTCAAGGGCAACATCGCCCTCGACGGCTGCGTGGTGAAGTCCGCCGGCGTCGACGAGTCGATCCTGGTCTTCGAGGGCCCGGCCCACGTGGTCGAATCCCAGGACCAGGCGGTGGAGCACATCCTCGACGGCAAGGTGGTCGAGGGCGAGGTGGTGGTGATCCGCTACGAGGGGCCGAAGGGCGGCCCGGGCATGCAGGAGATGCTCTACCCGACCTCGTACCTGAAGTCGAAGGGCCTGGGCAAGGGCTGCGCGCTGCTGACCGATGGCCGCTTCTCCGGTGGCACCTCGGGCCTGTCGATCGGCCACGCCTCCCCGGAGGCCGCCGCCGGCGGCGCCATCGGCCTGGTCCGGAGCGGTGACATCATCCGCATCGACATCCCCAACCGCAGCATCGACGTGAAGCTCACCGACGAGCAGCTCGCCGAGCGTCGCCGCGCCGAGGAAGCCCGCGGCCGCGACGCCTGGAAGCCGAGCATCCAGCGCGTGCGCAAGGTCTCGGCGGCGCTCAAGGCCTATGCACTGCTGGCCACCTCCGCCGACAAGGGCGCGGTGCGCGATCTGTCCAAGCTCGACTGAGCCTCCGGCCCCGGCACCGTCCGGGGCCTCTTTTCCTACACGCTCGGCTATCGCCAAGTTAACGACTCGACCCAGCAGGGAAGCCTCGCAATGAAGACCCAGACCCTCAACGTCGGCCTGATCGGTTTCGGCATGGCCGGTCGCACCTTCCACGCGCCGCTGATCCAGACCGCGCCGGGCCTCGAGCTCTCCGCCGTGGTCTCCAGCGACGCGGAGCGCGTCCAGGCGATCTATCCCGAGGTCACGGTGCACGCCAAGGCGGCGGCGCTGTTCGCCGACCCGGAGATCGATCTGGTGGTGATCGCCACGCCCAACGAGACCCACTTCCCGCTGGCCAAGGCGGCGCTGGCCAAGGGCAAGCACGTGGTGCTCGACAAGCCCTTTGCCGTGTCGCTGGCCGAGGCGCGCCAGCTCAAGACCCTGGCCGACGGCGCGGAGTGCCTGCTCAGCGTGTTCCACAACCGGCGCTGGGACAGCGACTTCCTGACCCTCAAGGGGCTGCTCGACGAGGAGCGTCTGGGCCGGGTGGTCGAGGTGGAATCGCGCTTCGACCGCTTCCGCCCGACGGTGCCCGACCGCTGGCGCGAGCAGCATCGCCCCGGCAGCGGCCTCTGGTTCGATCTGGGGCCGCACCTGCTCGATCAGGCCCGGGCGCTGTTCGGCATGCCCCGCGCCATCCTGCTGGAGCTCGCCACGCTGCGTGACGGCGCCGAGATCGACGACGACTTCCAGGCGGTGCTGGAGTACGACCACCTGCGGGTGACGCTCAAGGCCAGCACCCTGGTGGCCGAGCCCACGCCGCGCTGGCGGGTCAACGGCACCCGCGGCAGCTTCGTCAAGGTCGGCCTCGATCCGCAGGAGGGCTGGCTCAAGGCCGGCGAGATTCCGCAGCCGGCCTGGGGCGTCGACCCCTCGCCGGGGCGGCTGACGCTGAACGAAGGGGAGGGCGATGAGGTCGCGCTGGTGCATCACGAGGTCGAGGCCGTGCCGGGCGACTACCGCGCCTACTACGACGCCATCGCCCGCACCCTGCTGCGCGGCACGCCGCCGCCGGTGAGCGTCGACGAGGCGCTGGACGTGATGAGCCTGCTCGAGGCGGGGCTGGACAGCTATCGCCAGGGACGCTGGGTCAAGCTCAAGGAGGGCGGCAGCCTGCCGCGCCGGCTGCACGCCAAGGGCTGAGACGCTCGCCGCTTCCTCACTCGCCGCTTCCTCGTACGCCGGGGAAGCGGCGTTTCTCTCTCGGGCCTACCAGATCGAGGGGCGAGTGCTCTCGGTACGCATCCTGTCCCGGGCGATGTAGAGGGCCGCGATGGCGCGGGCCTCGTGGAAGTCCTCCCGGGCGAGCAGCGCGCCGATCTCGTCGATGGCGTGGGTCTCGACGATCAGCGGCTCCGGCTCGTCGCCGGGCAGGCGCTTGGGATAGAGATCGGTGGCCAGCATCACCTGCATGCGGTGACGCATGTAGTTCGGTGCCAGGGTCAGCTCCACCAGCGGCTCCAGGCGGTGGGCGCCGAAGCCGCATTCCTCCATCAGCTCGCGATTGGCCGCGGTGACCAGGTCCTCGCCCGGATCCACCAGCCCCTTGGGCAGGGTCAGGGCGTAGTCCTCGACGCCGGCGGCGTACTCGCGGATCAGCAGCACGTGCTCGGGGTCGGGCATGGCCACGATCATCACCGCGCCGCCGCCGCGCCCGGTGCCGCCCAGCCGCTCGAAGGTGCGCTCGGCGCCGTTGGAAAAGCGCAGCTCCATCTCCTCGACGTTGAACAGCCGGCTGCGGGCGACGCTGCGCCGGGCCAGTACTTGCGGCTTGTGGGGGGCATGGTCGTCGGTCATGGGATCTCCGGTCGTTCGGCGGGGCCATTGCAGTGGAACATGATGAGAGACGCCGTGGACAGGTCGAAGCGAGGGTCCTACGCCAGGGATGGCGTCGGTAGCGCCCATGGAAGGGTTTACAGCGCCCTCGCGAAGGCCTGTCGACGGACCAGCCTCATCATCCACTAAATTGATAGCGCCAATCGGAGCGATAGCCCGTGGCGGTCGGGCGCTGGAATGCGTCCCCGGCATCGTTTGGGTACACTACCACGTCTTTCCCCCGGCGGACGTCACCGCGTCGCCGCCGATCCGCCCGAAAGGCGTCCATCCCTAAGGAGTCCCATGATCGACTGGCGCGCCATCGATACCGTCCTTCTCGACATGGACGGCACCCTGCTGGACCTGCACTTCGACAGCCACTTCTGGCTGGAGCACCTGCCGCGCCGCTACGTGGAGCTTCACCGGCTCGACGAGGCGAGTCAGGAGGCGATCCGCGCGCGCATCCTGCGCGAGCAGGGCACGCTCAACTGGTACAGCCTGGCCTACTGGAGCCGCGAGCTGGACGTCGACATCCTGGCGCTCAAGCGCGAGGTTCAGCACCTGATCGGCCTGCGCAGCGACGCCCTGGACTTCCTGCGCTGGCTGAAGCGCGCCCATCCACGCGTGGTGCTGGCCACCAACGCCGATCGCGAGAGCCTGGCGCTGAAGCTGCCGCTGACCGGGCTCGAGGACTACCTGGACGCCATCGTCTCCTCCGCCGATCTCGGCGTGCCCAAGGAGGCCCAGGAGTTCTGGTTCTCGCTGCAGGAGGTCGAGCCCTTCGACCCGGCCCGCACGCTGTTCATCGACGACAACGCGGCGGTGCTGGAGAGCGCCCGCGAGTACGGCATCCGCCACCTGCTGGGCATCAAGCAGCCCGACAGCCGGCGGCCCGAGAAGGCACTCGAGGAGTTCATCGCCCTCGACCGCTTCGCCGCCATCCTGCCCCAGGAGCGGCCCGGCGACGAGGAGGGCGCGTGAGCGGCGTGCGTCTCGACAAGTGGCTGTGGGCGGCGCGCTTCTTCAAGACCCGGGCGCTGGCCAAGAAGGCCATCGAGGGCGGCAAGGTCCATTACAACGGCGGCCGCGCCAAGACCAGCAAGGCCGTGGAAGTCGGCGCCCTGATCCGCGTGCCCCAGGGCTGGGACACCTGGGAGGTCGAGGTGATGGCGCTGTCCGAGCAGCGCCGCGGGGCCCCGGAAGCGCGTGAGCTCTACCGGGAGACCGCCGAGAGCCAGACGCGCCGGAGCAAGGAGGCCGAGAGCCGTCGCCAGGCCAACCAGGCCATGCAGCACCCGCTCAAGCGCCCCGACAAGAAGCAGCGACGCGAGATCAAGCGCTTCATGCGCGGCGACTGAGCCGAGCGGCGCGAGACACCGGTGTCGCCGGAGCGGGAAGACGCACGGGGCGCACCTTCCGCGCCCCGGGGGCCGTCGTCTTCCCTGTCCTATATCCATCCCGACTTTCCGATTTCATTACGATCAGGCAAGCATCATGAGTGATCAGATTCAGCGTTTCCTCTTCGAGGAGACCAATGTCCGCGGCGAGATCGTCACCCTCCAGGAGGCGCACGCCGAGGTCATGGAGCGCCACGAGTATCCCCCGGCGGTGACCCGCCAGCTGGGCGAGCTGCTGGCCGCGGTGGCCCTGCTTACCGAGACCGTCAAGCTCGACGGCACCATGAGCATCGAGGTCCGCGGCGACGGCCCGCTGTCGCTGCTGATGGCCGAGTCCAACCCCGGCGGCGAGCTGCGCGCCATCGCCCGGCTCGACGAGGATGCGGCGATCCCCGCCGAGGGCGCGAGCTTCACCGAGCTGGTCGGCGAGGGCAAGGTGACCATCACCCTGGACCCGCGCGAGGGCCATCGCTATCAGGGCATCGTGGCGCTGACCCGCGACAGCCTGGCCGGCTGCCTGGAGGACTACTTCGCCCAGTCCGAGCAGCTGCCCACTCGCCTGTGGCTGGCCGACGACGGCCAGCGTGCCGCCGGCCTGCTGCTGCAGCGCCTGCCCGACGAGGCGCAGAACCAGGACGACGACGCCTGGGAGCGCACCGTGCACCTGGCCTCGACCCTGTCCGACGCCGAGCTGCTCGGGGTCGAACAGCGCGAGCTGCTGCACCGTCTCTATCACGAGGAGACCGTGCGGGTCTTCGAGCCCAAGGCGCTGCGTTTCGCCTGCACCTGCTCCCGCGAGCGCATCGCCGGCGCCCTGCTGTCGCTGGGCAGCGCCGAGCTGCGCGACATCCTCGCCGAGCAGGGCGGCATCGCCACCCAATGCCACTTCTGCCACACCCGCTACGAGTTCACCCTCGCCGAGGTGGAGGCGATGCTCGAGGACCCCGAGGGCCCGACCCCGACCGTCCACTGAGCCGGCGCCGGCGCGTCGCCAGGGTCGTCGACGCGCTAGTAAAGTTACGAGAAAGTCGTTGATCTGGCGGCATTTCCTGCCACTCGACTTGTTTGCCATACTCCCCGGACTCATCCGCGTTCCGGTCGTCGCCTCACAAGACGGTCAACCGCAAGCGGCCTCCGGGGATGGGACGAGACCGCATCGCGGACGCCCGGCAAACGAGAGAGAAGGGCCTCGAGGCCCAGGAATCGCCACATGACAACGACACGACACGCCACGACCCACCTCAACCTGTCCAGCGCCGAGCTGATCGAGCGGGCGCTGGCCAATGGCGAGGGCCGCCTGTCCGCCCAGGGCGCGCTGGTGGTCAACACCGGGGCGCGTACCGGCCGCTCACCCGGGGACCGCTTCATCGTCGACGAGCCCACCACCCGGGACGCCATCGACTGGGGCAGCGTCAACCGACCCTTCGACGCCGAGCGTTTCGAGGCCCTGTGGGCGCGTGTCGAGGCGTTTCTCGACGGCGACGAGCACTACGTCTCCGAGCTGCATGTGGGCAGCGATCCGGCCCACTATCAGCCGGTGCGGGTCACCACCCGGACCGCCTGGCACAACCTCTTCGGCCGCACCCTGTTCGTGCGCCCCGAGGTCTTCAACCCCTCGTCCAAGACCGAGTGGCGCATCCTCAACGCGCCGGACTTCGCGTGCGACCCGGCCCGCGACGGCACCCGTTCCGATGGCTGCGTGATTCTCGACTTCGCCGGCCGGCGGGTGCTGATCGCCGGCATGCGCTATGCCGGCGAGATGAAGAAGGCGATGTTCTCGGTGCAGAACTTCCTGCTGCCCGAGGCCGACGTGCTGCCCATGCACTGCAGCGCCAACGTCGGCGAGAACGGCGAGACCACGCTGTTCTTCGGCCTCTCCGGCACCGGCAAGACGACCCTCTCTGCCGACCCGTCGCGCTACCTGATCGGCGACGACGAGCACGGCTGGGGGCCGGGCACCGTGTTCAACATCGAGGGCGGCTGCTACGCCAAGTGCATCGACCTCTCGGCGAAGAACGAGCCGGTGATCTGGAACGCCATTCGCTTCGGCACCGTGCTGGAGAACGTGGTGCTCGACGAGCGGCGCGTGCCGGACTACACCGACGATCGCCTGACCCAGAACTCCCGCGCCGCCTATCCGCTCGAGCACATCGACAAGCGTGTCGCCGAGAACCGCGCCGGCGAGCCCAATGCCATCGTCTTTCTGACCTGCGACATGAGCGGCGTGCTGCCGCCGGTCTCGGTGCTCTCCAAGGAAGCGGCGGCCTATCACTTCCTGTCCGGCTACACCGCCAAGGTAGGCTCCACCGAGATGGGCGCCTCCGAGGGCCTGGAGGCGACCTTCTCGACCTGCTTCGGCGCGCCGTTCTTCCCGCGGCCGGCCCGGGTCTACGCCGACCTGCTGGTCAAGCGCGTGGCCGAACGGGACGCCCAGGTCTATCTGGTCAACACCGGCTGGACCGGCGGCGCCTACGGGGAAGGCGGCGAGCGCTTCTCGATTCCCACCACCCGGGCCATCGTCGAGGCGATCCAGAGCGGGGCGCTGCGCGGCGCCGAGACCCGCCGGCTCGAGGGGCTCAATCTCGACGTGCCCACTGACGTGCCCGGCGTCGACGCCACGCTGCTCGACCCGCGCGAGACCTGGGCCGACAAGGCCGCCTACGATCGCAAGCGCGATGAACTGGCCGCCAAGTTCGTGGACAACTTCAAGAAGTTCGAGGGCGTGAGCCCGGCGATCGTCGAGGCCGGTCCGGCCTGATCGTTCGATGAACCGGCGCCTCGGCGCCGGGTCCCAGGGGGAGGCGCCATCCGGCGGCTCCCTCCTTTTTTGGCCGGGAGTCTGCCGTGAAGGTAAGGATGTGGTGGCGGGGCCGACCAAGGGCCATCTCGTATCAACGGAGGCGCATCATGAAACGACGCAATTTCCTGGGACTGCTGGGGATCGGCGGCCTGGCCGGCGTGCTGCCGGGCCTGGCCCTGGCTCGGCCCAAGCTCGACCTCGAGCCTGCTTCCGGCCTCGAGACGCTCGAGCTCAGCGAGGCCGAATGGCGCGAGCGGCTGTCCGAGGCGCGCTTCGAGATCCTGCGCGAGGCCGGCACCGAACCAGCGTTCTCGAGCCCGCTGGACAAGGAGACCCGCGAGGGCGAGTACCGCTGTGCCGGCTGCGATCTGACGCTCTTCACCAGCGACATGAAGTACGACTCCGGCACCGGCTGGCCGAGCTTCTTCTCCCACGTGGAAGGGCATCTGCTGACGGAGCTGGATCTGGTCCTGCTGATCCCGCGCACCGAATACCACTGCGCCCGCTGCGGCGGCCATCAGGGCCACGTGTTCGAGGACGGCCCCGAGCCCAGCGGGCTGCGCTGGTGCAACAACGGCCTGGCGCTGCGCTTCGTGCCCGCCTCGGGCGCCTGAGCGAAGCGCGAGCCGCTGCGCCTCCCGGCGCCGCCGGGGGTGTGGTACCTTGTCGCGATCGTCTGTCCCGGATTGCCAAGGATTACATGGACGCACAAGCCAAGATCATCGATCGTCTCGCCGAGGAGCTCGGCGTTCGCGGGCCCCAGGTGTCGGCCACCGTGGAACTGCTCGACGGCGGGGCCACCGTGCCCTTCATCGCCCGCTACCGCAAGGAAGTCACCGGCGGGCTGGATGACACCCAGCTGCGCCAGCTGCACGAGCGGCTGGGCTACCTGCGCGAGCTGGAGGAGCGCCGCGAGGCGGTGCTGGCCAGCATCGACGAGCAGGGCAAGCTGACGCCCGAGCTCACCGCCAGCCTCCGCGCCGCCGACACCAAGCAGCGCCTGGAAGACCTCTACCTGCCGTATCGCAAGAAGCGTCGCACCAAGGCGCAGATCGCCCGCGAGGCCGGCCTCGAGCCGCTGGCGGATGCGCTGCTGGCCGACCCCTCGCGCGACCCCGAGGCCGAGGCCGCGAACTACCTGCGTGCCGCCGACGGCGATATTCCCGCCATCGAGGACGCCAAGGCCGCCCTGGACGGCGCCAAGCAGATCCTGATGGAGCGCTTCGCCGAGGAGGCCGAGCTGGTCGGCCGGCTGCGCGAGCGGCTGTGGAGCGACGGCGAGCTCTCTTCGCGGCTGATCGCCGGCAAGGAGCAGGAGGGCGCCAAGTTCTCCGACTACTTCGAGCACGACGAGCCGCTGGCCAAGGCGCCCTCGCACCGGGCGCTGGCGATGTTCCGCGGCCGCAACGAGGGCGTGCTGGCGCTGACCCTGCGCCTGCCCGGCGAGGAGGAGGCCGCCGTGCATCCGGCCCAGGTGGCGATCGCGAAGCACTTCGAGATCGCCGATCAGGGCCGTCCCGCCGATCGCTGGCTGGCCGAGGTGGTGCGCTGGACCTGGCGGGTCAAGCTCTACACCCATCTCGAGACCGAGCTGATGGGCCGGCTGCGCGAGCGCGCCGAGCTCGAGGCCATCGAGGTGTTCGCCGCCAACCTCAAGGACCTGCTGCTGGCCGCGCCGGCGGGCCAGAAGGCGACGCTTGCCATCGACCCGGGCCTGCGCACCGGGTGCAAGGTGGCGGTGGTCGACGCCACCGGCCGCTTCCTCGAGCACGCCACCATCTTCCCCCATGCCCCGCGCAACCAGTGGGACGAGTCGCTGGCCGTGCTGGCGCGACTGGTGAACAAGCACGACGTGGCCCTGGTGGCGGTGGGCAACGGCACCGCCAGCCGCGAGACCGACAGGCTGGCCGGCGATCTGGTCAAGGCGCTGGCCGACAAGCAGCGGCTGTCCAAGGTCATGGTCAGCGAGGCCGGCGCCTCGGTGTACTCGGCCTCGGAATACGCCGCCCGCGAGCTGCCCGAGCTCGACGTGACCATCCGCGGCGCGGTCTCCATCGCCCGCCGGCTGCAGGATCCGCTGGCCGAGCTGGTCAAGATCGAGCCCAAGTCGATCGGCGTCGGCCAGTACCAGCACGACGTCTCCCAGGTGCAGCTGTCGCGCAGCCTGGAGGCGGTGATCGAGGACTGCGTGAACGCCGTGGGCGTCGATCTGAATACCGCCTCCAGCGCGCTGCTGTCGCGGGTCGCCGGCCTCAATGCCGGGCTGGCCGAGAACATCGTCGCCCGCCGCGACGCCGCCGGCGCCTTCTCTAGCCGCAAGCAGCTGCTCGACGTCAGCCGCCTGGGGCCGAAGACCTTCGAGCAGTGTGCCGGCTTCCTGCGCATCATGGGCGGCGACAACCCGCTGGATGCCAGCGCCGTGCACCCCGAGGCCTATCCGCTGGTCGAGCGCATCGCCCAACAGAGCCAGCGCGAGCTGGGCGGGCTGATCGGCGACAGCGCCACCCTCAAGGCCCTCAAGCCCGCCGACTTCGCCGACGAGCGCTTCGGCGTGCCCACCGTCAGCGATATCCTCAAGGAGCTCGACAAGCCGGGCCGCGACCCGCGCCCCGAGTTCAAGGCGGCCGAGTTCCGCGAGGGCGTCGAGACGCTCAAGGACCTGGAGCCCGGCATGGTGCTCGAGGGCAGCGTCACCAACGTCACCCACTTCGGCGCCTTCGTCGACATCGGCGTGCACCAGGACGGCCTGGTGCACATCTCGGCGCTGTCCGACACCTTCGTCGAGGATCCGCGCTCGGTGGTCAAGGCCGGCGACATCGTCAAGGTCAAGGTGATGAGCGTGGATCTCGAGCGCGCCCGCGTCGGGCTCTCCATGCGCCTCCACGACCAGCCCGGCGAGGACGGCCAGCCGACCAAGCGTGGCGGCGAGCGCCAGGGCCGCAAGGCCCCGCGCAAGGGCGGCGGCGGTCGTGGCCAGGGGCAGGGCGGCAAGGGGCAGCAGGGTGGCGGCCAGAACGACGGCCAGCTCGGTGCCCTGGGCGCGGCGATGCTCAAGGCCAGGAAGGATAAGTAGGCCGGGCGGTCGATTAGCCGGCTTACCTTGAATCGCCGAGTTTCGGCACCATAATCTGAGGTCTTTGCGGGTGCCGCGGCGCCCGAAACGTCCACCGGGACGCCGGCACCGGCGTCCCCGACACGGGGTGATCACCTTGTCCGAACCGCTTTCCCCCCACATCGAGCGCCTCGGCCGGCTGGCCGACCAGGGGCGTTTCGGTCGTCTGCGCCGCGGCATCGAGAAGGAAGGGCTGCGCGTCGACGCCGCGGGGCGCATCGCCCAGAGCCTGCATCCCCGGGCGCTGGGCTCCAAGCTCACCCATCCGCATATCACCACCGACTACTCCGAGGCGCTGCTGGAGTACATCACGCCGGTCTACAGCCGCCCGGAAGACGCCCTGGATTTCCTCGCCGACCTGCACCGCTTCAGCTATCGCCAGCTGGACGAGGAGCGGATCTGGCCGGCCAGCATGCCGGCCCGGCTCGACGGCAACGACAGCGTGCCGATCGCCGACTACGGCGACTCCAACGTGGGGCGCATGAAGCACGTCTATCGCCGTGGCCTGGATGTGCGCTATGGGCGGATCATGCAGGCGATCGCCGGGGTGCACTACAACGTCTCGCTGCCCGACGACCTGTTCGCGCTGCTGCGCGAGCTGGACGGCGAGGGCGAGACGGCGATGCAGGACTATCGCTCGGCGCGCTATTTCGCGCTGATCCGCAACTTCCGCCGCCACAGCTGGCTGCTGCTGTACCTGTTCGGCGCCTCGCCGGCGGTCGACCGCAGCTTCCTGCCCGACGGCCGGGTGCCGGAGGGGCTCGAGGCCCACGGCGACGAGACGCTGGTCTCGCGCTATGCGACCAGCCTGCGCATGTCCGACCTGGGCTACCAGAACAAGGTGCAGGAGCAGCTCAAGATCTGCTTCAACTCGCTGTCGAACTACGTCAACACCCTGCGCCACGCCATCTTCACGCCCTGGCCCGATTACGAGGCCCGCGGCGTGCGGGTGGACGACGAGTGGTACCAGCTCAACGCCAACATCCTGCAGATCGAGAACGAGTACTACAGCGACATTCGGCCCAAGCGAGT
Organism: Halomonas sp. B23F22_10; assembly: GCF_043496975.1. NCBI lineage: Bacteria > Pseudomonadati > Pseudomonadota > Gammaproteobacteria > Oceanospirillales > Halomonadaceae > Halomonas > Halomonas sp. B23F22_10. The sequence continues at coordinate 189,287 of NZ_JBIEKF010000006.1, read as the reverse complement.
GGCGCGTCACGACGAGACGCCCAGTCAGGCGCTGGAGGCTCGCGGCGTGGAGTACATCGAGGTGCGCTGCCTGGACCTCAACCCCTTCGATCCGCTGGGCATCGACGCCCACCAGAGCCGCTTCATCGACGTCTTCCTGCTGTGGTGCCTGCTCACCGACAGCCCCTGGATCTCCGACGAGGAGTGCGAGCACCTGGACTTCAACCGCCGCCTGGTGGTGTCCCGCGGGCGCGACCCCGAGCTGCGCCTCGACCACCACGGCGCCAAGCGCTCGATCGCCGACTGGGGTGGCGAGATCTTCGAGGGGCTCGGCGAGATCGCCGCGCTGCTGGATCGCCTCGAAGAGGGCACGCCCCACGCCGACGCCCTGGCGGCGCTGGCGCCGCGGCTCGAGGATCCGTCACTGACGCCGTCCGGCCGCCTGCTCGAACGCCTGGAAGCCGGCGGCGAGGAGTTCGTCGAGGCGATCCTGGCGCTGGCTGGCGAGCAGGGCGAGCGCCTGCGCGAGGAGCCCATCGAGCGCGCCCGCGGGGCGCTGTTCGACCAGCTGGTGGAGACCTCCCATCACCAGCAGGGCGACATCGAGGCCGCCGACGTCGAGTCCTTCGCCGACTTTCTGGCCGACTACTTCGCCCGGGCGCGGGAGTCGCGCGCCTTCAGCCCGCTGCGTTCGGGAGAACGGACATGATCGAGACGCTGCGCGAGGCGCGCGTGCGCTGCTGGAGCCTGGCCGGCCTGGCCTTCTGCGTGCTGATGATGGCGGTGGCCCTGGGGCTGGAGCATATCGGCGGGCTCGAGCCCTGTCCGCTGTGCATCTTCCAGCGGGTGGCGGTGATCTCGGCCGGCGTGGTGTTCGCCGTGGCGGCGCTGCACGATCCCAAGGGCCGGCTCGGGGCGGCGCTCTACGGGCTGCTCTCGCTGCTGGCGGTGGGCACCGGCATCGGCCTGGCCGGCCGCCACCTGTGGCTGCAGTCGCTGCCCGCCGACCAGGTGCCGACCTGCGGCCCCGGCCTCGACTACATGATGGAGGTGCTGCCGCTGCAGCAGGTGGTGACCATGGTGCTCAGCGCCTCCGGCGAGTGCGCCGAGATCAGCGCGCGCTTCCTCGGACTGTCGCTGCCGGGCTGGACGCTGATCGGCTTCGTGGTGCTGGCGCTGGCGCCGCTGGGCCTGATGTGGCGGGCCCTGCAGTCCCATCACGGCTATCGTTGGTCGGAGGAGGCGAAGCAGGATTGACAGCGCCCGCCCCAGGGAGGACTCTGAGTCTCCAGACCGGGCGGTTGGGTGTCCGCGGTCGGTTCCATCGAGCGAGGGAAGCACCATGCTGGAAGACTGCAAGAGCGCGCAGGAGCGCTGGGGGGGCGTTCACAGGCTGATCGATCGTTGGCTTGGCGAGCGGCGCACGCTGCTGGCGAACTTCGACGAGCTCAAGGCGGCCTGTGATGCCGACCCGGAGGAGGTCACCAAGCCGCGCATCGATGCCTTCAGCGAGCTGCTGATGGACTACATCAGCGCCGGGCACTTCGAGATCTACCCCCAGCTCAAGGCCGAGGCCGAGGCCTTCGAGGACGGCGGCGCCCTCGACCTCGCCGAGCGCCTGCTCGAACGCCTCGAGATGTCCACCGAGCTGGTGCTGGCCTTCGACGATGACTACGCCACGCCGGTGCGCTGCCAGCACTACCTGACGCGGCTGCCGGCCTGGCTGGACCGCCTGTCCAAGGGCCTGGGTGAGCGCTTCTCGCTGGAAGACCGCCTGATCGCCCGGCTCCACGCCGCCCATGCCCCCGAAGCGAGGGCGTCCAGCGGCGCCTGATGCCTGCCTGCTGCGCGTGCGTCGCACGTCGAATTGAGTTTTGTGCAGCGCAGGCATACCATTTCCCTCGGTTTTGATCCTGGCCGGGCCGCCCAGGCGCCCCGGCCGATCCTCACGGCGACAACCGAAGGAGCCACGATGAAAGACCCCGTCCGTATTGCCATTACCGGCGCTGCCGGCCAGATCAGCTACTCCCTGGCGTTCCGCATCGCCTCCGGCGACATGCTCGGCAAGGACCAGCCGGTCATCCTGCAGCTGCTCGAGATCACGCCGGCCATGGATGCGCTCAACGGTGTGGTGATGGAGCTCAACGACTGCGCCTTCCCGCTGGTGCAGGACATCGTCGCCTCCGACGACCCCAACGTCGCCTTCAAGGATGCCGATTTCGCCCTGCTGGTCGGCGCCCGTCCGCGTGGTCCGGGCATGGAGCGCAAGGACCTGCTGGAAGCCAACGCCGCCATCTTCTCCGCCCAGGGCAAGGCCCTGAACGACGTCGCCAGCCGCGACGTGCGCGTGCTGGTGGTGGGCAACCCGGCCAACACCAACGCCCTGATCGCGTCCTGCAACGCGCCGGACCTCGATGCCGGCCAGTTCACCGCGATGATGCGTCTGGACCACAACCGCGCCCTGACCCAGCTGGCCCAGAAGACCGGCAAGCACAGCACCGACGTCGATTCGATGATCGTGTGGGGCAACCACAGCGCCACCCAGTATCCGGACCTGGCCCACTGCAAGGTCGATGGCAAGCCGGCCCTCGAACTGGTCGAGCGCGACTGGTACGAGAACGACTTCATCCCCACCGTGCAGCAGCGCGGCGCGGCCATCATCAAGGCCCGCGGTGCTTCCTCCGCGGCGTCCGCGGCGTCCGCGGCCATCGACCACATGCGTGACTGGGCGCTGGGCAGCGACGGCATCGTCAGCATGGGCATCCCGGCCGACGGCAGCTACGGCATCGAGCCGGGCATCATGTATTCCTACCCGGTGGTCTGCAAGGGCGGCAAGTACGAGATCGTGCAGGACCTGGCGGTCGACGACTTCAGCCGCGAGCGCATGACCGCCACCGAGAACGAGCTGCGCGAAGAGCGCGCCGCGGTGGAGCACCTGCTGGGCTGAGCGCCGAGCGACAAGCGCTGAGTGACAAGAAAACCCGAAGGCCATGGCCTTCGGGTTTTTCTTTTGCTTCCAGCCGTTTCACGCCGTCGCCTTGCCGCCTGCGGTTCCCGGCGACGCCGGGCCGGCTCAGTCGCGCAGGCTGATGATCCGCCAGTCGCGCCGCTCGGCGGCCTCGCGCAGCGAGGCGTCCGGGTCCACGGCCACCGGGTGGTCGACGAGCTCCAGCAGCGGCAGGTCGTTGTGGGAGTCGCTGTAGAACCAGGCGCCGTGCAGCGAGAGCTCGCGCTGCTCGAGCCACTGCTCCAGGCGCGTCACCTTGCCTTCGCGGAAGCTGGGCACGCCGCTGACGCGGCCGGTGTAGCGGCCGTCGACCATTTCCGGCTCCACGGCGATCAGGTCGTCGACGCCCAGGCGCTCGGCGATCGGGCCGGTGATGAAGCGGTTGGTGGCGGTGACGATCAGCAGGGTGTCGCCGCTGGCCCGGTGGCGCGCGATCAGCTCCTCGCCGCGGGGCAGGATGTGCGGCTCGATCTTGCTGGCCATGAACTGCTGGTGCCACGCCGCCAGCTGCGCCGGGGAGTTCTCGGCCAGCGGCTTGAGCGCCACCGCCAGGAACTCGCCCATGTCCAGGGTGCCGGCCTCGTAGTCGGCCATGAAGCGGTCGTTGGCTTCCTTGTAGGCCACCGGGTCCACGGCGCCCTGCTCGAGCAGGAATTCTCCCCAGGCGTGGTCGCTGTCGATGGAGAGCAAGGTGTTGTCCAGGTCGAAGATGGCGAGGCTCACGGCTTTCCTCTTGTCGGTCGGGTCGCATCGTTGTCGGGGGGCACGTCGAGCTGGCGATTATGGCAGAAGCGCCGGCCCCCTACGAGCGTGGCCCCATTGGCGTATTGATACGTTTCACGGCCTTGTGGAAGAATGCAGTGAAGACTGGATTCATAAGGTGAAGTCCGTGATCGACGCAGATGGCTTTCGCCCCAACGTTGGCATCATCCTCGCCAACGACGCAGGGCAACTGCTATGGGCGCGTCGCGTAGGGCAGAACGCCTGGCAGTTTCCCCAGGGAGGCATCAAGGCGAACGAAACACCCCAACAGGCACTGTTTCGCGAACTTTACGAGGAGGTCGGCCTGACCGCCGACGACGTCGAGGTGCTTGCCTGTACTCGAGGCTGGTTGCGCTACCGCCTACCGCGCCGCATGGTGAGAACCCGTTCCCGGCCGGTATGCATCGGCCAGAAGCAGAAGTGGTTCCTGCTCAGGATCCGCTGTGGCGAGACCCGTATCAGCATGGATGGCGGTGCGGCCAAGCCGGAATTCGATGGCTGGCGCTGGGTCAGCTACTGGTATCCGCTGGGCCAGGTGGTGCCCTTCAAGCGCGAGGTCTATCGGCGCGCGCTGCGCGAGCTGTCGCCGCGCGCCCAGCGCCTCGCCCTGGGGCATGGCTGACGCCACGACACGCGCCGGGGACGGCCCCGGCAATACCCTCAGCGAGGCATAACGACAATGGACAGCAAGACGCCGATGCTCGAGGTGCTGCGCCGCATCATCCTGGAGGTCAACGGGGCTCGCAATCTGGAGGCCGCCCTGTCGACCATGGTGCGGCGCATCCGCAAGGCCATGCGCACCGACGTATGCTCCTTCTACCTCTTCGATACCCAGCTCGACCGCCTGGTGCTGATGGAGACCATCGGCCTGCGGACCCAGGCCGTGGGCCACGTGAGCCTGCCGATCGGGGAGGGGCTGGTCGGGCTGGTGGCCCAGCGGGAGGAGCCCCTCAACCTGGAAGATGCCCGCGCCCATCCCTTTTTCCGCTATTTCGAGACCACCGGCGAGGAACGCTATTCCAGCTTCCTCGGCGTGCCGATCATCCACCAGCGCCGCATGCTCGGCGTGCTGGTGGTGCAGCAGTCCGACAAGCGCCGCTTCGACGAGGCCGACGAGGCCTTCCTGGTCACCATGGCCGCCCAGCTGGCCGGAGTGCTGGCCCATGCGCTGGCCACCGGCAGCCTGACCCGGCCGTCGCTGCCCGGCGGTCAGGCCACCTTCACCGGGGTCGCCGCCTCGCCGGGCATGGCCATCGGCGAGGCGGTGGTGATCGCGCCGCCGGCCGATCTCGACAGCGTGCCCGACCTCATCCCCACCGACGAGGAGTACGAGATCGCGCGCCTCAAGGAGGCGATCGGCCGGGTCCGTGACGAGATCCGTGCGGCGGGCGAGCGCCTGGCCAATCGTATCTCCGCCCAGGAGCTGGCGCTGTTCGACGTCTATCAGCAGATGCTGGGCGAGGAGGCGCTGTTCCAGGAGGTGGTCAAGCGCATCCGCGAGGGGCAGTGGGCCCCCGGGGCGCTGGCCGACGTGGTGCGTCGCCATGTGCAGTACCTGGAGCGAGTGAACGACGACTATCTTCGTGAGCGCGCGGCCGACGTGCGCGACCTGGGGCGGCGGGTGCTGGCCCACCTTCAGGAAAACACCTCCGCCACGCCCGATGTGTATCCCGAGCGCACCGTGCTGGTCAGCGACGAGATCAGCGTGGCCATGCTCGGCGAGGTGCCGCGGGACAAGCTGGCGGGCATCGTCTCGGTGCGCGGCTCCAGCACCGCCCACGTGGCGATCGTGGCGCGCGCCATGGGCATTCCCACCGTGCTGGGCATGGTCGATCTGCCGCTGCCGCGGCTCAACGGCGCCCGGCTGGTGCTCGATGGGCACCGCGGGCGGCTGTTCGTGCGCCCGAGCCCCGATATCGAGAGCCACTACGAGGGGCTGATCGAGGAGGAGCGGGCGCTCTCCGAGCTGCTAGAGAACGAGCAGGACCTGCCCAGTCGCACCCCGGACGGTCACGACGTGCCGCTGCTGGTCAATACCGGCCTGGCGGTGGATGCCATGGCGTCGCTCAAGTCGCGCATCGCCGGGGTGGGGCTGTATCGCACCGAAGTGCCGTTCATGATCACCGAGCGCTTCCCCGGCGAGCAGGAGCAGACCAAACTCTACCGCGAGCAGCTCGAGGGCTTCGCGCCGCTGCCGGTGGTGATGCGCACCCTGGACATCGGCGGCGACAAGGACCTTCCGTACTTCCCCATCGAGGAGGCCAACCCCTTCCTCGGCTGGCGCGGCATCCGTGTCACCCTCGATCACCCCGAGGTGCTGATGGTCCAGCTGCGGGCCATGCTCCGCGCCTCCCAGGGCCTCGACAACCTGCAGATCCTGCTGCCGATGATCACCAATGTCGACGAGGTCGACGATGCGTTGAAGCTGCTGGACCGGGCCATTCGCGAGCTCGGCGAGGACGGCGTCCAGGTGGCCAGGCCGCGGGTCGGGGCGATGCTGGAGGTGCCGGCGACCCTCTATCAGCTCGATGCGCTGGCCGAGCGGGTGGACTTCTTCTCGGTCGGCAGCAACGACCTGACCCAGTACCTGCTGGCGGTGGATCGCAACAATCCACGGGTGGCGGAGCTCTACGATGCCTGCCATCCGGCGGTGCTGTCGGCCATGGCGCGACTGGCGCGGGAGGCGTCGGCGCTGGAGGTGCCGATCTCGGTGTGCGGCGAGCTGGCCGCGGACCCGGCCGGTGCCCTGCTGCTGATGGGCATGGGCTTCGATGCCCTGTCGATGAACGCGCCGAGCCTGCCCAAGGTGCGCGCCGCCATCCGCCGCGTCAGTCAGGCGTCGGCGCAGGCGCTGGTCGAGGAAGTGCTGGCCGAGGCCTCGCCGCTGGGCGTACGGCGCTGCCTGGAGGCGCGCATGGGTGAGTGGCAACTCGCTCACCTGCTGCCGCCCAAGGACGCCTGACGCCGGCCTCAGCCTCTGCAGGCCTCGGACAGCGGTGGCGTGTCGAGCGTCATTTGCGTGTCGCCGAGCGCGACGCCGCCGGGCCCGAAGCGTCGTTCACCGAGGGTCAGCCGACCGTCGGCTCGCCACTCCAGCCAGCTGGTGGCCCGGGTGCCATAGTCCGGGCCGACGATGAACGCCGCCGAGAGGCGGCGTTCGAGTTCCTGCCCCACGCCGGTGTCCGGCAGCCGCGCCTCCTCGGCCTCGCGCGAGTCGGCGAGAGGCGTCAGCGCATCCTCCGGCCAGCGGCCATCTTCCAGGCTGTGTTCGAGTCCGCGGCGGGCGGCCACCAGCTTCGGCCAGGGGGTGTCCCGCTCGGCGTTGGAGAGGCCATGCAGGCCGGTGGTCAGGCGTTCGAGCCGCACCTTGTCGCGCCCCCGGTGCAGATACCACAGTCGCCGGCCGTCGCCGGTCAGCAGGTTGAAGCCGGCGTAGCGCCGGGCGCCGCCGTCGGCGAGCGCGGCCAGCCAGCCCTCGAGGTCATTGCACTCGAGCGCCGAGCGCACCAGGTCGCCCCGGCTGGGGGCGTCGTCGGGCGCGTCGAGGAAGGGATCGCGCACGTTGGTCACCGCGGCGAAGCGGCCGCGCCGGTGCACGGCGAGCCAGCCGCCGCCGGCCTCGAGGTCGCGGCCGCCGACGATGCCGGGAGCGTCGTCCCAGGCGGCCAGCGGCGCAGTCGGGCGGGCGTGGAACTCGTCACGATTGGCCACCAGGCGCAGCGCGACGGAGGCATCGGGATGGTGGGCGAGGGCGATCAGGCACATGGCCGCCAGCCTAACCCGGAGGCCGGCGTGCGGAAAGCCCCGTCATGACAGGGCCCGTTCGGCATCGTACACTCTGCTGACGACAATCGACGCGGTACAGGGATGACGATGAGTGTCGAGACAGACAAGGAGCGGGCCTGGTACTGCCTGGTCACCCCCATACTATGGCCGCTGCTGACGCTGCAGGTGGTGATGGTGGGGCTGTGGCTGGCGGTCGGCCTGAGCGGCCGCTGGCTGGTCCTCTCGCCGGCGCCCTGGGGCGATACCTTCTGGTGGCTGCTGGTGCTGCTGGTCGGCAGTGGCCTCAACGTGACGGCCTTCCTGATGCTGCTGCGCCAGCGCCTGCGCGGCGAGGAAGCGAGGGTCGATGCGGCCTTCGCCAAGATCGGTGAGCGCCTGACGGTCGGCGGCGGCGACGATGCCGTCGGCGCCGGGCGTGTCGCCGACCCCGACCTGCCGCTGCATCGACGCCTCGAGAGCGTGGCCGAAGGCTGCGATGCCCTGATCGAGCGCTGGCAGGCCGAGCTCGAGGCCGTGCGCGGCGTGGAGCGCCGGCTCAGCGATGACCTGCAGGCCCAGCAGGGGCGCCTGGCCCGGCTCGAGACCGGGCGCGTGCGCGCCCAGCAGGAATCGCGGCTCAAGTCCGGCTATCTCAGCCATCTTCAGCAGATGCTCAACCCGCTGATGGCCTCCGTGTCGGAGGTGCTGAAGGGGGAGCGCTTCCAGCGCGCCGACGATGAGGCGGAGCGAGAGGCCCTGGAGGGGCTGCGCGAGCGACTGTCGGAGACCGCGGTGCTGCTCGAGAACCTCGGCGACCCCGACCCCCGCGAGGCGGGGGCGCCGATGCCGCCACCGCCGGCGGCCGCCCGGGTGCTGGTCGTCGATGACGGCCCGGTCAACCTGATGCTGGCGCGCAAGGTACTGGAGGGGCAGGGGCTGGACGTGGTCACCGCCACCAGCGGCCGTGAGGCGCTCGACAACCTCGAAGCGGCGCCCTTCGACCTGGTGTTCCTGGATATCTACATGGCCGACATGGACGGCGTGGCGACCTGTCGCGCCTGGCGGGCCCGCGAGGCCGAGCGGGGCGACGGCGCACGCAGCGTGCTGGTGGCGCTGACCGCCAACGCCGGCGAGGCGGACCGGCAGCGTTTTCGCGAGGCCGGCATGGACGACTACCTGGCCAAGCCCTATCGGCCCCAGGACCTGCTGGATCGGGTCGATCACTGGCTGCCCGGGCGGCTGGCGCGGGAGGAGGAGGCATGAGTGCGCTGCTGATCTGGGCGGGCTATGTGCTGCTGGGCGGCCTGGCCGGCACCCTGGCGGGGCTGTTCGGCATCGGCGGCGGGCTGGTCATCGTGCCGGCGCTGGTGTTCGCCTTCGAGCTGCAGGGCGTGGCGCCCGAGGTGATCATGCATCTGGCCGTGGGCACCTCGCTGTCGACCATCGTGGTGACCGGGTCTTCGTCGGCCTGGGGGCACTATCGGCGCGGCAGCGTCCACCGCGGCTGGTTCCTGGCGCTGTTGCCGGGGCTGGTGCTGGGCGCGATCGCCGGGGTGTTCGTCGCCGGCAGCCTGTCCGGCGGCGCCCTGGGCACGCTGTTCGGCGTCTTCCTGATGGCGGTGGCCGCGAAGATGGCGCTGGGACGCGGCCCGCGCCCCGGGCAGCTGCAGCCCGGCCGCGGCGCGATGGCGCTGGCCGGGGTGGTGATCGGCGGCGTGTCGGCGCTGTTCGGCATCGGCGGCGGCACCCTGAGCGTGCCCTGGCTGACCCGCTGCGGCGCCCCCATGACCCGCGCCGTCGGCACCTCCTCGGCCTGTGGCCTGCCGATCGCCGCCTTCGGGGCGGCGACCTTCATCGTGGTCGGCTGGGGCCAGCCCGAGCTGCCCGCGGGGGCCATGGGCTACGTGATGCTGCCGGCCCTTCTCGGCATCGTGATCGCCAGCGTGCCCTTCGCCCGGGTCGGCGTGAAGCTGGCGCATCGCCTGCCCGCGCGCCTGCTGCGCCTGGCCTTCGCCGGCCTGCTGGTGCTGGTCGGCCTCAAGTTCCTGCTATGATCGCGGCCGCGGCGCCGCCGCGGCCGGTCTCCTGGTCTTCCTTCCTTTCCCGCATCGTTCGAGGCTTTCATGCTGCGCTACCCCGATATCGATCCCGTGGCCATCTCGCTCGGGCCGCTCCAGGTTCACTGGTATGGCCTGATGTACGTCATCGGCTTCCTCGCCGCCTGGTGGCTGGGGCGCCGCCGCGCGCCTCGCATCGGCCTGAACGGCGACGACGTGGGCGACCTGATCTTCTGTGCCGCGCTGGGCGTGGTGCTCGGTGGGCGGCTGGGCTATGCGCTGTTCTACGGCCTCGACCAGTGGCTGGCCGACCCGCTGTGGATCCTGCGCGTCTGGGACGGCGGCATGAGCTTCCATGGCGGCCTGATCGGCGTGCTGCTGGCCTCGCTCTACTTCGCCCGCAAGAAGCGACTGGCGTTCTTCACCCTCACCGACTTCGTCGCGCCGCTGGTGCCGATCGGCCTGGGCGCGGGGCGCATCGGCAACTTCATCAACCACGAGCTGCCGGGCCGGGTCACCGATCTGCCCTGGGGGCTGGTGTTCCCCGGTCAGGGGCCGGAGCCGCGTCATCCGTCGTCGCTGTATGAGGCGGTGCTGGAAGGGGCGGTGCTGTTCGCGGTGCTGTGGTGGGTCTCGGCCACGCCGCGCCGTCGCGGCCTGGTCTCGGGGCTGTTCCTGACCCTCTACGGCGTGTTCCGCTTCGGCGTGGAGTTCGTGCGCCGCCCGGACCCGCAGCTCGGCTTCATCGCCTTCGACTGGCTGACCATGGGCATGCTGCTGTCGCTGCCGATGATCATCGCCGGGGCGGCACTGATGGCCTGGTCCCGCGGCCGGCCGGTGGATGCCAGGGTCGACGCCGGGGCGTGACCACAGCGGGGCGGTGGCCGCTATGGGCGGCCACCGCCCGGGCATGTAGAATGTGTGGCCCATTTTCAGCCGTCGACCATGCCCGTGACCGCCAACGCCCTTCCCGCCCTCGAACAGCCCTATCTGGACCTGATGCGCGCCGTGCTCGATCACGGCGTGGAACGTGACGACCGCACCGGCGTCGGCACCCGCTCGCTGTTCGGCCACCAGATGCGCTTCGATCTGTCCCGCGGCTTCCCGCTCGTCACCACCAAGAAGCTGCACCTGCGCTCGATCATCCACGAGCTCTTGTGGTTCCTGGCCGGCGATACCAACATCGCCTACCTCAAGGACAACGGGGTGCGCATCTGGGACGAGTGGGCCGACGAGAACGGCGAACTGGGTCCGGTCTATGGCTACCAGTGGCGCAGCTGGCCGGATCCGCGCGGCGGCCATGTCGACCAGATCGCCCACCTGCTCGAGCAGCTGCGGACCAATCCGCGCTCGCGGCGGCTGATCGTCTCGGCCTGGAATCCGGCGCTGGTCGACGAGATGGCGCTGCCGCCGTGCCACTGCCTGTTCCAGTTCTACGTGGCCGACGGCAGGCTCTCCTGCCAGCTCTACCAGCGCAGCGCCGACATCTTCCTCGGCGTGCCCTTCAACATCGCCAGCTATGCGCTGCTGACGCAGATGATCGCCCGGGTCGCGGGCCTCGAGCCCGGCGACTTCGTGCATACCCTGGGCGACGCCCATCTCTATCTGAATCATCTGGATCAGGCCCGGGAGCAGCTGTCGCGTGACCCGCGCCCGGCGCCGCGACTGGTGCTCGACCCGAGCGTGACCGATCTGTTCGACTTCCGCTTCGAGCACATCGCCATCGAGGACTACGACCCGCATCCCCACATCAAGGCAGAGGTGGCCGTATGAACGACGATACGCTCGTCCCGGTGGCGATGATCGCCGCGCTGTCCGCGAACCGCGTCATCGGCGTGGACAACCAGCTGCCCTGGTACCTGCCCGAGGACCTGAAGTTCTTCAAGCGCATGACCCAGGCCAAGCCGCTGGTCATGGGCCGCAAGACGTTCGAGTCCATCGGCCGGCCGCTGCCCGGGCGGCTCAACATCGTCGTCACCCGCGATCCCGCCTTCCAGCCCGAGGGCGTGCGCGTCTGCCACGACCTGGACGCGGCGCTGGCGCTGGCCGACCGGCAGGCCACCATCGACGGCGTTGACGAGATCATGGTGATGGGCGGCGGCCAGATCTACGCCCAGGCGCTGCCGAAGGCGAGCCGGCTCTACCTGACCGAGGTGGGCGCCGAGGTGGAGGGCGATGCCCGCTTCCCCGAGCTGGACGCGGCCGAGTGGGAAGAGCGCCAGCGCGTGCCGGGGCAGCCCGCCGAGGGGCAGCCGGCCTATGACTTCGTGCAATACCAGCGCCGGGGTTTGCCAGACTCCCCGGAGTGACACAGACTGACGACTGGCGCCGCCGGCCTGCGGGTCGATCGCGCGAAGGATGTTGTCTTCCCCCGGGCATGCATGGAGGATCCGGAGTTGATCGATGAACGCCCCCGTCGTCTGCTGACGGCCCTGGAATCTCGCCTCGACGCACTGCTCGAGGCGCGCGCCGAGGATCGGGTGCAGCATCAGGCCCTGCAGACCCGGCTGGCCGAGCTGGAGCAGGGCCGTCAGGCCCTGGAGGCCCGCAACGCCGAGCTGCAGGCGAGAGCCGAGGCGGTCCAGACGCAGCGCGATGAGCTGGAAGGCCGACTCAAGGCGGTCGAGGCGATGCTGGTCGAGTCCGAGGAGGCGAGGCTGGAGCTGGCCGAGGAGAATCGCGAGCTCGACGAGCAGAGCCGCGAGCTCGAGGCTCACGGCCGGCGGCTTCAGGCTCGGCTCGACGAGAAGGGGGCGGAACCTTCCGAGACGCCGCATCGTCAGGCCAGGGGGCTCTCCGCCCTGATGAATCATCATCGTGCCGCGACGCCCGCCGCCGACGAGGCGGAGGATGCCGATGAGCCGAATGCGGCCCCTGCGCCGCCGGCCAGTGAGCCTGCCGAGCAGGAGGCGCCATCGCCCCAGGCGCTGCTGGCGCAGTGGTATCAGCGCTACGGCGATGCCTTCTTCAAGGGCCATACCCGGCCGCTCAAGGTCGGCATTCACGAGGACCTCGGCGCCCTCGAGCCCTGGCCCGAGAAGCTGGTGCGCCGTGCGCTGGCCTGCTACGTGAACCTGCCGCGCTATCTCAAGTCGGTGCGCGAGGGCGCCGAGCGCATCGACCTCGAGGGTGCGCCTGCCGGCAGCGTCGATCGCGGTGCCGCCGATCATGCCCACAGGAAGCTGGAGAAGCTCCAGGCCGAGCGTCAGCGCAAGCCGGCCAGGCCCCGCAAGAAGCCGCCCAAGTCGCGCAACGATCCTGCTTCATCCCCTGCCTCGACGGGCGACGCCCAAGCGTCCGATCCCGCGACGCCTTCCCCTTCCCGAGCCGCCGCCGTGGAGCCTTCTCCTCCGGACGAGCCCGCCGACGATCGGCTTCACCGCAAGCTCGGTGAGCTGATGGCCCGCCACAACGCGCGTTGAACTCATCCCCGCCAGCGTTGACGCTGGCGGGGCATTGCGTCGTTTGTCTGACTTGAAACCGTCATATCGCCGCGGCATGATGAGTTCGCTCATCGCTACCGAACACTGTTTTAGGACAGGTTGAATCGTGGCGTGATGCACCGACGTCATGTCTGGTCTGACGAAGGTGGCGGCGGTGGGGCGTCATGAGGCGCCTTGGCCGCGATCGTGGCAGGAACGGGCAGCGATCGGGTGATGTAACGAAGGAAAACAGTGTTTTTTTCTTGTTGCGCTCCCGTAAATCCCGGTATAGAGTTCCTTCTGCGAGCATTGGACTATAACAAGGTTTCGCCGTGGTCAGGCTCGCTGCTGCCGCTCCCCGAGAGGGACCGAGCACCAACGAGAACCGGCAACAAGACCGGCAAACCCGCCGCAAAGACTCGAAAAGAGCGCGCGGACATCGATCGAAACAGCAAGCTAGTCAAAAGGATTATCGCAATGAAAAAGACACTGTTAGCGACTGCCATCGCCGGTGCCATGGCCGCCTCCGGCGCCCAGGCCGCCACCGTCTACAACCAGGACGGCACCAAGCTCGACATCTACGGCAACATCCAGCTTGCCTACACCGACATCGACAATGCGGATGGCGAAAGCGAAGACGGCATCGGTGATAACGGCACCACCTTCGGCTTCGCCGCCGAGCACGTCATCTACGACGGCCTGACCGGCTACCTGAAGCTCGAGTTCGACGACATCAAAGCCGACGAAATGGCTACCGATATCGATAATGACGATGCCGGTGACACCGCCTATATCGGCCTGAAGGGCAACTTCGGTGACGTGCGTCTCGGCTCCTACGACCAGCTGATCGACGACTGGATCCAGGATCCGCTGACCAACAACGAATACTTCGACGCCTCCGACTCCACCGGCCTGCACGGCAACGGCGCCGACCAGCAGACCGACAAGGTCACCTACACCTCGCCGTCCTTCGGTGGCCTGCAGTTTGCCGTCGGTACCCAGTACAAGGGTGACACCGATTCCTTCGACAGCCGTGCCGACCAGGGCAGCAGCAACGCCTCCTTCTTCGGCGGCGCCAAGTACACCGTGGGCGCCTTCTCCATCGCCGCGGTCTACGACAACCTGGATAACGTCGTGTACCGCGACGCTGACGGCAATGTCGACAGCGTTGGCGACCAGTACGGCATCACCGCCCAGTACACCATCGACACCCTGCGCCTGGCCGTGAAGGCGGAGCGTTTCGTCTCCGACGCCGACTCCGATGCCGATGCAGCCGCTGTTGAAGCTGGGAATGTTCCCGGTGCCTTCTACGAGGAAGACACCAACTTCTACGGCGTCAGCGCCCGCTACGGCTACGGCATGGGCGACGTCTACGCCGCCTACCAGTACGTCGACGTGGGCGCCAGCGATTTCGCCGACGAGGTCGAGCAGTCCGTCGAGGACGAGCAGGATCGCGACGAGACCTACAACGAGGTCATCCTGGGCGCCACCTACAACATCTCCGACGCCATGTACACCTGGGCCGAAGTGGCCATGTACGACCGCGAAGACGACGAAGGCGACGGCTTCGGCGTGGGCGTGACCTACCTGTTCTAATCCCGCTGGCAGGGGTATCCTGCTGCAGGGTTGATATCGAAAGCCGATCCCCCGGGATCGGCTTTTTTATTGAGGGCAACAAGCGAGCAAGCGAGGTGTTATGAAACGGCCGATCGTGACCGCGAGCCTGCTGGCACTGGGCGTGACGCTCTCCGCCGCCCCGGTGCTGGCCAGCGAGATGGAAGAGCGCTTCCGCGAGGAAGGCAAGGGCATGGACCTGACGGGCATTTTCAATGCCGAGACCGATGCGCACAGCCGCAGCTTCAAGTTCGGTGGCGTCAACGAGCATGCCTTCACGGTGGACGAGGCGGGGCGTTACCGATTCACCAGTCGGGTAACGTCCGGCTACTCCGATGACTATCGCATCGCCGCGGTGCTCGAGAGCGAGCGCGGTGACGTGATCGCCCGCAGCGAGGCGCTGGGCCAGAACGGCGGCCTGGAGATGCGCCAGCAGCTGGCGCCGGGCGACTATGTGCTGCGCGTGGAGGGGCAGCGCTTCGGCACGCGCGGCAGGGCCGGCGACGGTTACTCCGTGCATGTGGCCGGGCTGGACGACCAGGGTCGCGTCATCGAGGACAGCGTCAGCGATGGCGAGGGCATCTTCTTCACCGGTCAGAACCGCCAGGGCGGCGACTCCGTCTTCGTGCGCGGCGACGATGCCGTGGCGACCCTCGGCGGTGGCGCCGCGGCCTCTCAGGCGGCAACGACCGGCGATTCGACGTCCGCTGCGGCCGGATCCGCTGCGGCCGGGTCTGCCGTGGCCGGTGCCGCTTCCGGTAGCGTCGAGTCAGCAGCGGCTAGCGACACCCGTCAGGCCCCGGAGGCCGAGTCTGCGCAGCGCGCCGGCTTCGAGACCATCGTGACCGACGTGAAGATCCGTGCCCGCGGCGAGGTGCTGACCTTCAACGTGGCCGAGCGGGGCAGCATCGCCATCACCACCTCGACCTTCCCCACCGGCTACGAGGACACCTACCGGATCGAGCTGGAAGTGCTCGACGCCTCGGGCAGCGTGGTGGCCGAGGGCGCCGGTCAGGGCTTCGACGGCGATGTCGACATGACCACCGAGCTGGCCCCGGGGCGCTATCGCATCCGGGTGCAGGGTCAGAAATTCGGTAACGCGCGTGAAGGCGTCAACAACTACGAGCTTCGCGTCGAGAGGCGCTGAGCGTCGAACAGAGGGGCGCCGCTCGGCGCCCCGTTCGCTGTCGGCCGGTGCGTCAGCTGTCCATCTCCTCCTCCATCATCATGTGGATCAGCTCCTGGAGCTCCTTCACCTGCTGCTCCAGCGCCTCGACGCGATCCTCGGCGGCGGCTTCATCGGCCCGCTGGTTGATCTCGTTCATCTTCTCCTGAAGCACCTCGGAATCCATGGCGTGGGCGGCGCCGCCCATCATCAGCATGGTCAGGAAACCTGCGATCATCATCTTGATGTTCATGGGACACCTCTAGGTTCGTGGAGTAGGGCATCGGACCCGTCGCCGGGTCTTCCCTGATTATAGTGTCGCCGCCAACGCCTTACTTACAGGGTGTTCGAGCCTGATAGTGCCAATCCCCGCCGAGCGCCGAACCGAGGCGGGTCGCCAGGCCTCTTTCGCATCGGGCCGGTCGAGGCTGTCACGCCCCGGTTGTTCCGCCTTCCCGTCTTCCTTCGCGCCTTTCTTCCGGCGCCGCCGGCCGGTGGCAGGTGCAGGAAGGCCGGTGCCTGAAGGCGTCGACAAAAGGGGAGGTCAGAAAACTCAGCGTGGTCTGATAAAGTAGCCGTGGCCCGTCATATGGAGATGATTCGTGCCGTATCCATTCTCGTCCTACCGGCGTCACGCCCAGTCGCTGAAGGGGCGCCTGATGCTGGGGCTGGTGGCTACCTGGATCGTGGTGATGGCCCTGCTGCTCCTGTTCGGCTGGCGAACGGGCGATGACTTGCTGGAGTCCTCCAACAACACGCATCTGCGCTATGAGGCACGGCTGATCGCCGACGACCTGACGAACCAGGCGCAGTCGCGCCTCGGTGCCCTGGAGCGTCTGGGCGCCGAGCTCGATGACGAACATGGCGCGGCCACCGTCCAGGATCAGCTCCATGGCAACGCTGCCCTGCTGGAGTGGTTCGATCGGCTCGTCGTCATGGGGGCCGACGGCCGCGTGATGGCGGTATGGCCGGAAATGACAGGCACGCAAGGCGTCGACCTGTCATACCGCGACTACTTCCGGCAGGTGCGTGATTTCCGTCAGCCCTACGTCAGCGAACCCTTCGTATCGTTCATGAGCGAAATCCCGATGGTCATGTTCACGGTGCCGCGGCTGGATGCGCAGGGGCGCTTCATGGGGGTGGTCGGGGGTGCCATCCATCTGAACGGCGATCGCCTCTTCCGGCGCCTGGATCGCCTGAGACTGGGCGAACGCGGCTATGCCAGCGTGATGAGCGTTGGCGGCACCTATCTCTATCACCCGGAGGACGACCAGGTGCTGCGCACGGTGCCGGAGGACGAGCGGAGCGACGCGCGGGCCCTGGCCCTGCTCGGCTGGGAGGGCGAAGTGCGTGAGCCCTTGCCCGATCACGGCATCGGCTACCGGGCCTATCGCCAGATCTGGCCGGCCAACTGGATCATCAGCGTGACGCTGCCCCGCGATCAGGTCATGGCGCCGCTGGCGGGCTGGTTGCAGCGCCTGGGGTGGTGGTTCCTGCCGGTCGCCTGCCTGCTGCTGCCGATGATCGGCTGGGTGCTGTGGCTGACGCTTAGGCCGCTCATGCGCCTCGAGCGGCAGATCGAGCAGGTCGGCCGTGGGCTGCGCAAGCGGGTGACGCTGAAGACCCGGATGCACGAGCTTCAGCAGGTGGCGGACACGTTCAACCGCGTCGAGGTGGAGCGCAGTCAGGCGCTGATCAGCCTGCAGCAGCGACAGGCCTTCCTCGACGCGGTGCTGGCCAGCTCGCCCGTCGGCATGTTCGTGACCGACACGGCGGGCAACATGACGTACATGAATCCGGTGCTGATCGAGCTGACCGGCTTCTCGCGGGTCGATGACGCCAGGAGGGAGTGGGCGGCATACGTTCATCCCGATGACCGGGATACCCTGCTGGAGCTCTGGCGGTATCACATGGCAAGTGGCGAGGGCCTCAAGCAGCAGTTCCGCTATTGCCGGCAGGGCGGTGAGCTGCTGTGGCTCGAGGTGCATGCGGGGCCGGTGGCCGACGGGGGCGAGGCGCTGGGCTTCGTCGGCACGGTGAAGGACATCACCGCGCGGCGCGAGGAGGAGGCGATGCGCCAGTGGGAGGCCGAACACGATCCGCTGACGGGGCTGCTCAATCGTCGCGGCTTCGAGCGCCGCCTCGAGGAGGCGCTGGTCGACTGGCGCAAGACGTGCACGCCGTCCTCGCTGATCCTGTTCGATCTGGATCATTTCAAGCCGATCAACGACGAGGGGGGGCATGCCCTCGGCGACGAGATGCTGAGGCGTATTGCCCGGGTGATCGACCGGGAGGTGCGCGGCAGCGATCACGTGGCGCGCCAGGGCGGCGACGAGTTCGCGGTGCTGCTGCCCAGCTGTACGCCGCAGCACGCCGAGAAGATCGCCCGGGCCCTGGTCGATGCCGTGGGACGCGTCGACGTTCAACACGAAGGCCGAACGTATCGGGTCACGCTGAGCCTGGGACTGACCAGCTTGCGCGAGGGCGACCAGCGCATCGCCGCCGTGATCGAACGCGCCGATGCCGCCAGCTATCGTGCCAAGCGAGCCGGTCGCAATCGCGCCGTGGTCTGCCATGAGGCATCGGATGACAGTTCGTTACTGAAGTAAAAATAAGCGTGTGAAGGGGTTGTGCGATCGGCTCGTCGTCTCCATATCCCTGGCAAATCGCGACGCGCGCCAAGAGGTGTCCGGAGGCTCCCGGCGTCGCGATGCCGCTCAACCGATGCTGTGCAAGGAGACGCGACATGTCCGTCGATACCCTGTTGACCCCGTTTCGCCTCGGCGAACTGACGCTGCCCAACCGTATTCTCATGGCGCCGTTGACCCGCGCCCGCACGCCGGACAGCGTGCCCGGCGAGGCGCAGCAGGCCTACTATGGCCAGCGGGCCGGTGCCGGCATGATCATCAGCGAGGCGACCAACATCTCGCCCACCGCGCGCGGCTACGTCTATACGCCGGGCATCTGGACCGACGAGCAGGAGGCCGGCTGGAAGGGCGTCGTCCAGGCGGTCCACGCCAAGGGCGGGCGCATCGCGCTGCAGCTGTGGCACGTCGGCCGCGTCTCTCATGAATGGGTGCAGCCGAACGGTCAGGCCCCGGTGGCGCCCAGCGCGATGGACGCGGAAGGCGCGCAGTGCTTCGTCGAGTTCCCGGACGGCAGCGCCGGCCGCCATCCCACCAGCAAGCCCCGTGCGCTCGAGACCGACGAGCTGCCGGGCATCGTCGAGGACTATCGCCAGGCGGCCAAGCGCGCCGATCGCGCCGGCTTCGACATGGTCGAGGTGCATGCGGCCAACGCCTACCTGCTCAACCAGTTCCTGGCCACCGGCACCAACCATCGCACCGACCGCTACGGCGGCTCGCTCGAGAACCGGGCGCGCTTCCCGCTGGAGGTCATCGATGCCGTCGCCGAGGAGGTCGGGCCGCAGCGCGTCGGCGTGCGGCTGACGCCCTTCATCGAACTGTTCGGCCTCACCGATGACGAGTCCGAGGCCATGGCGCACTATCTGGCCGAGCAGCTGTCCGCGCGCGGCATCGCCTACCTGCATCTCAACGAGCCCGACTGGGCCGGCGGCGAGATCCAGTTCACCGACGACTTCCGCCGCAGCATGCGCGAGCGCTTCGCCGGTAGCCTGATCTTCTGCGGCCACTACGACGCCGAGCGTGCCGAGCGCCTGATCGAGGCGGGCATCGCCGATGCCGTGGCCATCGGTCGGCCCTATATCGCCAACCCCGATCTGGTTGAGCGCATCCGCACCGGGGCGGCCTGGAACGAGCCGAATCCGGAGACCTTCTATGGCGGCGGGGCCGAGGGCTATACCGACTATCCGTTCCTCGACAACGGCCACGACCGTCTGGGCAGCGAGGGCTGAGTCGCCTTGCCGGCCGTCGGCGCTGCGGCGTCGGCGGTCGGGACCATCGGCGTGGCTGCCGATAAACGCGCGGCTTTACCCGCGAGCAGGTGTCGATAGCAGGGGGCATCGAGAGATAAGGCAGGGGGGAAAGGCGTGGCGCCCCCATCAGGATTCGAACCTGAGACCTTCCCCTTAGGAGGGGGACGCTCTATCCAGCTGAGCTATAGGGGCGAAACGAGCGCTAGTATAAGCGCCTGAGCTGGCAAGATAAACCCGTCGCGGCGGTGCCGTGGCGGCGCCTTCCCGGGTAGAATGCCGTCATCACCGATGCGGATGAAGTGGCATGCCCGAGCCGTCCTCCTTTCTTTCCCCGGCGGGAGACCGCCACTTCGATGGCCTGGCCGACAAGTTCGCCGCCAGCCTCTACGGGGGCCTGCGCGGCGAGCTGCGCCTGGCGCTGCTCGACCGCCTGCTGCCCGAGATGCTCGACCTGCACGGCCAGCCGGCGCTGGAGGTCGGCGGCGGGCTCGGTCAACTGGCCGGCTGGCTCGTCGAGCGCGGCCATGCCGTCACCCTGTGCGAGCCCGCCGACGAGATGCGCGAGCGCGCTCGGCAGGCGCTGGCCGACCATCCCGTGCGTTTCGTCGAGGCACCGCTGCAGTCGCTGCCCGAGGCGGCTCCCGGCCCCTGGCCGCTGATCACCTGCCACGCGGTGCTCGAATGGCTGGGCGATCCGCGGGCGGCGCTGGCTACCCTGGCCGGCCTGCTGGCCCCCGGCGGCCAGCTGTCGCTGATGGTCTTCAATCGCGATGCGCTCAGGCTGTCCAACGTGGTCAAGGGCAACCTCGAGAAGGCCCTGGCCGACCGGCTGGAGGGCAAGGGCCAGCGCAAGCGCTTGACGCCGATCTCGCCGCTGACCCATGACCAGATCGTGGCCTGGGCCGCCGAGATGGGGCTCGTGGTGCGTGCCACGGCCGGCGTGCGCGTCTTCCATGACTACCTTCGCCAGCCGCCCCAGACCGAGGCCGAGCGCCGCGATCTGCTGGCGCTGGAGTGGCAGTACTGCCGCGTCGATCCCCACTGGCGGCTGGGCCGCTACCTGCTCTACACCCTGATTCGCCCCGAGGAGCCCGTGCGATGAATGCCGAGACCCCCGTCTGCCAGCTGCTGCAGCGCCAGGACGCCGACTATCGCGGCTGGCTGTGGGTGGCGCCGCCCCGCGATGCCTGGCTGGAGGGCGGCGAGGGCGAGCTGCTGGCCGCCGACCAGGCGTTGCTGACGGCCTGGCGCCGGCGCGGCCGCCCGGCGCTCTCGCCCTTCGACGACGATACCCCGGCGCCGCCCGGCGTGATGCTGTTCTGGCCCAAGGCCCACGCCCTGGGCGAATGGTGGCTGCTGTGGCTGTGCGCGCGGCTGCCGGCCGGCACGCCGCTGCAGGTGGTGGGCGAGAATCAGGGCGGCATCAAGCGGGTGCTCAAGGTGCTGGCGGCGCTGGGCCTCGGGTGCCGCAAGGTCGACAGCGCGCGGCGCTGCACCCTGTTCGCCTCGAGCCTCGACCGCCTCGCCCTCGACCCCGACGCGGCCTGGACCTCGTTCGAGGCGGAGCTCGGCCGCGAACGCCTGACCCTGGCCAGCCATCCGGGCGTGTTCGGTCACGGCAAGCTGGACGACGGCACCCGGTTGCTGCTCGAGCGGCTGCCCGAGGCGTTGCCGGCGACGGGGGAAGTGCTGGACCTGGGTTGCGGCGACGGCATCCTCGCCGCCTGGCTGGCGCACCGCGGCCATGGCGTGACCGCCGTCGACGTCAACGGCTTCGCCGTCGAGGCCACCCGGCGCACCCTGGCCGCCAATGGCCTCGACGGCGAGGTGCTGGCCGGCGATGTCTTCGACGGCCTCGGCGCCCGACGCTTCGACGCCATCGTCAGCAACCCGCCCTTCCATCAGGAGCGGGCCATCGACTACGGCCCCGCGGGGCGGCTGATCGCCGAGGCGCCGAAGCACCTGCGCCCGGGCGGGCGGCTGGTGCTGGTGGCCAACGCCTTCCTGCCGTATCCCGAGCTGCTGGAGCGGGCCTTCGGCGGCTTCGAGGTGCTTGCCGACGATCGACGTTTCCGAGTCTATTCGGCCCGCGTCCAGGCCGGGCGAACGTCATGAGCGACGCGGTCACGAACGATGCGACCCAGGCCCGCCGGGCGTCCCCGGCGGGCCTGGGTCGAGCGGGCCCGATGGCCGGGTGAGGGCTTACTGGGCGGTGGTCTGGCCGCCGTGGCTGTTCATGTCCGTGGAGCCACCCATGCCGGTGGAGCCCCCCATCTCGCCGGTGCCGCTCATGTTCCCGGCACCGCTCATGTCACCCGAGCCGGACATGTTGCCGGAACCGCTCATGCCGGCCGAGCCGCCCATCTCGCCGGAGCCACTTATGCCGCCCTCTGCGCCGCCGGGCAGTGTCTGACGCGCGGCCTCGAACTCTTCGCGGCTGAGGGAGCCGTCGCCGTTGGTGTCGGCGCTCTCGAGGTCGATGCCGTCCACGACGAGGGCCTCCTCGGCGCTCAGGATATCGTCGCCGTTGAGGTCCAGCCGGTCGAAGGACGGCGGGTTGGCGATGGCGGCACCGGCGCCGAGCAGGGCGAGGGGAAGCAGGCTCGTCTTCAGCAGCGTCTTCATGGGATTCCTCCTGGGATGCGTGCTTGGCGTACCACGAGCCGATGGGCTCGTCTGCCTTCTCTCAAGCCAGCGCCATGCCATCGGTATGATATTTTCCGCCATAACAGTCACTTGGCTCGATCTGTGCCGGCACGTGGCGAGCCTGCATGGTCCCGTGGTGGCCGTAAGCGTTGGCCCCCGGCGACGGTCTGTCGTTCATTCTTCGTTCAGGTGACTGATATCAAAGGTTTTATTGCTGTCGCCATCGCGCGTATCGCCGCGACATCGCTCACCGGTGACGCGGGAGGGAGGCCGCTCAGGGCCGGCGGTAGTCGATCTCGGTGATGATATAGGTGGTCTCGCCGCCCGGTGCGGTCACCGTCACCTCGTCGTCCAGCGGGCGCCCGAGCAGGGCCTTGGCCAGCGGCGCGTCGACGCTGATCCAGTGCTTGCCGGTGTCGGTCTCGTCGTGGCCGACGATGCGCAGGCGCATCTCCTCGCCGTGTTCGTCTTCCAGGGTCACGAAGGCGCCGAAGAATACCCGGTCGGTGTCCTCGGGCAGCCGGTCCACCACCTGCAGTTCGTCGAGGCGCTTGGTCAGGTAGCGGATCCGGGCGATCACCCGGTTCAGCTCCTTCTTGTTGTAGGTGTAGTCGGCGTTCTCGCTGCGATCGCCCAGGGCGGCGGCCTCGCCGACCTTGGTCGAGAGGGCGGGGCGCTTGACCCGCGACAGGTGGTCGAGGATGCCGCGCAGGCGATCGGCGCCCTCGGCGGTGATCAGGTTGCTCTTGGGTTCCTGGCGCGGGTCCTTGGCGGGATCGCGCCAGCGGGTCATGTTGCGGCCTTTCATCGTCGGCGCCCTCCTGTGGGATGCGAAGCAAAGGCTTCCATTGTGAGGCGAGGAGGCAGTCGAGGCCAGATTGGCGATTGATTCAAACGTTCGTTACATTTTCATGGCGTCATCCGGACAACCACAATCACAACGCATGAGGAAAGCGCCATGTCCACCCGCCGCCTGCCGACTCTCGTTCTCGGAATGGGGCTCGTGTTCGCCCCGCTGCTCCAGGCCCAAGCTCAGGCCCAGGCCCCGCAGGACGAGCTGTTCTCGCTGCGCAGCCGCTGGGAGCACACCACCACCGCGATGCCGGAGGCGCGTCGCGTCGATGCCCTCGCGTCCCTCGCCGCGGAGGCGAAGACGCTGGCCGAGTCTCACCCCGAGAGCACGGAGGCGAGCGTCTGGCGCGGCATCATCCTGGCCTCCCTGGCCCGGGAGAGCGGTGGCCTCGACGCCCTGGGGGCGGCCAAGGAGGCGCGCCGGGTGCTGGAATCGGCCCTCGAGCGGGACCCTCGAGGGCTCCAGGGCTCGGCCTACGTGACCCTGGGGGCGCTCTATGATCGTGCCCCGGGCTGGCCGGTGGCCTTCGGTGACGAGGAGACCGCCGAGCGCATGTTCCGCCGCGCCGAGGCCATCCGCCCCGACGGCATCGACGTCCACCTCTACTACGCCGCCTTCCTCGAGGACGAGGGGCGGGACGCCGAGGCGCTGGCGCATGCCCGGCGGGCGGCCGAAGGGGTGGCTCGCCAGGGGCGCGAGGCCTCCGATGCGGCGCTGCGCGACGAGGCCAGGGCCATGGTCGCTCGACTCGAGGAGTAGGCGGGCGCCTATCGGCATGAAGGGCGAGGCGAGCGGCGAGCTTGGCAGGATTCCGTCGCACCGGGATAATGGGCGCTTTCGCGATCACCGGAGAGTTCATGTCGGAACAGGATCCACAGCACGCCGCCGATGCGCTCGATGCCGCGCCCTTCGATGCCGGCGACGTGGAGATGATCGAGCGGCGCTGCCTGCATCAGGGCTTCTTCCGCCTCGAGGAGATGCACCTGCGCCACCGCCTGTTCGAGGGCGGCTGGAGCGCGCCGGTCACGCGCGAGGTGCATCGCCGGCATGACGCCGTGGGCGTGCTGCTCTACGATGTGGAACGGGACGCCGTGGCGCTGGTGGAGCAGTTTCGCGCCGGCGCCCTGGACGATCCGGCCTCGCCCTGGAAGCTCGAGGTCGTGGCGGGGCTGGTCGAGCACGGCGAGAGCCGCGCCGACGTCGCCCGCCGCGAGGCCGAGGAAGAGGCCGGCTGCCCGGTGGGCGAGCTGATCGAGCTGCATACCTACTACCCCAGCCCGGGGGCCTGCGACGAGCGGGTCACGCTGTTCTGCGGGCTGATCGACAGCCAGGGCCTGGGCGGCATTCACGGCCTCGACGAGGAGCACGAGGACATCCGCGTGCACGTGATGCCCTTCCCCCGGGCCTGGGAACTCATGCTGGCCGGAAGACTCGACAATGCCATGTGCCTGATCGCCTTCCACTGGCTGGCGGCGGAGCGGGCCTCATTGCGAGCGAGGAGGTAGCGTGTCGAGAAACGCCTATGTGACTGACCTGAAGACCCTGCAGGGCGAGTGCACCGCCAACTACGTGCGGCTGACCCGTCTGCTGGGCGACATGGAGGTCGGCGAGACTCGCGAGGTGGAGCTGGTCAGCCATGGGCGCCGCGTCGGCGCGCTGTGCCTGGAGCTCCTCGAGCGAGCGCCCTACACCAGCATCGTGCGAGTGTCCCAGCGCGGGGTGCTCGACGGCGTGCTCGAGGCGCCGCGCATGCGCGTGCACCTCTATCACGACGTGCGCATGGCCGAGGTCAACGACTTCCAGCGCCAGCGCCACTTCGACGGCCGCTATCGCTATCCCAATGCGCGCATGCACCAGCCCGACGAGAAGCTGCAGCTCAACCGCTTCCTCGGCGAATGGCTCGATCACGGCCTGGCCCACGGCCACTCCATGGACCTGCCCGAGCTGCCGTGACGCGCCGCATGCCCCCGGAAACACCCAGGCCCCGCCACAGGGCCGTCATCGAGGACGCCCCGGCCCGATGCGACTGATCCAGATCACCGACTGCCACCTGCACGCCGATCCTGCCGCCCGCTGCCGCACCGGCCTGCCGCATCGCCAGCTCGAACGCGTGGTGGCCGCCGCCGCCGGCCTGCGGCCCGACATGGTGCTGCTGACCGGCGACATCAGCGAGGACCGCACCGCCGCCTCCTACGCCGAGGCCGAGCGCCTGCTGGCGCCGCTCGACTGCCCCTGGTTCTGGCTGCCCGGCAACCACGACGACCCCGGCCTGATGGCCGACTGCCGGCCCTTCCTCGATGCCGTGGACCTGGACGCGCGCCGCCTGCTGCTGCTCGACACCCAGCGCATCGGCCAGGAGGCCGGCGAGCTCGGCGAGGCCCGGCTGGCGGCTTTCGCCGCCCGGCTCGCCGAGGACGACCGGCCGACGCTCGTGCTCATGCACCATCCGCCGGTGGCGGTGGGCTCCGCCTGGATGGACGCGCTCGGCCTGACCGACGCCGTGGCCTTCTGGGACGTCGTGGCCGACCACGCGCACGTCGAGGCGGTGCTCTGCGGACACATCCATCAGGCCTTCGCCGGCCGCGGCCCGGAGGCCGCCGGCGGCGCGCCCGTCTACGGCTGTCCCTCGACCAGCGATCAGTTCCTGCCCGGCGCCGAGGACTTCGCCGTCGACGAGGCCTCGCGTCCCGGCTTCCGGGTCGTCGACCTGAGTCGCGGCGCGTTCGCGACCTGGGTGGAGCGCGTCGAACTCTGAGCGTTCGTCGAGCCCGATTGGCGATAGCGCTTTTGTGTCTAAAAAGATAGATATTAATTCTTTTACGTTATTATCGCCCTCGGGGTACCCTCTGGCGCATGATCCTTTTTCCGCCCACGTCATGCGAGGTAGCCGGGCCATGAACAGTCTTCATGCACCGACACGCGATAGTGCCGTCACGGCCGAGGGCAGCAGTGCCGCTGCGGGCCTGACGCCGCGGCGGCTGACGCATCTGCAGCAGCTGGAAGCCGAGTCCATCCACATCATCCGCGAGGTGGCCGCCGAGTTCGCCAACCCGGTGATGCTCTACTCCATCGGCAAGGACTCCTCGGTGATGCTGCACCTGGCGCGCAAGGCCTTCTATCCCGGGCCGCCGCCGTTCCCGCTGATGCACGTCAACACCACCTGGAAGTTCCGCGAGATGATCGAGTTCCGCGACCGCATGGCCGCGGAATCCGGCATGGAGCTGATCGAGCACATCAACCAGGAAGGCGTCGAGGCGGGCATCAACCCCTTCGATCACGGCTCCAGCGGCTACACCGACGTGATGAAGACGCAGTCGCTCAAGCAGGCGCTGGACAAGTACGGCTTCGATGCCGCCTTCGGCGGCGCGCGCCGCGACGAAGAGGCCAGCCGCGCCAAGGAACGGGTGTTCTCCTTCCGCGACAAGCACCACCGCTGGGACCCCAAGAACCAGCGCCCCGAGCTTTGGAACCTGTACAACGCTCGCATCAACAAGGGTGAGTCGATTCGCGCCTTCCCGCTCTCCAACTGGACCGAGCTGGACATCTGGCAGTACATCTATCTCGAAAACATCGACATCGTGCCGCTGTACTTCTCCGCGCCGCGTCCGGTGGTCGAGCGCGACGGCATGCAGATCATGGTCGACGATGACCGCCTGCCGCTCGAGGAGGGCGAGGTGCCGGAAGAGAAGTGGGTGCGTTTCCGCACGCTCGGCTGCTACCCGCTGACCGGCGCGGTGGAGTCCACCGCCACCACGCTGCCCGAGATCATCCAGGAAATGCTGCTGACCCGCACCAGCGAGCGCAGCGGCCGCGCCATCGACCACGACCAGGCCGGCTCGATGGAGAAGAAGAAGCGCGAGGGGTATTTCTAAACATGTCACATCAGTCCGAACTCATCGCCGACAACATCGAGCAGTACCTGCACGAGCACGAGAACAAGGACCTGCTGCGCTTCATCACCTGCGGCAGCGTCGACGACGGCAAGTCGACCCTGATCGGCCGGCTGCTGCACGACTCCAAGATGATCTTCGACGATCAGCTGGCGGCCATCACCCAGGCCTCGAAGAAGAGCGGCACCACCGGTGAAGAGGTGGATCTGGCGCTGCTGGTCGACGGCCTGCAGTCCGAGCGGGAGCAGGGCATCACCATCGACGTGGCCTATCGCTTCTTCTCCACCGACAAGCGCAAGTTCATCATCGCCGACACCCCGGGGCACGAGCAGTACACCCGCAACATGGCCACCGGGGCGTCCACCGCCGGCCTGGCGGTGATCCTGATCGACGCCCGCTACGGCGTGCAGACCCAGACCAAGCGCCACAGCTTCATCGCCGACCTGGTGGGCATCCGCCACCTGGTGATCGCGGTCAACAAGATGGACCTGGTCGAGTACAGCCAGGCGCGCTTCGACGAGATCGTCGCCGAGTACCGTGCCTTCGCCGAGCAGCTGGGCGCCGACGACATCCACTTCGTGCCGCTGTCCGCGCTCAAGGGCGACAACGTCGTCAACAAGAGCGAGTCCATGGAGTGGTACGACGGCCCGGCGCTGCTCGAGCTGCTCGAGAGCGTCGAGGTCCGCGCCGATCACAACCTCACCGACCTGCGCCTGCCGGTGCAGTACGTGAACCGCCCGAACCTGGACTTCCGCGGCTACGCCGGCACCCTGGAGGCGGGCGTGCTGCGCCCCGGCCAGGCGGTCAAGGTGCTGCCGTCCGGCAAGACCTCCACGGTCGAGCGCATCGTCACCTTCGACGGCGATCTGGACGACGCCTACCCGGGTCAGGCGATCACCGTGACCCTCGAGGACGAGATCGATATCTCCCGCGGCGACTGGATCGTGGCCGCCGATGCCGAGGTGACCGAGGCCGCGGCCTTCGACGCCGACATCGTGTGGATGAGCGAGCAGGCCCTCGAGCCGGGCCGCCAGGTCGACATCCGCCTCGCCGGCCGTTCGGTGGCGGGCAGCGTCGACACCATCCACTACCAGGTCGACGTCAACACCCTGGAGCAGCATCAGGCCGAGCGCCTGGAGCTCAACGCCATCGCCCGCTGCCGCGTGGCGCTGACCGGCGAAGTGCCGATCGACAGCTACGACCGCAGCCCGGGCACCGGCAGCTTCATCGTCATCGACCGGCTGTCCAACATCACCGTGGGCGCGGGCATGATCCGCGGCGCGGCCGAGGCCGGCAGCGTGGCCGCGGGCGAGGTCGACTGGGCCGGCTTCGAGGTCGAGCTCAACGCCCTGGTGCGCAAGTACTTCCCGCACTGGGAGGCCAAGGACATCAGCCAGCTGCTCGGCCGCTGATGCCCTGATCCGCCCTGCGGGTAGCACGAGGCCCCGTCGCGCAAGCGGCGGGGCCTCGTTGTTTCCGAGGGCTTTATGGGGTCAGACCCCGGCCAAGGCTGAAGAATGACCGCCGGGGCAGCGGAAAGCGGTATCAGCGCGGCCGGTTGGCGACCAGCACCGCGCGGCGCGGCGCGGGATGGCCCTCGCGGGTCCTGGTCGGATCGTCGGGGTCGAGGAAGTCGGCCAGCGACTGGAAGGTCATCCACTCGGTGGCGCGCTGCTCGTCGAGCGAGGTGTCGGCCTCGTCGACCACCCGCACGTTGTCGAAGCCGGCGCGCTCGAGCCAGCCGCACAGCGCGGCGGAGGAGGGCAGGAAGTAGACGTTGGGCATGGCGGCGTAGCGCTCGCCCGGCAGCAGCACCGTGGTGGCGTCGCCCTCGACCACCAGGGTCTCCAGCACCAGCTCGCCGCCGGGGCGCAGCGCGGCCTTGAGCTGGGCCAGATGCTCCAGCGGCGAGGGGCGGTGGTAGAGCACGCCCATCGAGAACACGGTGTCGAAGAAGGCCAGCTCCTCCGGCACGTCCTCGATGCCCACCGGCAGGAAGTGCACCGCGCCGTCATCGGCGTCGCCGACGAAGTGGCGCACCGCCTGGAACTGCCAGTAGAAGCGTGGCGAGGGGTCGATCACCAGCACGAAGCCGGCGCCGTCGCCGGCCATGCGCCAGGCGTGATAGCCGTTGCCGCCGCCCACGTCGAGCACCCGCCGGCCGGCCAGCGGCGCCAGGTGCGGCGCCACTCGCTGCCATTTCCAGTCGGAGCGCCATTCGGTGTCGATGGTCACCCCGCCGAGTCTGTACGGCCCCTTGCGCCACGGCGCCAGCACGCGCAGCAGGCTCTCGCTCTGGCGGCGGCGCGAGGCATCCAGCTCGGCGTCAACCGTGACGTGGTCGGCATCGAGGCGCACCTCGCGGCCCTCCGGCAGCGGCGGCAGCTTGGCCACCGCCTTCTCCCAGGCCGGCAGGTCGCCGAAGCGCGAGCGGTCGAGGCCGCGGGCCAGCTGCTCGGGCAGCCGGGCCAGCCAGGTATCGAGCCCCTGGTCGAGGAAGGCCCGATAGAGCGGGCGATGGGCGTCGGGAATCGGCACGTCAGTCTTCCTTGAAGGCGATCAGCGAGGCGAAGTTCAGGTACTGGAACCACACCAGCGAGCGCGAGAAGCCGGCGCGGGCCAGCCGCTCCTTGTGCGTGTCCAGGGTGTCCGGCACCAGCACGTTCTCCAGCGCGGTGCGCTTCTGGCTGATCTCCAGGTCGCTGTAGCCGTTGGCGCGCTTGAAGTCGTGGTAGCGCTCCACCAGCCAGGCGTTCTCCTGCTCGTCGGCGGCCTTGATCTTCTCGGAGAGCACCAGCACGCCGCCGGGCTCCAGGGCCTCATAGAGCCTCGCGATCACGGCGTCGCGATCCTCCGGCGCCAGGAACTGCAGGGTGAAGTTGAGCAGGATCATCCCCGACGGCGCGTAGTCGAGGGCGCGGATGTCGCCCTCGATCACCGTCAGGTCGTGGTCCGGGCTCTCGGTGGAAAGCGTCTCGCGGGCGCGCTCGACCATGGCCGGGGACAGGTCGACCCCGGTATAGCGGAAGGCCGCCGGCGGCAGCTGGCCGGCCAGGGCGAGCCCGGAGGCGCCCAGCGAGCAGCCCAGGTCATAGACGTGGCCGCCGTGGCGCAGGTGGCGCCGGGCCAGCGGGCCGAGCATGGCCAGTATCTGGCCATAGCCCGGCACCGAACGCCGGATCATGTCGGGGAAGCAGGAGACCACCCGCTCGTCGAACGAAAAGCGCGCCACCCGGTCCAGGGGTGTGGAAAAGATGGCGTCACGGTAAGATGCGTCACTCATATCGCAGGGATTCATGGGCTGGAAGCCCGACATTCTACTCCCCTGTTGTCGGCTACACGACAGGATGTCCAGGAGAAATTCCATGAGCCATACCCCCATCGATCAGCAGAGGGCCTGGTGTGCCCTCGCCGAGCATGCCGCCGGCATGGGGCGCCGGCACCTGCGCGATCTTTTCGTCGAGCAGCCGAGCCGCTACGACACCTTCGGCCGCAGCGCCGCGGGGCTGACCCTCGACCTCTCCAAGCAGCGCTGGACCGACCAGACCCTCGAGCTGCTGCTCGACCTGGCCCGCGAGGCCGACGTGCCCGAGGCGATCCGCGGCCTGCTGGCCGGCGAGCGCGTCAACCGCAGCGAGGACCGCCCGGCGCTGCACACCGCGCTGCGCCTGCCCGCCGACGCCCGCCTCGAGGTCGAGGGCCAGGACCTGGTCGCCTCGGTCCACGCCACCCTGGATCGCATGGAGGCCATGGTCGAGCGCTTCCACAACGGCCAGTGGCGCGGCGCCACCGGTAAGCCGATCCGCGACGTGGTCAACCTCGGGGTCGGCGGCTCCGATCTGGGGCCGCTGATGGTCACCCACGCCCTGGCCGACTATCGTCCCGACGTCGAGCAGCGCATCGATGTCCACTTCGCCTCGACCATGGACGGCTCCCAGCTGGCCGACTATCTGGCGCGGCTGAATCCCGAGACCACGCTGTTCGTGCTGTCGTCGAAGTCCTTCACCACCATCGACACCCTGTCCAACGCGCGCACCGCGCGAGACTGGCTCAAGGCGCGGCTGCTGGGCAGCGGCCAGGAGGGCGTCGATGAGGCGCTGCTGATGCGCCAGCACTTCATCGGCGTCTCGGCCAGCCCCGAGAAGATGAGCGAGTGGGGCATCGCCGACGATCACCAGCTGGAATTCTGGGAGTGGGTCGGCGGGCGCTACTCGCTGTGGGGCGCCATCGGCCTGCCCATCGCGCTGGTGGTCGGCATGGAGCACTTCCGCGGTCTGCTGGCCGGCGCCCACGAGATGGACCGCCACTTCCGCGAGGCGGAGCTTGCCGACAACCTGCCGGTGCTGCTGGCGCTGGCCGGCATCTGGAACGTCAACTTCCTCGACATCCGCGCCCACTCCATCCTGCCCTACGACGGCCGGCTCGAGTATTTCGCCGCCTACCTCGAGCAGCTGGAGATGGAGTCCAACGGCAAGTCGGTGACCCACGACGGCGAGAGCGTGAGCTACTCCACCTGCCCGGTGCTGTGGGGCCAGCTCGGGCCCAACGCCCAGCACGCCTTCTATCAGCTGCTGCACCAGGGCACCCAGGCCGTGGAGTGCGACTTCATTGCGCCCAAGGTGCGCTACGACGACGTGCCGGACCCGGCCACCCGCGACCACCTCATGGGCCAGCACCGGCTGACGCTCGCCAACTGCTTCGCCCAGTCCCGGGCGCTGATGCTCGGCGACGCCGCCGTGGCCGACGACGAGGATGGCCCGCGCCCGGGCCACCGCCGCTATCGCGGCAACCAGCCCTCCAGCACCCTGCTGCTGGATCGCCTCACGCCCCAGACCCTGGGGGCGCTGGTGGCACTCTATGAGCACAAGGTGTTCGTGCAGGCGACGATCTGGGACATCAATCCCTTCGACCAGTGGGGCGTGGAGCTGGGCAAGACCATGGCCGGCGAGACCCAACGCATCCTCCAGCACGAGGCCGGCCTCGAGGGCATGGACGACTCCACCCGCGGGCTGATCGAGGCGGTATGGGCGGCCGAGCCCCAGGCGGGCGCGTGAGCGTTATGGCGCCCGTTCCTTGTGCCGGGCTGGCCATTTATACAGGGGTTCGGGTATGCTGAGCGCCGCTCTGCCGCGCGTGCCGGCCAGCGGCGTGCTCTACCTGCACGGCTTCAACAGCGGCGCCGCCTCGCCCAAGGCGGCGCTGATGCGCGAGGCCTGCGAGGCGCTAGGATTGCCCTGCGCCGCGCCGGACCTGCCGCATCGCCCCGAGCGGGCCCTGGAAGAGGCCGAGGCCCGGCTCGGTGAGCTGGGCGACCGCCCGCTGGTGGTCGGCAGCTCGATGGGGGGCTTCCTGGCCACCGTGCTCGCCGAGCGCCACGACCTGCCGGCGGCGCTGATCAACCCGGCGGTGGCGCCGGCGCGGCTGGTCGAGGCCTGGATCGGCGAGGTCTTCGTCAATCCCTACCACGGCCAGCGCTTCACGGTGGGCATCGCCCATCGGCAGGCGCTGGAGACGCTGGCGCCCGAGCGGGTCACGCCGGCACGCTACCTGCTGCTGCTGGGCACCGCCGACGAGACCCTGGACGCCCGCGACGCCTTCGCGCTCTATCGCGGCGCCCGGACGATCCTCGAGCCCGGCGGCGATCACGGCTTCTCGACGCTGGCCGACTACCTGCCGGCGATCTTCGCCCAGGGCGGCCATGCCCTGGAAGCCGGGCGGGTGGCGCCCCGCGGCTGAGCGCGCGGATACGAACATGCATAGGACACAGACGACGCCATGACCCAATACAGTGCCAGCTCGATCGAGGTGCTCGCCGGGCTCGAACCGGTGCGCAAGCGCCCCGGCATGTACACCGACACCGCGCGCCCCAACCATCTGGTGCAGGAGGTCATCGACAACAGCGTCGACGAGGCGCTGGCCGGCCACGCCGGCAAGATCGGCGTGCGGCTGTTCGAGGACGGCGGCGTCGAGGTCAGCGACGACGGGCGCGGCATGCCCATCGACATCCACCCGGAGCACGGCGTCTCCGGCATCGAGCTGATCATGACCAAGCTCCACGCCGGCGGGAAGTTCTCCAACTCGAGCTACCGCTTCTCGGGCGGCCTGCACGGGGTCGGCGTCTCGGTGGTCAACGCGCTGTCCAAGCGCCTCGAGGTCGAGGTGATCAAGGGCGGGGAGCGCCACGGCATGGCCTTCGAGCACGGCGAGCTGGCCTCGCCGCTGGAGGTGATCGGCAGCGCCGCCAAGCGCGCCACCGGCACCATCCTGCGCTTCTGGCCGGAGGCCAGCTACTTCGACTCGCCACGGCTGTCGCTGTCGCGGCTCAAGCACCTGCTGCGTGCCAAGGCGGTGCTGTGCCCGGGGCTCGAGGTCTCGCTGACCGAGGCCGACGGCACCCAGAGCGTGTGGCAGTTCGAGGACGGCCTGCGCGACTACCTGGCCCAGGCCACCGACGGCTATGAGGTGCTGCCGGCCTCGCCCTTCGTCGGCCACTTCGCCGACGAGGAGCACGGCGTCGACTGGGCCGTGCAGTGGCTGCCGGAGGGCGGCGAGCCGCTGCTCGAGAGCTACGTCAACCTGATCCCCACGCCCCAGGGCGGCACCCACGTCAACGGCCTGCGCGCCGGACTGCTCGAGGCGCTGCGCGAGTTCTGCGACTACCGCAGCCTGTTGCCGCGCGGCGTCAAGCTGACCGCCGAGGACCTGTGGGAGCGGGTCTCCTTCGTGCTCTCGGTGAAGATGCTCGACCCGCAGTTCGCCGGCCAGACCAAGGAGCGGCTCTCGTCCCGCGCGGTGGCCGGCTTCGTCTCCGGGGTGGTCAAGGACGCCTTCTCGCTGTGGCTCAACCACCACGTCGACCAGGCCGAGGCGCTGGCCGAGCTGGTCATCAGCGCCGCCCAGCGGCGCCAGAAGAGCGCCAAGAAGGTGGCGCGCAAGAAGGTCACCTCCGGCCCCGCGCTGCCCGGCAAGCTGGCCGACTGCTCGGGGCAGGACCCGGCGGCCAGCGAGCTGTTCCTGGTCGAGGGCGATTCGGCCGGCGGCAGTGCCAAGCAGGCCCGCGACCGCGATACCCAGGCCATCCTGCCGCTGCGCGGCAAGATCCTGAACACCTGGGAGGTGGAGGCCCACGACATCTACGGCTCCCAGGAGGTCCACGACATCGCCGTGGCGATCGGCATGGACCCGGGCAGCGACGACCTCGGCAAGCTGCGCTATCACAAGATCTGCATCCTCGCCGACGCCGACTCCGACGGCCTGCACATCGCCACGCTGCTGTGCGCGCTGTTCGTGCGCCACTTCCCGGCGCTGGTCGACGCCGGCCACGTCTTCGTGGCCATGCCGCCGCTGTACCGCATCGACCTGGGCAAGGAGGTCTTCTACGCCCTGGACGAGAGCGAGAAGGCCGCGATCTTGAAGCGCCTGGAGGGCAAGCGCGGCACGCCCAACGTGCAGCGCTTCAAGGGCCTCGGCGAGATGAGCCCGCTGCAGCTGCGCGAGACCACCATGGCCGCCGATACTCGCCGCCTGGTGCAGCTGACCCGCGAGGAGGGCGACGGCACCCTCGAGATGATGGACATGCTGCTGGCCCGCAAGCGCGCCTCCGACCGCAAGAGCTGGCTCGAGGACTACGGCAACCTCGCCGACATAGACGTCTAGCCGCCGAGCGACAAGCGACAAGCGCCGAGCTACAAGCACCAAGCTACAAGCACCAAGCTACAAGCACGAAGGCGAGCGGCGCCGGGGGCAGGTCGAACGGGGAGGTCCTTTCCAGGGATGGAAAAGGTAGGGCCCAGGGATGGGTTCACAGTGCCTCCGTGATGGTCCGACACTTCGGGGCCTGTCGCCGGAACAGCCGCGGGTAGCGGACACAGATTTTGAACCCTGACCAAGGGCACACCGTATGACCATGGATATCCAGGTGGCGGAGGGCGACGTCGAGCGCCTGTCCCTCCGCGAGTACACCGAGAAGGCGTACCTCGACTACTCGATGTACGTCATCCTCGACCGGGCGTTGCCCCACATCGGCGACGGCATGAAGCCGGTCCAGCGGCGCATCGTCTACGCCATGCGCGAGCTGTCGCTGAACGCCAACGCCAAGTACAAGAAGTCGGCGCGTACCGTCGGCGACGTGCTCGGCAAGTTCCACCCCCACGGCGACAGCGCCTGCTACGAGGCCATGGTGCTGATGGCGCAGCCGTTCAGCTATCGCTATCCGCTGGTGGACGGCCAGGGCAACTGGGGCAGCCCCGACGATCCCAAGTCCTTCGCCGCCATGCGCTACACCGAGGCGCGGCTGTCCAAGTTCAGCGAGACGCTGCTCAGCGAGCTGGGGCAGGGTACCGTGGACTGGACCGCCAACTTCGACGGCACCATGCAGGAGCCGGTGGTGCTGCCCTCGCGGCTGCCCCATGTGCTGCTCAACGGCGGCACCGGCATCGCCGTGGGCATGGCCACCGACATCCCGCCGCACAACGTGGGCGAGGTGGTCGAGGCCACCTGCCACCTGCTGCGCCATCCCGAGGCCACCACCGTCGACCTGATGGAGCGCCTGCCGGGGCCGGACTTCCCCACCGCCGCCGAGGTCATCACCCCGCATCGCGAGCTGCGCAAGATCTACGAGAGCGGCCGCGGCTCGGTGAAGATGCGTGCCCGCTATGGCCTGGAGGAGGGCAGCGTGGTGATCTCCGCGCTGCCCTACCAGGTCAGCGGCGCCAAGGTACTCGAGCAGATCGCCGCCCAGATGCAGGCCAAGAAGCTGCCCATGGTGGCCGACCTGCGCGACGAGTCGACCCACGAGGAGCCCACCCGGCTGGTCATCGAGCCTCGCTCCAACCGGGTCGATATCGAGGCGCTGATGGCGCACCTGTTCGCCACCACCGATCTCGAGAAGAACGTGCGCGTCAACATGAACGTGATCGGCCTCGACGGCCGGCCGCGGGTCATGCCGTTGCCGGACCTGCTCGGCGAGTGGCTGCGCTTCCGCCGCAGCACCGTGCGCCGGCGTCTCGAGCATCGGCTGGGCAAGGTCCAGGACCGCCTGCACATCCTCGAGGGCCTGCTCACGGCCTACCTCAACATCGACGAGGTGATCCGCATCATCCGCGAGGAGGACGAGCCCAAGGCCGCGCTGATCGAGGCCTTCGGGCTCAGCGAGCGCCAGGCCGAGGCGATCCTCGAGCTGCGCCTGCGCCACCTGGCCAAGCTCGAGGAGATGAAGATCCGCGGCGAGCAGGACGACCTCGAGGCCGAGCGCGCCCGCCTGGAGGAGCTGCTCGGCTCCGAGGCCGCGCTGACCGACCTGATCGAGGAGGAGCTGCGCCAGGCCGCCACCGACTACGGCGACGCGCGTCGCTCGCCGCTGGTCGAGCGCGAGGAGGCCAAGGCGCTGTCCGAGGTGGAGCTGCTCGGCGCCGACCCGATCACGGTGGTGCTCTCCGAGAAGGGCTGGATCCGCGCCGCCAAGGGCCACGAGATCGACCCCGAGGGGCTCTCCTACAAGGCCGGCGACCGCTTCCATCTGGCCGCCCGCGGCAAGACCAACCAGCCGCTGGTGCTGCTCGACGACACCGGCCGCGCCTATACGCTGACCGCCCACAACCTGCCCAGCGCGCGTAGCCAGGGCGAGCCGGTCACCGGGCGCGTCAACGTGGCCGCCGGCGCCCACATGGCCGGGGTGCTGCTGGCGCCGCCGACCACCCGCTACCTGCTGGCCACCGACGGCGGCTACGGCTTCGTCGCCCGCCTCGAGGGGCTGACCGGCAAGAACAAGGCCGGCAAGGCGGTGCTCAGCGTGCCCCAGGGCTGCAACGTGATCGCGCCGCGGTCGATTCCGGAGGGCGAGGGCGTCAGCGTGGCGGCGGTCTCCAACGAGGGGCGGCTGCTGGTGTTCCCGCTCGAGCAGCTGCCGGAGCTGGCCAAGGGCAAGGGCAACAAGATGCTCGACATCCCCGGGGCCCGGGCCGCGCGGCGCGAGGAGTTCCTGCGCGACCTGACGCTGCTGGCGCCCGGCGAGGCGCTGGTGGTGCATGCCGGCAAGCGCAAGCTGACGCTCAAGGCCGACGATCTCGACTACTATCGAGGCGAGCGTGGCCGGCGCGGCAGCAAGCTGCCCCGGGGCCTGCAGAAGGTCGACCGGCTCGAGACAGAAGAAAAGAAATAGGGCGGTGGGGCGAGCCCGCGCCTTCGGCCTCGAAGGCAGCGAGGCTCGCCCGGCCGACCGGCTGCACAAGCATCGAGGATGACATGACGAGACGACTCCTGATCCGCGCCACCGGCGCCGCCCAGGCCGGCCAGCTGGCCGGCCTGGGCCGTGCCCTGGCCCAGAGCGGCGCGCGGCTGCTGGACATCAACCAGAGCGTGACCTTCGGCATCGTGTCGCTGGAGGCCCTGGTGGGGCTCGACCACGACAGCGACCTGGAGGGCGCGCTGTCCGCCGCCGGCGACCGGCTGGGGCTCGATGTCCAGGCGATCCAGATCGGCGCCGAGGACTATCACCGCTGGAGCGTGCAGGCCAGCCAGCCGCGGCTGATCCTGACCCTGCTGGCGCCGCACCTGCCGGCCGGCATCCTGGCCGAGGTCGGCGCGCTGACCGCCGAGCAGGGCCTGACGGTGGAGCTGATCCACCGGCTCTCCGGCCGCGAGCCGCTGGACGGCGGCGTGCCCGGCGAGCATGACGCTATCCAGGGCGCCTGCGTGGAGTGCTGGCTGCGCGGCGACAACGTCGACCTCGAGGCCCTGCGCGAGAAGGCGCTGGCGCTGGGCGCGGCCCACGGCGTCGACATCGCCCTGCAGGAGGACTCCATCTGGCGCCGCCACCGTCGCCTGGTGTGCTTCGACATGGATTCGACCCTGATCCAGGCCGAGGTGATCGACGAGCTGGCGCGCCGTCACGGCGTCTATGACGAGGTGGCCGAGGTCACCGAGCGGGCCATGCGCGGCGAGCTGGACTTCCAGCAGAGCTTCCGCGAGCGCATGGCGAAGCTCCGCGGCCTCGACGAGTCGGTGCTGGCCGAGATCGCCGAGGAACTGCCGCTGATGGACGGCCTGGAGCGGCTGATGCGCCAGCTCAAGCGGCTCGGCTATCGCACCGCGATCCTGTCCGGCGGCTTCACCTACTTCGCCCACTACCTGCAGGAGCGCCTCGGCTTCGACGAGGTCCACGCCAACGAGCTGGTGATCGAGGACGGCAAGGTCACCGGCGAGGTGCGCGAGCCGATCGTCGACGCCGACCGCAAGGCCGAGCTGCTGTGCCGGATCGCCGAGCGCGAGGGGCTGTCCATGGAGCAGACCATCGCCGTGGGCGACGGCGCCAACGATCTGAAGATGCTGGCCGCGGCCGGCCTCGGCATCGCCTTCCGGGCCAAGCCGCTGGTGCGCCAGCAGGCCCGGCACTCGCTCTCGACCCTGGGGCTGGACGCGGTGCTCTACCTGATCGGCTATCGCCAGGGCGACCTGGAGGAAGGACGCGGTGAGCGCTGACCTGCTGACCTGGCGCGACCGCTTCGAGCGGCTGCGCGCCAACAAGGCGTTCGAGACGCTGGTGATCGCCATCATCATCGTCTCGGCGCTGCTGATCGGCGCCAAGACCTACGAGCAGTCCAGCCACATCCAGCACTGGCTGCTGGCGCTGGACACGGCGGTGACGGTGTTCTTCCTGGTGGAGATCCTGATCCGCATGGGTGCCGAGCGGCGGCTGCGGGACTTCTTCAGGAAGGGCTGGAACGTCTTCGACTTCCTGATCGTCACCGCCAGCCTGATCCCGCTCGACGAGTCGGAGATGGTGCTGCTGGCGCGGCTGCTGCGCATCTTCCGGGTGCTGCGCCTGGTGTCGATGATCCCCGAGCTGCGGGTGCTGCTGGCGGCGCTGGTCAAGTCGATCCCGCGCATGGGCTATGTGGCGCTGCTGATGTTCATCATCTTCTACATCTACGCCGCCATCGGCAGCTTCCTGTTCGCCGAGGTCGACAATTTCCTGTGGGGCAACATCGCCACGGCCATGCTGACGCTGTTCCGCATCGCCACCTTCGAGGACTGGACCGACGTGATGTACGCCACCCAGGAGCTGCATGCCTGGAGCTGGCTGTACTACCTGACGTTCATCTTCCTGACCGCCTTCATCTTCCTCAACATGATGATCGGCATCGTGCTCGACGTGATGCAGAAGGAGAGCGCCGAGATGGCGCTGGAGAACGGCGAGGGCGAGACGGCGGAGCTCCAGGCGCTGCGCGCCGACGTGCACCAGATGCGCGACCAGCTGACCCGCATGGAGGGCCTGCTGCAGGCCGGCGAGGCGCGCGAGCTTGACAAGCGACCCCCAGGCTGATTTTCTAGGGGCCATGAACATGACATCGTACAGCCTCGTCCTCGACCTACGACTACTAGCCCGCCGCTGAGCGCGCCGGGCAATGCCGTCTGCATTGCCCATTTGTCCAGGTCGAATTCGAGGTTGTCACATGTCCCGCACCGCTACTGTCATTTCCATGAACATTGCCCCTGTCCGTGTCGTACGCGCCGCCCGACCGGTCTGCGGGGTCGCGATGGTCATGAGCGAACACCTCGACGACGCCCCGTCTGCCCTCCGGCAGGCGGGGCGTCGCCGTTTCTGAATCCGATAAACGCCCGGGAGAACGCCGCCATGATGCTCGATAACCCCTCCGCCAAGTACCGTCCCTTCGTGGCCGTCGACCTGCCCGACCGCCAGTGGCCGAGCCAGCGCATCGAGACGCCGCCCCAGTGGTGCGCCGTCGACCTGCGTGACGGTAACCAGGCGCTGATCGATCCCATGGACCAGGAGCGCAAGCAGCGCTTCTTCGACCTGCTGGTGAAGATCGGCTTCAAGCAGATCGAGGTGGGCTTCCCCTCGGCTTCCCAGACCGACTTCGACTTCGTGCGCTCGCTGATCGAAGAGGACAAGGTGCCGGACGACGTCACCATCCAGGTGCTCACCCAGGCGCGCCCGCACCTGATCGACCGCACCTTCGAGGCGCTCAAGGGCGCCAAGAACGCCATCGTTCACGTCTACAACGCCACCGATCCGGTGTTCCGCCGCGTGGTGTTCAACGTCAGCAAGCCCGAGTGCATCC
Organism: Halomonas sp. B23F22_10; assembly: GCF_043496975.1. Taxonomy (NCBI): domain Bacteria; kingdom Pseudomonadati; phylum Pseudomonadota; class Gammaproteobacteria; order Oceanospirillales; family Halomonadaceae; genus Halomonas; species Halomonas sp. B23F22_10. The sequence goes on along the minus strand of NZ_JBIEKF010000006.1, from coordinate 149,150 downwards.
AGATCGCGGTGGACGCCACCACCCGCATCCGCGAGCACATGGCGGTGGCCCCGGAGACCCACTGGACCTTCCAGTACTCGCCGGAACTGTTCTCGACCACCGAGATGGACTTCGCGGTGGAGATCGTCGATGCCGTGGAGGCCACCTATGGCGGCAGCGTCGAGAAGCCGATGATCGTCAACCTGCCGGCCACCGTGGAGTGCGCCACGCCCAACAACTACGCCGACCAGGTGGAGTGGTTCTGCCGCCACGTCGCCCATCGCGATCACTTGATCGTCAGCGTGCACCCGCACAACGACCGCGGTACCGGCGTGGCCGCCGCCGAGCTGACGGTGATGGCCGGTGCCGACCGCGTCGAGGGCTGCCTGTTCGGCAACGGCGAGCGTACCGGCAACGTCGACCTCGTCACCCTGGCCATGAACCTCTACACCCAGGGCGTGCACCCGGGCCTCGACTTCTCCAACATCACGCCGATCATGCGCGAGGTGGAGTACTGCAACCAGTTGCCGGTGCACCCGCGCCATCCCTACGTCGGCGACCTGGTGTTCACCGCCTTCTCCGGCTCCCACCAGGACGCCATCAAGAAGGGCATGGCCGAGCGCCGCGAGAACCCGGAGGCCGTCTGGGCGGTGCCCTACCTGCCGATCGACCCGCTCGACGTGGGCCGCAGCTACGAGGCGGTGATCCGCGTCAACAGCCAGTCCGGCAAGGGCGGCGTCTCCTACCTGCTCGAGCAGGAGCACGGCATCGAGCTGCCGCGCCGCCTGTCGATCGAGTTCAGCCAGGTGGTGCAGGAAGTGGCCGACCGGCTGGGCAAGGAGATCACCTCCGAGATGATCTACCAGGCCTTCGTCGACGAGTACCTCGAGCAGCGCGAGCCCTTCGCCCTGATCAGCCACCGCATGTCCTCCGAGCCGGACAGCCCCACCGTGACCCTCGAGGCCACCGTCGAGGAAGGCGGCGAGCGTCGCGTCATCCAGAGCCAGGGCAACGGGCCGCTGGCGGCCTTCATCAAGGCGCTGGCCGGCGAGGGCCATGACGTCGAGATCATCGACTATCACGAGCACTCCCGCGGCCAGGGCGCCGACGCCGAGGCGATCGCCTACGTGGAGGTGCGCGTCAACGGCGAGGCGGTGTTCGGCGTCGGCACCGACGAGAGCATCACCAGCGCCTCGATCAAGGGCGTGCTGAGCGCGATCAACCGCAAGCACTCCACCGAGGCGCCGGCGGCCAACGTGACCGCCGAAACGCTGGCCTGATCGCCCCCGGCTCGCCGAGCCGGCCTCGCGTCATCGCCCACCCCGTCGAGTTCGCTCGGCGGGGTTTTTTTCGTGGCGTCCCGTCGGCGCGATCAGGCCGAGGCGCTCGCACCGGCCCGGCATTCGCTCGGCGTGAGGCCGAACTCTCGCTTGAAGGCAGTCGCGAAGTTGGGGGCGCGGGTATAGCCGGCCAGTGCGGCGGCCGCCTCGACGCTGGCGCCCTCGCGGATCAGGGCATCGCGGGCCAGCGTCAGGTGATGGCGGCGCAGGAAGCGTCCGAGGGATTCGCCCTGCTGGGCGCGGAAGCGGCGCTGAAGGTTGCTCAGGCTCATGCCCAGTCGCCGGGCCAGGTCGTCCTGGGTGGCGCCCCGGGCCTGGCCGTCGTCGACCATCGCCATCAGCCGTGCCAGGCGGCGGTCGACGGGGGCGCTGTGCGATGCCTCGAGCCGCTCGGGAAGCGGCATCGTCGGGCGCGCCACGGCCAGCGCCTCGCCGGCCATCGCCATGGCCAGGCCACTCAGCTGTAGATGATGAGCGGCATCGTCTCGCGCCAGCCGTTCCGGCGCGAACAGCTGTGCCGCCAGGGTCAGCAGGCCCGGTGACGGTGTCCAGTGACGCAGTCGCGGCATGGCGTCGGGGGCGGTATCGAGGATGTCACCCTGACCGTGACGCGCCAGCCAGTGCGGCGACAGGCCGAGGGTCAGGGTGCGCTCGAAGTCGCCGGCCCGGCCGAGGCGGGCGAAGGTCGTGGCCCGGGGCAGGCTGACCACCACGCCGGTGGCGCTCGCCTCGGGGCCCAGGTGGACCTCATCGGCGCCATAGCGCACCCGGGCCGTGCCATCGATCACCAGGGCGATCTTGAGGCCGGCCGGCAGTTCCGCCCGGCTGGTGAGGCCGAAGCGATCCCGGACCTCGGCCAGTCGCAGGCGCATGCCCGGCTGCATCTCGGCGACGCGCATATGGCCGTCGAGCAGGGCGGTGCGACGATCCCAGTCCGGGGCGTCGAGCCGCTGGTGGCGGACCAGCGGCGCGGACAGATCGCGCAGCTGCCTGGCGTCGATGCCGTGATCGAAGGCGGTCTCTCCCATGGGGTCTCTCTCGTCGACAGCGGCCGGGCGCATCGCCGAAGCGCCGGTTCGCGGTGTTTGCAAAGCCATTCGCCCGAGGCGCAAAGGCGACGGGCGGGGGTCGCTGACATAATGCCCTTCCGCCGCTAGTGTAACGCATTCTCATTTGAGAATGGCGCCGCGCGGCTCGAAGGCACGACAAGGGAACGTGACATGATCATACGAGAAGGCGACACCTTCCGCTCCAAGGCGCTGCTGGGCGGTACGCTGGCCCTGATGGGATTTGCCCAGACCGCGCTGGCTCAGTCGATCGAGGAGGCCGCGCGCCTCGACACCATCACGGTCGAGGGCAACCGGCTCTACGAGATGCTGCCCTCCGAGACGACCGGCGGCTATGGCATCGATGCCGCCACCGTCGGCACCAAGACGCCGGCCGCACTGCGCGATATTCCGCAGTCGGTGAGCGTGGTGACGCGCGACGCCATCGAGGACCAGGGCTTCGCCACCCTGGACGAACTGGGGCGACGCACGCCGGGCATGCGGGTGCTCTCCAACGACAACGGCCGTTCGTCGATCTATGCCCGCGGCTACGAATACGACGAGTACAACATCGATGGCCTGCCGGCCCCGATGTCGAGCATCACCGGCTCGGTGCCGTCGCTGGCGGCCTTCGACCGGGTCGAGATCATGCGCGGGCCCTCGGGGCTGTTCAACAGCACCAGCGAGATGGGCGGCATCGTCAACCTGGTGCGCAAGCGCCCGACCCGCGAGTTCCAGGGGCACGTCACCGGCAGCGTCGGAACCGATGATCGACGGGGCGCCCAGGTCGATGTGGCGGGACCGGTCGATGCCGCCGGACGCATCCGCGGCCGGCTGGTCGTCGATCACACCGAGCACGCCCGTTTCGTCGACCAGAACGACAACGATCAGGATGATCTCTATGCGGCGCTGGACATCGATCTCGACGAGGCGACCACCCTGGGGCTCGGCTTCCTGCACCATCGCAAGGACATCGTGGTCAACAACGGCCAGCCGGTGGGCAGCGACGGCGAGCTCCTGTACGGCGATCGCTCGGACTTCTACGGTGCCGACTGGAACGATTTCGAGAGCCGCTCCGACGACTGGATCGCCGAGCTGACCCATCGCTTCGAGGGGGGCGGCGTCGGGCGCCTCGCCGCGCGCTACGCCGACCGCGAAGCCGACTACAACTACGCCTTCGGCGGCAGCGCCCTCGACGAGAACGACACGCTGAGCGTGGCCGGCGCCGCCGGCAGGGTCGAGCAGCAGGCACTGTCGCTGGATGCCAGCTACAGCCAGCCGTTCTCGGCCTTCGGCAGCGTCAGCGAGTTCGTGGTCGGCAGCGACCACAAGCGCTACGACACCGAGACCCAGACGGGGCGCGCACGCAGCATGACGTCCTCCTCCGTCACCCTCGAGGGGCTCAACGATCTGGCCTACGTCGACGTGCTCGACGCCGCGCGGGCCGGCCAGAGCGGCTACAGCTACGGCGACACCGAGACCACCCTCGAGGAGAGCGGTCTCTACGGCAAGCTGACCCTGCGCCCCGTGGCATCGCTGGCGCTGATCGCCGGCGGGCGGCTGAGCCACTACGACGTCGAGCTGACGGATCACGTGGCGGACGACCGCCAGAGCCGCAGCGACGAGGAATTCACGCCCTATGCCGGCCTGGTCTACGACCTCGACGCCAGCCACTCGATCTATGCCAGCTACTCACAGGTGTTCAAGCCGCAGACTTCAAGTGATGCCGATGGCGATCTGCTCGAACCGCGCGAGGGCGAACAGTTCGAGGTCGGCATCAAGGGCAGCTATCTCGGCGGTGCGCTGAACGCCCGGGTCAGCGCCTTCCGGCTAGAGGACGAGAATCGGGCGGCCACGCCGGACGATCCCGGCGCCGACTATGTGGTCGGGGTGGGCAAGATGCGCATCCAGGGCGCCGAGTTCGAGGTGACGGGCAGTCTGACCGAGCAATGGGACCTGATCGCCGGCTACACCTATCTGGATACCGAGGTGCAGCAGGCCTCCACCACCCGTGACGACGGGGTCTTCCTGCTGATGCCCCACAGCGTCGTCAACCTGTGGACCCAGTACGGCTTCGAGGGTGGCGCGCTGGACGGCCTGAGCCTCGGCGGGGGGGTCACCGCGATGAGCGACTTCGCCTCCAGCAGCGGCGTCGAGGCGCCGGGCTATGCGGTGGTCGACGCCATGGTCGGCTACGACTTCGGCGCCAACCTGAGCGGCCAGCTCAACGTCCACAACCTGCTGGACCGCGATTACTACAATCGCGTCGGCGGGGTGAGCACCTTCAACATGGCCGGGGCGCCCGCCAGCGTCGTCGCCTCGCTGCGCTATGACTTCTGAGTCGTTCGACGCCGGGCACCACGGCATGCCGTGGTGCCCGGCTTCCCTGCGAGCGGCCCTGTCAACGGGGCTGCTGGCGCTGTGCTGGGCGGTGGCGAGCATGGCCCAGGGGGCGACGCCACCCGGCGTGACGCTGCCCGGGTCGCGCGAGTTCAGCCTGGCCTCGGCCGAGACCGGTGGCGACTACCTGATCCAGGTGTCGCTGCCCGACGCGCCGCCGCCGGCGGGCGGCTACCCGGTGCTCTACCTGCTCGACGGCAACGCGCGGCTGCCGCTGGTGCAGGCCGCGCGCGACACCCTGACGCGGCGGGGCCCGAATGGCGACGGCAGCCCATGGCTGATCGTCGCCATCGGCTATCCCGACACCCGGCGCTTCGACCTCGAACGCCGTGCCCTCGACTACACCCCGGCGGTAGCGGGGCGTGACGAGGCCGACGACAGGCACGGCGGGGCGGATGCCTTCCTGGACTTCATCGAGTCGCGGCTCAAGCCGGAGATCGCGTCGCGTTTCCCGGTCGATACCGCACGCGAGGCGCTGTTCGGACACTCCTACGGCGGGCTGCTGACGGTGCATGCGCTGATGACGCGTCCGACCCGCTTTGCGCGCTATATCGCCATCAGCCCGTCGCTGTGGTGGTACGGCGAGGCACCGCTGGCGCATCTGGCGGCCCTCGGCGCGTTGGAGCGCGAGGACGGCGAGGCGCCGCGGGTGATGCTCGGCGTCGGCGGGGACGAGCAGACGCCGGGCGAGGGCGATCTCGGCACGCCGCGGGCCGAGCGGCTGCGCGAGCGGGCCATGATCGACAACGCCCGGCGTTTCGCCGACTGGCTGGCCGTGCATCGGCCGGGCTGGCGCGTCGGGTTCTCGGTGTTTCCGGGCGAGGATCATGGCAGCGTGATGTGGCCGGCGACCCGGGCGGCGCTGGCCTTCCTGCACTCGCCCTGATTGCCGCCGCCGGGCTTACAGCGGCGTCTTGCTGGCCTCGCCCGGCACCTCGCGGACCAGCGTCGGCATCAGGAAGCCGGGCAGGTGCCGGCGCAGCTCGGCGACCAGCGCCCGGGCCGCCTCGTCGCTCACGTCGAAGTGGGCGGCGCCGGCCACCGGGTCCAGCACGTGCAGGTAGTAGGGCAGGATGCCGGCCTCGAACAGCCGCTCGGAGAGCTCGGCCAGCGACGCGACGTCGTCGTTGACGCCTCGCAGCAGCACGCTCTGGTTGAGCAGGGTCACGCCCGCGGCCTGCAGCCGTCGGCAGGCCTCGACCACCGCCTCGTCGATTTCCCGGGCGTGGTTGATGTGCAGCACCATGACCTTCTGCAGCCGCGTGCCGCCGAGCCAGTCGAGCAGGGCGCCGTCGATGCGGTCGGGGATCACCACCGGCAGCCGGGTGTGGATCCGCAGCCGCCGGAGGTGCGGGATGGCCTCCAGCCGTTCGACCAGCCAGGAAAGCTGGCGGTCGCTGGCCGCCAGCGGGTCGCCGCCGGAGAGAATCGCCTCAACGATGGAGGTATCGTCGCGCAGGTAGGACAGCGTCTCCTCCCACTGGGCCCGCGAGGGCGCGTTCTCTTCATACGGGAAGTGGCGGCGGAAGCAGTAGCGGCAGTTCACCGCGCAGGCGGGGCTCGCGATCAACAGCACCCGGCCGGCGTACTTGTGGATCAGCCCGCGCTTCTGGGTATGGTCGGCCTCCTCGAGCGGGTCGGCGACGAAACCGGGCGCGGCGTCGGCCTCCTCGCCGAGCGGCAGCACCTGGCGCAGCAGCGGGTCGCTTGGATCGCCGGGTCGGATGCGGGCGAGATAGGCCTCCGGCACACGCACCTCGAACAGCGCATGGCCGGCCTCGGCGCCGGACACCCACTCGGGGGCGAGGCCCAGGCGGCGGCACAGGGCGTGCGGGTCGCGGATCGCGCCGGCCAGCTGCGCCTGCCAGGCGCCGGGCGCCGGCGTGGCGGGCCGGCACTGCAAAGGAATCGGGCTTCGGGTTATCATGCGGGGCACACTTCGAGGCGGCCGAGGGCTTGCCCCTCGGCCACTGTCATTTGCTTGCTCGCGTCCGCGGCTTCGGCCACCGACGCGCTGGAATATGGAACGATCATCATGGCGAACTATTCTACCAACGAATTCAAGGGCGGTCTGAAGGTCATGCTGGATGGCGACCCCTGCGCCATCCTCGAGAACGACTACGTCAAGCCGGGCAAGGGCCAGGCCTTCAACCGCGTCAAGCTGCGCAACCTGATGACCGGCCGCGTCTGGGAGCGCACCTTCAAGTCCGGCGAGTCCCTGGAAGGCGCCGACGTGCTCGAGCTGGACATGGAGTACGTCTACACCGACGGCGACATGTGGCACTTCATGAAGACCGACGGCTCCTTCGAACAGTACGCCGTCGAGAAGAAGGCGCTGGGCGAGACCGACAAGTGGCTCAAGGAGCAGGTGGTCTACACCGTGACCCTGTGGAACGACAACGCCATCGCCGTGACCCCGCCGAACTTCATCGAGCTCGAGGTCACCGAGACCGACCCCGGCCTCAAGGGTGACACCGCCCAGGGCGGCTCCAAGCCGGCGACCCTGTCCTCCGGCGCCGTGGTGCGCGTACCGCTGTTCATCAACCAGGGCGAGGTGCTGAAGGTCGATACGCGCTCCGGTGAGTATGTCTCCCGCGCCTGACGCCTGAAGTGATGCACTGAGCGGCGCCGAGGGCAGGCCGGCGCGGAGGTCCTATGCCATGGATGGCATCGGTAGCGCCCAGGGAGGGGTCGCAGCGCCTCCGCAAAGGCCTGCCCTCGGGAAAGCCGCGTTGCCGGTGGATCGCTCAAGTAACAAGGTATTCTACAAAGGCCCCTACGCCGGGGCCTTTGTCGTTTGTGGAGAAAGATCGATGACCATTGATTGGCGGCCCACCGCCGAGATCGCGACGCTGCGCGAGCGGGCGCGGCTGATGGCCGAGGTGCGGGCCTTCTTCGCCGAGCGCGAGGTGTGGGAGGTGGAGACGCCGGTGCTCGGCCATGGCGGCAGCACCGACGTGCACCTGGCCTCGCTGTGCTGCGAGGCGGTGACGCCGGCCGGTCGCGAGCGGCTGTGGCTGCAGACCTCGCCGGAATTCCACATGAAGCGGCTGCTGGCCGCCGGCAGCGGGCCGATCTTCCAGATCGCCCGCAGCTTCCGCGACGGCGAGGTGGGCGGGCGCCACAACCTCGAGTTCAGCATGCTGGAGTGGTACCGCCCGGGCCTCGACCTGGACGGCCTGATCGCCGAGACCGATGCCCTGATCCGCCGGGTGCTGCCGTCCGATCCCGGCCCGCTGCGCCGTCGTCGCTACCGCGAGCTGTTTCGCGAACACCTCGGGCTCGATCCCTTTCGCGAACCGCTCGATGCCCTGCGCCGCCGGGCCGCCGAGACCGGCGGGCTCGACATGGCCACGGCCTCGCGCGACGACTGCCTCGACCTGTTGATCAGCCTGTCCATCGAGCCGCACCTGGGCCGCGATGGCATCGACGTGGTGGTGGACTACCCGGCCAGCCAGGCGGCGCTGGCCAGGCGCCACCAAGACCCGGAGGACGGCGAGTGGGTCGCCTCGCGCTTCGAGGTCTACCGGCACGGCCTCGAGCTCGCCAACGGCTACGACGAGCTCACCGACGCCGCGGAGCAGCGCGCCCGCTTCGAGGAGGACAACGCCGCCCGCCGCGCCGCCGGCCTGGCCGAGGTCGACGTCGACGAGCGCCTGCTGGCCGCGCTGGAGGCCGGCATGCCGGCGGGCAGCGGCGTGGCCCTGGGGCTCGATCGCCTGTTCCAGCTGGCGCAGGGCAGGGCGAGCGTGGCCGAGGTGATGGCCTTCGCCACGCCAAGGGCCTGAGTGGATCCGGCGGAGCCTGAGAGGGCCAGGCAACTTCTTGCCCGCTGGGCAACTTCTTGCTCGATCCGGGCAAGATCTTGCCTAACCATAGTGAGTCTTGCGCGGCGATTTTTTCATAACAGACTGATTTTAAATGGGTGTGTGTGTTGTGGCCCCAGACATGCTCCTTATAGACGTCCATCGGACATCGTCATTCATCGTCAAGGAGCAGACACATGCCTACGCCGTGTTATATCAGCATCGAAGGCCAGACCCAGGGCAACATCACCGCCGGTGCCTTCACCCCCGAGTCCGTCGGCAACATCTACGTCGAGGGCCACGAGGACCAGATGCTGGTGCAGGAATTCAAGCACATCGTCACCGTGCCGACCGACCCGCAGTCCGGCCAGCCCGCCGGCCAGCGCGCCCACAAGCCGTTCATCTTCACCGTGGCCCTGAACAAGGCCGTGCCGCTGATGTACAACGCCCTGGCCTCCGGCGAGATGCTGCCGAACGTCGAGCTGAAGTGGTACCGCACCTCCGTCGAGGGCAAGCAGGAGCACTTCTTCACCACCTCGCTGACCGACGCCACCATCGTCGACATCAACCTGCGCATGCCCCACGCCCAGGATTCCAACAGCTCCGAGTTCACCCAGCTGATGGACGTGTCCCTGGCCTACCGCAAGATCGACTGGGAGCACACCGTCGCCGGCACCTCCGGTTCCGACGACTGGCGCGCCCCGATCGAGGCCTGATCGCCTCGCGCCCCGGCGGTGCCCCGCCCATGCTCGCGCCGGCGGGCACCGTCTTCGTCGCCAGGGCCTCGGCCCTGGCGGCGGCATGTCTCAGCGCTGGTCGTTCTCGTCCGTCAGGCGAGCCCTGAGCCATGCCGCCGTTCGACTTGTGTCGGCGCCGCACTCGCGTAACCTACCCCTTTCGCCGGCCCTTCGCGGCCGGTGACCCAAGGAACGGACACGGCCTCCAGGAGGGATGCCATGACCCAGGCCAATGGACTGCAGTTCACCCTCAGCCTCGCGGGGGCCGAGAGGGCCGACCTGGCCGTCGTCGACTTCACCCATGAAGAGGCGCTCTCGGCGCCCTTCCACCTGCGGGTGCGCTTCGCCAGCCGGGCCGCCGACCTCTCGTCGGCATCGCTGCTCGATCGACCGGCGAGCCTGACCGTGTGGCAGGACGGCGTGGCCCAGCGCCGGGTCCACGGCATCGTGGCCGAATTCGGCCGCGGCGACCGCGGCCATCGCCGCAGCTTCTACGAGGTGGTGATCCGCCCCTCGCTGTGGCGGCTCTCGCTGCGCCAGAACTCGCGCATCTTCCAGCGCGTCTCGCCGCTGACCATCCTCAACACCCTGTGCGAGGAGCGCGGCCTGACCGACGTGGCCTTCGCGGTGACCCGCGAGCCGGCCGAGCGCGAGTACTGCGTGCAGTATCGCGAGACCGACCTCGAGTTCCTCGAGCGCCTGGCCGCCGAGGAAGGACTGTTCTATTTCCATGAATTCGAAGATGCGGACCTCGGCGCCCACCGGCTGGTGTTCGCCGACGACCCCCAGGTGCTCACCGGCCTCGGCGAGCGCCGCTATCATCACCGCGCCGGCGGCACGCCGCCCCAGCGCCACCTGCGGCGGCTGACCCAGACCGCTCGGGTGCGCCCGGCCCGGGCCCAGCTCAAGGACTACTCGTTCAAGCAGCCGGCCTATTCACAGTTACATCAGGCTCAGCTGCACGATCGGGAAGCCGCGGGGCTGGACGCCCACTCGCAGCGGACGGACTACGAGCACTACGACTATCCGGGCCGCTACAAGGCCGACGCCTCGGGCCGGGCCTTCACCCGCCACCGGCTCGAGCACCTGCGCCACGACGCCCTGACCCTCGACGGCGAGAGCGATCTGCCGGAACTGGCTCCGGGCGCGCGCTTCACCCTGGCCGATCATGACGTGGCCGAGTTCAATCGCGGCTGGCAGGTCATCAAGGTGGTCCACCAGGGCGAGCAGCCCCAGGCCCTCGAGGAAGATGCCGCTCAGGCGCAAGGCCTGCGGGGCCAAGGTGGGAAGACAGGCTCGGAAGCCATGACCCGCTACCACAACACCCTGAGCCTGACCCCGGACGACGCCGCCTGGCGCCCCGAACCCCGGCCCAAGCCGCGCATCGACGGCCCCCAGGTCGCCTTCGTGGTCGGCCCCGAGGGCGAGGAGATCCACTGCGACGAGCACGGCCGGGTGCGCTGCCAGTTCCCCTGGGACCGCTACGCCGAGCCCAACGAGACCGCCAGCGCCTGGCTGCGCGTGAGCCAGGACTGGGCCGGCGGCGGCTACGGCATGATGGCGATCCCGCGTATCGGCCACGAGGTGATCGTCTCCTTCCTGGAGGGCGACCCGGACCAGCCGCTGATCACCGGGCGCACCTACCACGCGGTCAATACGCCGCCGTATTCGCTGCCGGAGCACAAGACGCGCACCGTGCTGCGCACCCAGACCCACCAGGGCGAGGGCTTCAACGAGCTGCGCTTCGAGGACCAGCACGACCAGGAGCAGATCTGGGTACACGCCCAGAAGGACCTGGAACTGCTGACCGAGAACGACCGCACCGAGGAGATCCGCCGCGACAGCGATCTCAAGATTGAGCGCGACCGCATCGCCGAGATCGATCGCGACGACCACCACAGCGTGCACGGCGAGCGGCGCGAGAAGAGCGACGGCGCCCAGCACCTGACCATCGACGGCAGCCTGCACCTCAGCGCCGGCCAGGCCTGGCTCACCGAGAGCGGCCGCGAGCTGCACATCAAGGCCGGCCAGAAGGTGGTAATGGAAGCCGGCAGCGAGCTGACCCTCAAGGCCGGCGGCAGCTTCCTCAAGATCGACGGCGGCGGCATCACCATCGTCGGCCCCAGCATCAAGGTGAACGCCGGCGGCAGTCCCGGCAGCGGCACCGGGCAGGGCGCCCAGGCGCCGCTGCGGCCCGGCCATGCCGAGCCGGAGGTGCATGAAGCGATCGCCCCCATCGCGCTGCCTCCGCTGCTCGATTACAAGCTCTCGGAAGCGGCGTTGATGCCACTGTGCGGCAAGATCAGCGAGACCCAGTGCAGCCGGGAGGATTGCCCATGCATGGCTGGCTAGCGCGCCTGCCCGAGCGGGCCTACCTCAGCGGCGAGCCCGAGGCCTGGCTGTCGACCGAACGCCCCCTGGTGATGGTCCTCGACCAGCGCCGCGCCTCCGAGGCGAGCCGCGCACTGCTGGGCCATGAGGGTATCCATGAACACGTGCCGCTGTTCGCCGTCACGCCGCTGGCCCCGCTGCAGGAGGCCGGCCCCTGGGCGCTGTGGCTCGAGGCCGGCAGCGACGCCTGGCGCGTCGGCGAGGCGCTGTGTCGGGAACGCCGCCTGGGCTGGTGCTGTCAGCCGTTACCGACGACACCCTTTGCCGAGCTGGTCGCCCACCTGCAGGGCCTGTTCGTCTGGGACGATCCGCATGGGGGGCAGTCGCTGGTCAACCTGCAGGATCCGGTGGCCCTGACCGCCCTGCTGGCCAGCGCTGAGCCCGCGACGCTGGCGCATGTGCTGGCGCCGCTCGGCGAACTCGCCAGCCCCACGCCCCAAGGACACTGGCAGGCCTGGCAGCGCCCCGAGACGAACGATGCGCTCGACGCCTCGCGGCGGCTGACGCCCGACATGGAGGCGGCGCTGAAGGCGGCCCCCCAGGCCTGGTTCCTGGCCGAGCGGCTGGGGGTTCGGCTCGACGAGGTCGACGCCGACTGGCTGGAAGGGCTGGCCTTGCTCAACCGCCACGGCATCACCCGGGCCCGCCACCTGGAGGGCCTGCTGCCCTACGTGCAGCGGGCGGCATGGCGCGAGAGCGAGGAAAGCCGCGAGATCCTCGGCTCGGGCCAGCCGGCCTGGCGCAAGGTCAAGGCCCTTCGCGAACGCATCGAGATGCTTCAGGCACAGGATAGGAACACGCACGCATGGACGATGTGATCAGGGATAACGATCAAACGGCGGACTCGTTCGGTCGGCCCAAGCCCGGTGACTGGATCGCGGCGGAGTCTTCCGCTGTCTCCTCGTCGCTAGAGTGCAAAGTGCTTCAGTTGCCGCTTTTCGAACCACCGCCCCCGGCAGGCGGAGAAATACAGGAAGCCGCCCCGCATCCCTGTGAAGACGATGCTTGGGCCGATATTCTCTACCTGACCGGCACTGGTACCTTCTGGCTATTGACGCAGAGCGTCGCCGAGTCACTGCATGAAGCGGCAGACGAGCTAGCGGGTTGGGTCGCAGTGGAAGATCCGGAGGCGCGGCAGGTTCACTTGAACGATGACGCCGGTTTGATGGAGTGTTTTTTGCCAGCGCGGCCGGAAAACTTCCTCAACGAGGGCGAGCGACAACAATGCCGTAACATGTTGAGTCGCTTGGCCGAGCTTAGCGGAGAGGCCGAGGGGGATGCCGCCCGTCGCGTGGCCGAGCACGAACGCCTGACCGAGACTGACTGGTTTTGGGTATCCCCGCTGATCGTGTCGATCTCCTACTATCATGAGCGGGCTCAACATCCCGAAGAAACGCAGCTACTCGATGAACTGAATGCGCTCTATCGCAAGGGAAGCGAGCGGGCACAGGCGCAAGGCTACGTCATCGATGGGAGCCGCTACTACGGGCCCTGGGAGGACGATATCACCGAGGCGCTGGAAACCTATCGCCTCTGTCGAGCGAGGGTCTTGGGCGACGCTATCTCTGTGACTCAGCCTGGCGAGTTGCTCCCCCTCCAGGAAGCCCTCAAGGAATACCAAGACTTTCTCGCCGACTGCGAAAGCATGTCTCCCAAGGACTCGTCCCGTTGCACGGCGCTCGTCGACTACTTCTCCGAGCGCGTCGAGTTGATGAACGAGGATATCAAGGCCTACCGGGACAGTATCGTGGCGCTCGCGACGCTGGGCATCGCCACTCCCGAGTGGGCCTTGGCGGATCCAGCGCTCAAGACCTCGAGAGCGGACCTCGATCCCGGCATCGATGCCTTCAATCACTACAACCGCCTGCTCAAGGAAGCGGTGGAGATCCACGACGACGTCGAGGCCAGGTTGGAGGAGTGGACGACCGCCACCGCTGGTAATGCCTCCCTGCCGATGCACCTCTTCGCTCAGGAGCGGCGCCGCTTCGAGCATCTGACCTCACAGCTTGATGCGCTTTACGCCACGGCCAACCAGGCGGTGGCGGCCATGCAGCCGCAGCGTGTGCTGTTCTGGCAGGCCGATCTAGAGGATCAGCGCCATGCGCTGGGGTACGAGAAGCAGAGCATCGATGTGCTGGTACGCAAGGATTTTCCCCTGCGCGAGTTCAGCTCGCCCCAGGGGGCGCGTGCGCTGAGCCACCTCAGCCTGCATCAGCTCCAGCGAGACATGAGCGAAGACGAGCGACAGCAATTGAATCGCCAACTGGAGGCGGACGGGGCACTGCCGGCCACGTTGTGGGAGGCCCCGGAAACCGCCTTGTCGCAATGGCTGGAGGGGCAGGGTTGCGAGAAGATCGAGCGGCGGGCCGAGTGGTTCGATGAAGGCCTTGGGTTCTTCCGGCCGGAGGCGTTCTTCCGGTATCTCGACGATCAGGCGTATGAGGTGGCCTCGCTGCAGGACGAAGGCGCCAGGTCGCAATGGGGCGAGGCCCTGCAACGGATGCTGTTCACCGGCCCGGCTCGCGAGACCCTGCGCCTGTTCGACGCCAGTGCCCAGGCGCAGATGCTGCGCTTGGTCGGGATGCCACACGGGGAGCTGAATCAGGCGCTCTCCCACGAGTTTGACGAATCACTGACGCTGTTCGAGCGCGACGCCAGCCTGGAGCTGTTCGACGTCGAGGTGGAAAGCAGCAGCGGCGGTCAGTTGGGCACCGAGAAAAAGCAGCGGGAAACCCTGGAAAGGCAGAATGGCGGCTGGCAGGCCGGGCAGGATCATGGCGCCGAGGTGAAGGCTGGCTTCCAATGGGAGGTCAAGGGCACCTGGAGCCTTGCCCGTGGCGAAATCAGCCTGGGCACCCTGCATCTTCCAGGGGAGGATGAGGCCGTTCCCTTCGACGCGGTCCTAGCCAACCGCGATGGGGAAAGGCGCAGCATGGGATGCTACTCCATCCGCATGGAATTGGTGGCCAAGGGGTTTGCCGGTGCCAGCGTGGCTCTGGGTGCCGAGACCGGTTTGGCGTTCAATGAGAACGGCTTGCAGTTGACCGGCGTCGATTGGGCGCAGCGCGAAGCCGAAGGTGCGACCCTCAAGGCCTTCGCCGGCGCGACGCTCGGGTTGCAGAGCCAGTGTGAGATGCGCTGGCAGCCGCCCGAGGATATCACCCATCAGCTGCCCCAGCTGGCCGACCAGGATTGGCTCAGCCTCAAGACGCAGCGGCGCGACCTGGACCAGTGGCGCACCCTCGGCCAGACCTTGCTGGGTGGGGAGATCGGCGTGGGCATCGGGGCCGAGCTGGGGTTCCGGCTGGGGCTTCGCAATGGCCGGTTCGTGGCCTACGCCAAGGCCAAGGTGTTCGCCGGCGTCACGGTGGGCGGGAAGATTGCCGTCGAGCTGGACCTCGAGCAGCTGGATCTCTGGCTGATGATGATCGGCCAGGCCCTGCGTGACAACGACTATGGCTTCGTCGACTGGGTCGATGAGGACGCCTTCGATAGCATCAGTCAGTTGACTTATCTGGCCACCACCACGCTGCTGGACGTGGGGCTGCTGGCGGCACGTGGCCGGGACGGCATTCGGCGGCTCTACAACCAGCTGACCCAGAGCGACCGCGCAGAGATGGTGGCTTATGTAATCGTTCGGCGTACGGGGAGTGATCGGAAGCAGTTGGCCGCTTGGGTACAGCACCTTCCCCCCGAGGCCTTGGGGCCGCTGCTGAACGTGCTGGCCACCCGACCGAGCCTGTGGAGCTATATGAAGGGAGACGAGTATGACGATGCCATCGATCTGCAGCAGATCGCCATTGCTCAATGCCTGGAGTGGATAGAGCAGGGGTATCGCGATGGGGCTTATCGTCGCAGCGCCGCCCAGCGATTGTTCGAGAAGGCCGTGGCCCGAATGTCGGCCGATGGCGATTATGCCGGTGCCGAGGGTAACGATAATGGACGCGATAATAAGGCAGCTCGCGGACAGGCCTATTGCGAGAACCGTTATCGACTGGATCAGTTTATGGAGCTAGAGGGCAAAAATAGTCAGGCTGCCATTCAAGCACGACTTGACTATGGAAACTCGTCCAATCGCTTGGGGAAAGATATCGATACCCACTGCCAACGGGTGACGACTCCAGGCGGCACATATGCAACCTACCGGGAGTCGTAAGGATGCGCCTTACCCATATTTTACTCGCCAGCATTCTGATGATCCTGCCTGGCATTGCTACCGCCCTCGAGCCCGAGGTGCAAGCCGCCAAGGAAGAAGGCATGCGTCTTTACGGCCTTGGTATCTCAAGGGAGACAATTCCTTATTTGGAGCCCGCTGCCAAGGCCGGCGATGTGGAAGCCATGTACTACTTGGGAGAGGTGCACCGGCTGCGTCATATGGGGCTGACCGAGGAGGCAATGAACTGGTATCTCCAGGCCGCCGAGCAGGGTGATCCCTATGCCATGCTGCGCCTGTTTCAGGGCGGCGCCTGCGTGGCCGGTGACGAATGCCCGGAGGACGCTGAGGGCTGGCGAGAGAAGGCACTGGCCGAGACTCTACCCAAGGCCGAGGCGGGCGATACCGACGCCATGCTGGCGCTCTACCATATCTATCGCCTGATGGACGACAGCGGAGAGGGCGTCGAATGGCTGGAAAAAGCGGCGGAAGCGGGCAATCCCGAAGCTCAGACGCGGCTGGGCATGAATATTCGTGGCGGTCAGGGCTGGTACTTTCTGGAGTCCCGGCGCCTGGAGGCTGCCGAGGAATGGTTTCGTAAAGCCGCGGAGCAGGGCTATGTGCCGGCGATGAGTGACCTAGCAGGTGTGCTGGAGAAACAAGAGAAGCCTGAGCAAGCTTGGGAGTGGACTGTAAAAGCCTCTGAACATGGCGATGTCGGGGAGCGCTTCGGGATAGGGTGGTGCTATTTAAATCCGCAAGAGCTTAATTCCGAAGCGGGAATCGACATGTGTCAGAATAAGCAAGACGTCGTTCTTGGATGGGCAATCCTGTTAGCTATGGTAGAAGAAACTAGCAACCATTCTGCGCAAAGTGCAATGAGGCGTAACAAAGACGAAATAACCTCTGAAGAAATTGAGCAAGCCAAGATTTTAGCAAGAGAGTGGGTCGAAAAAGAGCCCCCTTTATCTAACTTCCCACCGCGTTTTGGTTACTAGGATGCGGCGATCATGGTGTACCGCCCTGCTACTCGTTACATGTCTAGTATGCCCTCTGTCGGCATGGGCCTTCGAGCCCGAGGTTCAGGCCGCTAAAGACGAAGGCATGCGTCTCTGGGGCCAGCACGAGTGGATCAAGATGCAGCCCTATCTGGAACAAGCTGCCGAGGCCGGCGATGTGGAAGCCATGTACTACCTGGGTGAAGCGACTCGCCTGCTAGGCAGAGGTCTAACTGTCGGGTCCCTGATGATCGAATCGCCTATAGAAGTTATCCTCTGCTAGCCGCCAGAGAGCTTCTTCAGCAATTTATTCGGGAGCAGGTTCATGGACATCAAGCTGCATAAGCAAGCGACGACGACACCGAAGATCCGTGCCGAGATCCAGGCAGCCCACCCCAGCATCACGGATAGCGAGCTGTCCCGCCAATATGGCGTCGCCACCGCGACCATCCGGCGCTGGCGGTACCGCGATGATGTCCATGACCGGTCACACACGCGTCACAACCTGCTGGCCACGCTCACGCCCGAGCAGGAGGAGGTGCTCATCGCCGCTCGCGAATTCCTGCGCCTTGGCCTGGATGATCTGCTTGTCGTGGCACGGGAATTCTTGAACCCTCGCTTGTCCCGCTCCGGGCTGCATCGCATGCTCAAGCGGCGCGAGGTGCCGACACTGGTGGAACTGGCTCGGCAGGACGCTGGCGATGATGAGAAGCCCCGGTACAAACCCTTCAAGGACTATGAGCCGGGCTTCGTGCACATCGACATCAAGCACCTGCCTCAGATGCCTGATGAGCAGCAGAAACGCTACCTGTACGTCGCCATCGACCGCGCCACGCGCTGGGTTTATCTGGAGATCCGGCGCAGTCAGTCCGCGAAGGATGCGCGTGCGTTCATGAAGCAGGTGAAGGAGAAGGCTCCCTTCAAGGTCCAGACGGTGCTCACCGACAACGGCAAATCCTTCACGGATCGCTTCACAAGGGCCGGTGAACGCAAGCCCAGCGGCTGCCACCCGTTCGACCAGGAATGCCAGACACATAGCATCGAGCATCGCCTGATCAAGCCAGGGCGGCCTCAGACGAACGGCATGGTCGAGCGCTTCAATGGCCGTATCAGCGACGTGTTGGCGACACGGCGCTATACCTCGGGCGAAGACCTGGAGCAGACGCTGAAACGCTACATGTGGCTGTACAATCACCACATCCCGCAGAAGGCGCTGCACCACCAATCACCGATTGTGGTGATGAAGGAATGGCAGGCCAAACGTCCTGAGTTATTTACCAAGCGGGTGGTCAATCACACGGGACCCGACATCTAACCGAGGAGACCATAGATTGGTACCTACAAGCCGCCGAACAAGGTGATCCCTATGCCATGCTGCGCCTGTTCCAGGGAGAGGCGCCTGCTTGGCCGGCAGCGAATGCTCGGCGCCGAGGGGGGAGAGCGCTGACTCAGCGGCCCTTGGCCGACTCTGGGCGTCAGATGGGGGCGCGCATCCCGCACACCTGTTCCCGTTCTGGCCGTACCTGAGCCGGGCCTTCCCCTCAATGGCTCGACCTCTTGTCAGCCCCCATGCAGTCACTCGCCGAGGCTCGATCGGGCCATGCTGCCCCGCCCTGCGATACCGTCTTGGTCCTGCCGTCGGCACCCTGTATCAATGAAATAGATTTTCATTTCTCGTTCGGTGTCCTGCGGCGTCGACGCATCATGTACGCAATCGCATCATCGTCGTGTAAGACATCTCTTACATGGCGGTAGGCTTGTTTATTCCTAATTTTAATTGTTGCGCTTTTGCTGAATGATGGTGAATTTTAGCGCCTTTTAGGCGCGAAAATAGTCCTGAAACACTTTGAAACATGGTGTGTCGCTAAATGGGGGCATGCTGCGGGACTGCACTGTCGGGTGTTAGCGTCACGCACTTCAAAAGGCGGTCGGTGGTTCGTCAAGGCCGCTCGCCGACATGAAATTTGCCCACCACATCCCCGCTCCTGCGATTCACATCGCCTGGAGGCGGAGGTGGTGCGTCGCGGTTCAAACACGTTCGAGTCGTCATTCGCAGGGAGAGGTTCGCCATGTCCAAGGAAGGCTCCGTTGCGCCGAAAGAGCGCATCAACATCAAGTACGTTCCTGCCACCGGGGATCAGCAGGCCGAGACCGAGCTGCCTCAGAAACTGCTGGTGGTCGGCGACTTCAAGGGCGGCGGCGAGGAAACGCCCATCGAGGAGCGTGATGCCGTCTCGGTGGACAAGAACAACTTCCAGTCCGTGATGCGCGAGGCCGGTCTCGGGCTGCAGACCAGCGTGCCGAACCGTCTCGAAGAGGGCGCCGAGGAAGACGGCCGCGAGCTGGGCGTCGAGCTCGAGTTCAACTCCCTGCAGGACTTCTCGCCGGACAGCGTGGCGCGTCAGGTGCCCGAGCTGCGCAAGCTGGTCGAGCTGCGCGAGGCGCTGGTGGCGCTCAAGGGGCCGCTGGGTAACGTGCCGGCCTTCCGCGAGCGCCTGCAGGCGCTGATCGAGAACCCGGAAGCCCGGGACCAGCTGTTGAGCGAGCTCCAGCTGCTCGACGACGAAGCCCCCTCGAAAGATTCCTGATTCCCCGCACGGAGGCGAGGTACGCACCATGACCGAATCGACCCAGACCCAGTCCCAGGCTCAGTCCACCGAGAGCACCGAAGACGTCTCCCTGCTCGACCAGGTGATGGCGCAGACCCGCATGGCCCCGGCCGACGAAGGCTACGACGTGGCCAAGCAGGGCGTGGCCGCCTTCATCGGCGAACTGCTCAAGAGCGACGATGACCAGCAGGTCAACAAGTCGGTCGTCGATCGCATGATCGTCGAGCTGGACCGCAAGATCGGCCATCAGGTGGACGAGATCCTGCACGATCAGCAGTTCCAGCACCTGGAGTCGGCCTGGCGCGGCCTCAAGCTGCTGGTCGATCGCACCGACTTCCGCGAGAACATCAAGCTCAACGTGCTGCACGCCACCAAGGAAGAGCTGCTCGACGACTTCGAGTTCGCCCCGGAGATCAGTCAGAGCGGGCTCTATCAGCACGTCTACGCGGCCGAGTACGGCCAGTTCGGCGGCGAGCCGGTGGCGGCGATGATCGGTCACTACGACTTCACGCCCTCCACGCCGGACATCAAGCTGCTGCAGTACACCGCCTCGGTCGGCGCCATGTCCCACGCGCCCTTCCTGTCCTCGGTGGCGCCGAGCTTCTTCGGCATCGACAGCTTCGAGGAGCTGCCCAACATCAAGGACTTCAAGGCGATCTTCGAGGGGCCCAAGTACGCCCGCT
This sequence comes from Halomonas sp. B23F22_10, assembly GCF_043496975.1. Lineage (NCBI taxonomy): Bacteria > Pseudomonadati > Pseudomonadota > Gammaproteobacteria > Oceanospirillales > Halomonadaceae > Halomonas > Halomonas sp. B23F22_10. Next base: position 129,008 of record NZ_JBIEKF010000006.1, on the reverse strand, counting down.
GGCGCAGCCTGCGCGAGTCCGAGGATTCCCGCTACCTGGGCCTCACCGCGCCGCGCTTCCTGTTGCGCACGCCCTACGACCCGGTGGAGAACCCGGTCAAGTCGTTCCACTACGAGGAATCGGTCAGCGAGAGCCACGATCACTACCTGTGGGGCAACACCGCCTATCTGCTCGCCGAGCGCCTCAACGACAGCTTCGCCAAGTACCGCTGGGCGCCGAACATCATCGGCCCGCAGAGCGGCGGCGCGGTGGAGAACCTGCCGGTACACACCTTCGAGGCCATGGGCCAGGTGCAGAGCAAGATTCCCACCGAGGTGCTGGTCACCGACCGGCGCGAGTTCGAGATGGCCGAGGAAGGCTTCATCTCGCTGACCATGCGCAAGGGCAGCGACAACGCCGCCTTCTTCTCCGCCAACTCGGTGCAGAAGCCCAAGACCTTCCCCAACACCCCGGAAGGGCGCGAGGCCGAGACCAACTACAAGCTCGGCACCCAGCTGCCCTACGTGTTCATCGTCAATCGCCTGGCCCACTACATCAAGGTGCTGCAGCGCGAGCAGATCGGCTCCTGGAAGGAGCGCCAGGATCTCGAGCGCGAGCTCAACACCTGGATTCGCCAGTACGTCGCCGACCAGGAGAACCCGCCGGCCGACGTGCGCAGCCGCCGCCCGCTGCGGGCCGCCTCGGTGCAGGTGTCCGACGTCGAGGGCGATCCGGGCTGGTATCAGGTGTCGCTGGCGGTGCGTCCGCACTTCAAGTACATGGGTGCCAACTTCGAGCTGTCGCTGGTGGGACGCCTCGACAAGGACTGACGCCATGACCGCCATCAGGGATCGAAGCGGCCCGCTCGGCGCCCGGCTGTTCGAGCGCCTGTCGACCCCGGCGCGGCCCGTGCCGGAGGGCGATGCGGCGGTCGAGGCCACCCTGGCCTCGATCAAGCGCCATCTGGTCGACCTGCTCAACAGCCATCCGGGGCACAGCGAATGTGCCCCGGACCTGGGTCTGCTCGACTTCAACGACGCCACGCTCGGCGTGCTCGACCTCGAACTCAAGGTCGAGCGCGCCATCCGCGAGTGCATCGAGCGCTACGAGCCGCGCGTCCGCCGTGTCCAGGTCGAGACCCTGCCCAACGAGGGCAATCCGCTGCAGCTGCGCTTCCAGGTCCTGGCCATCCTCGACCTGGGGCGCGACACGACCCAGACCACCATCGACCTGCTGCTCAACGACAAGCGCTACCAGTGCCTGAACTGAGGCCGACATGCTGAACCGCTACTACCGGGACGAACTGGACTTCCTGAAGCGCCAGGGACGGGAATTCGCCGAAGGCAATCCCGGGCTCAGCCGCTTCCTGTCCGAGCAGAGCACCGACCCCGATGTCGAGCGCCTGCTCGAGGGCTTCGCCTTCCTGTCCGGTCGGCTGCGCGAGAAGGTCGACGACGAGTTCCCCGAGCTGACCCACTCGCTGATCGGCATGCTGTGGCCCAACTACCTGCGCCCGGTGCCGAGCATGACGATGGTGCAGTTCACCCCGCACTGGCACGGCCTGAGCGCCGCCCAGCCGGTGCCCCGCGGCACCAGCCTGTCCAGCCGCGAGGTCGAGGGCACCGCCTGCGGCTTTCGCACCTGCCACGAGCTGACGCTCTATCCGCTGGCCCACGACGGCGTCGCGGCGCGTCACTCCCGCGAGGCCTCGGTGGTCGAGCTGGACCTGGCGGTGCACAGCGACCAGCCGCTCGACGCCCTGGGCGTGGGCGACCTGCGCCTGCACCTCGGCGGCAGCGGCTACACGGCGCGCACCCTCTACCTGTGGCTGAGCCACTATCTGGCCGGCATCGAGCTCGAGGTCGACGGCCAGCCGATGGCGCTGCCCACGCGGCTGATGGCGCCGGTGGGCTTCGCCGCCGAGGATGCCCTGCTGCCGTACCCGCGCAACGTCTACCAGGGCTACCGGATCCTGCAGGAATACCTGTGCTTCCCCGAGGCCTTCCAGTTCTTCGACCTGCAGCGGCTCGGCGACTTCCTGCCGTCGCGCCCGGCCCAGCGCCTCACGCTGCGCTTCACCTTCTCGCGCACCCTGCCGGCGGATGCCCGGGTCGGCGACGAGAGCCTGGCGCTGTACTGCACGCCGGCGATCAACCTGTTCGAGCACGACGCCGACCCGGTCGATCTCGGCGGCGAGCACAGCGCCTATCGCATCCGCCCCAGCAGCCGCTTCCCCGCCCATTACGAGGTGTTCAGCGTCGATGCCGTGGACGGCTGGCTGGAGAGCGAGACCGGCCGCATCCGCGGCGAGCCGCGCCGCTACGTGCCGTTCGAGAGCTTCGAGCACCAGATCGAGCGCGATCGCGGCCGCGAGGCCCGCTACTACCGGGTGCGGGTCCGCGACAGCCTGCGCGGCGACGGCTTCGATCACGACATTTCCTTCGTGCGCGGCGACGAGCAGGCCTGCCTGGGGCTGCGCGAGACCATCTCGCTGAGCCTCACCTGCAGCAACCGCGAGCTGCCCGAGCGGCTGACCGTGGGCGACGTCTGCGTGCCCACCGAGGACAGCCCGGCCTTCGCCGAGTTTCGCAACATCACCCGGCCGACCCCGGCCATGCGGCCGACCCTGGACGGCAGCCTGCTGTGGACGCTGATCTCCAACCTGTCGCTGAACTACCTGTCGCTGCTCGACCGCGACGCCCTGTGTTCGGTGCTGCGGGTCTACGACTTCCGCGCCCTGGTCGACCGCCAGGCCGAGCGCATCGCCCAGAAGCGCCTGGCCGGCATCGTCGACATCCAGACCCAGCCGGTGGACCGGCTGCATCGCGGCCTGCCGGTGCGCGGGCTGCGCTCCGAGATGACCCTGGACCAGGAGGCCTTCGGCGACGAGGGCAGCCTGTTTTTGTTCGCCAGCGTGCTGGCCCGGTTCTTCTCGCTGTACGCCAGCATCAACTCGTTCCACGAGCTGCACGTCATCAATCTTCATAACCGCGAGCGCTACGCATGGACCTTGCAGCCGGGCCAGCAGCCCCTGATGTAGCGCTCGCTCCCCTGGTCGACGGGGCCCGGCGCTACGACTTCTATCAGCTGGTGGAGCTGCTCCACCGGCATCACGGCGACGACCTCGAGGGCGACCGCGAGGCCGACCCGGCCGGCGAGCGCGTGCGCTTCCAGGCCTCGGCCTCGCTGGGCTTCCCGGGCAGCGACATCCTCTCGCTGACGCCGAGCCCGGCCGGCCACTACGACATGCGCGTCAGCTTCCTGGGGCTGCAGGGCGCCCAGTCGCCGCTGCCGGGCTACTACCTCGAGGCGATGGCCCATGCCGAGGCGCATCGCGAGGGCGCGGCCGGCGACTTCCTGAACCTGTTCAACCACCGGGTGCTGTCGCTGCTGCATCGCGGCTGGCGCAAGTATCGCCACCACGTGCGCTACCAGGACGGCGCGGCGGACGGCTTCTCGGCGGCGATCTTCGCCCTGGTCGGCCTGGCCGACGACCGCCTGCGCGGCGAGACGCCGATCAACTGGAGCAAGATGCTGGCCTACGCCGGCCTGCTGGCCGGTCGCTCGCGTTCGCCGGACGTGGTCGCGGGCATCGTCGGCCACTGCTTCGACCTCGACGGCGTCGAGGTCGAGAGCTGGGTGCATCGGCGGGTCGAGATCCCCCCCGACCAGCGCACCCGCACCGGCCTGGGGGCCTCGACCCTGGGCCAGGACATGATCGCCGGCAGTCGGGTCGACGATATCAGCGGCAAGTTCGCGCTGCGCCTGCACGGCCTCGACCTGGAGCGCTTCCGCGACTTCCTGCCCGACGGCCGCGACCACCAGGCGCTGCGCACCCTGATGGAGTTCGTGCTGCGCGAGCCCCTGGCCTACGACCTGGAGCTCGAGCTCCTGGAAAGCGAAGTCACACCCATGCGCCTGGGGGAGGGGGGCAGCTGCCAGCTGGGCTGGACCACCTTCGTGCAGCCCGAGGCCCACGCCACGGCCCGGCGCCGTCGGGTACGCATTCAGATGACACGGTGAACCCATGAACGCGACGCTCTCCCAGCAGCAGGCCATCACCCTGGTGGTCACCAACAGCGAACGGCTCGAGGGCCGTTCCACCAGCAGTCATGTCTTCCCGGCGGCCGGCGGCACCCTGGGCAGTGCGACGGCCGACGACTGGCTGCTGCAGGACCACGCCGGCAGGGTGCGGCCCGGCCACGCCGAGATCCAGCGCCTGGACGGTCGCTTCTGCCTGATCGACCGCAGCGGCCAGACCTTCGTCAACCACGCCACGCTGCCGATCGGTCGCGAGCGCCGGGTGGCCCTGCGCGACGGCGACGAGCTGCAGGTGGGCGAGTACCACCTGCGCGTGCACCTGGGCGACCGCCAGGCCGACGCCGCCGGCGTGCAGCCGCTGGCGACCCTGGTCGACGACGAGCACGAGACCCTCGAGGCCACCGAGATCCTGCCCGCCGAGGCCGCCGCGCCGCGGGCCCAGCACGATCCGCTCGAGGCGCTGGGCGAGGCCTCTCCCGCGCGGCGCCACCAGGACCCCATGGCCGCGCTGGCCGACGACCCCATGGTCGGCGCGGACGATCATCACCAACTGCTCGATGCCCTGGACGGGCAGGGCGGCGCGGCGGGCCTGACGGCCGCGCCGAGTAACCGACGCAACGAGGAACCCGACATGGACGAACGGCTGTTGAACGATCTGGAACGCTCGGTCGGCGAGCAGCTCGAGGATCGCTGGCAGGAACCGGCGGCGGGGGAGGTCGGCCACGTCGGCGCCTCGCCGCTGCTCACCACCCTCGGCGGCGAGCTGCGCTTCCGCGACAGCGCCGAGCAGCACGCCTTCCTCGAGGAGGCCGGGCGCACGCTCAAGGCCACGGTGGATGGCCTGCTGGCGCTGCACCGGGTCCATGACGGCAGCCGCTATCCGCTGCGCGACCGGCGCCTGCAGCCGATCGAGGACAACCCGCTGCGCCTCGGCCAGTCCTACGAGCAGACCCTGACCACCCTGTTCGCCGCCCAGCGCAGCCCCGTGCACCTGTCCGCGCCGGCGGCGGTGGCCGAGTGCCTCGAGCACCAGCAGCAGCACCAGGCGGCGGTGGAAGAGGCCATCGGCAGCGCGCTGCGCTCGATCCTCGACGCCTTCTCGCCGGATGCGCTGCTGCGTCGCTTCCAGGCCTACCGCGGCGCCGGCCGCCAGGGCGAGGACGAGGACGGCTGGGCCTGGGAGATGTATCGCCACTACTACCAGGAGCTCAACTCCGGTCGCCAGCAGGGCTTCGAGAAGCTGTTCTGGGAGGTCTTCGAGCAGGCCTACGACCAGTCGGTGCGCCGCCAGCAGCGGGAGGGAGCATGATCCCCCGCACGGCCGGGGTCGCGCCGCTGGCGCGGGGCCTGGCGCTGGTCGCTGCGCTGGCGATGCTGACCGGCTGCGCCTCCACCTTCGAGGCCGCCGGCAAGACCTACGAGGTGATCAAGGATCCCTCGATCCCGGTCGGCTATCCGGAGGATCGTCCGTCGCGGGTCGACCTGAGCATGCTGGCGACCGACGACATGAACCCCAACGTCGAGGGCGCGGGCACGCCGCTGCGCTTCCAGATCCTGCAGCTCAAGGACGACTCGATGCTGATGTCGGCCGACCATCGCCAGCTGCAGGAGGACCTCGAGCAGGCGCTCGGCACCAACTACCTGGCCCATGACGACTTCACCCTGTTGCCCGGCCAGTTCAAGTTCTACGAGCCCTTCGAGGTCGAGGAAGACACCCGCTACATCGGCATCATCGCCTTCTACGCCGACCCCAACCAGGCGCAGTGGAAGAAGGTCGTGAAGATCGACGCCCAGGGGCGCGACTACCACCTGCTGGTGCAACTGATGGAGCGCGAGGCCGCGCTGAGGAAGGAGACCTGATGGCCAGTCGCAATCCCGTGGTCTGGAGCGAGGGACTGTTCATCAAGCCCCAGCATTTCCAGCAGCAGCAGCGCAGCCTGCAGGGGCTGGTCGACACCCGCCTGCGCGGCGTCGGCGGCTACCTGCACGGCTTCCTGACCCTCGAGCTCAACGCCGAGTACCTGAGCTTCGGGCGCATCGCCCTGAGCCGGGCCAGCGGCGTGATGCCGGACGGCACGCCCTTCCACCTGCCCGACGACGACCTGGAGCCGCCGGCGCTGGAGATCGACGACGCCTCGGTGGCCAACCAGGTGGTCTACCTGGGCGTGCCGCTGGCCACCGACGGCGTGGCCGAGGTGAGCTGGGAGGCCTCGTCGCTGGCCTCGCGCTATCGCGCCGAGCCCCGCGGCGTGCGCGACCTGCATTCCCGGGTCGGCGACATCGCCGACCTGGACCTGGCCCGTGTCGCCCCGCGGCTGCTGCTCGAGCAGGAAGACCGCAGCGCCTACGCCTGCCTGGCGGTGGCGCGCATCCTCGAGCGGCGCCCCGACGGCAGCCTGGTGCTCGACGAGGCCTTCCTGCCGACCCTGCTCAACGTCCAGGCCGCGCCGGTGCTGCAGCGCTTCGTCGGCGAGATGGCCGGGCTGATGCGCGAGCGCGCGCGCAACCTGGCCCAGCGCCTGTCGACGCCGAACCAGTCCGGCGTCGCCGACGTCGCCGACTTCATGCTGCTGCAGTCGCTCAACCGCGCCCAGCCGCGCTTCCAGCACCTGGCCCGGCTCGGCCATCTGCATCCCGAACGGCTCTACGCCGACATGCACGAGACCTGCTGCGAGCTGACCACCTTCACCGCCGAGTCGCGGCTGCCGCCGGAGTTTCCGGCCTACGACCACGACCGCCCGGAGGCCGCCTTCCGGCCGCTGATGCAGAGCCTGCGCCAGTCGCTGTCCACGGTGCTCGAGCCGCGCGCCATGGCCATCCAGCTGCAGTCGCGGCGCTACGGGCTCAAGGTCGCCACCGTGGCCGACCGCAGCCTGCTCGAGGACGCCGACTTCATCCTCGCGGTGCGCGCCGACCTGCCGCCGGAGCGCCTGCGCAAGCTGTTCGTGCAGCAGACCAAGGTCGCCAGCGTCGAGCGCATCCGCGACCTCATCAGCCTGCAGCTGCCGGGCATTCCGCTCGAGCCGCTGCCGGTGGCGCCGCGCCAGCTGCCGTTCCATGCCGGCTACACCTACTTCCGCCTCGACCGTCAGAGCGAGGCCTGGAGCATGCTCAACGGCGCCAGCGGCTTCGCCTTCCACGTCGCCGGCGACTTCCCGGGGCTGGAAATGCAGTTCTGGGCGATCAGGAGCTAAGCCATGAACGATCTCGCCACTCGCGACGACGCGCGTCGCCACGAAGACAGCATCGACGTCCAGGGCCTCGAGCGGCTGATCCACAGCCATGCCAACCACCTGGACGCCGACGAGGACTACTGGTTCCGGCTGCGCGGCCACAGCCTCAACCCGCTGGTGGACGCCGCCAGCTCGCTGCTGGGCATGGTGGTGCGGGTCCGCCAGCTCGACCGGCTCGATGACATCGACCAGCTCTACCGCCAGGTGGTCGACGAGATCGTCGCCATCGAGGTCGAGCTCACCGAGCAGGGCTACGACCGGCCGACGCTGCTGGCCTATCGCTACGTGCTGTGCTCGTTCATCGACGAGGCGGTGATGAGCACCGGCTGGGGCCAGCAGAGCCAGTGGGCCGGCCACTCGCTGCTGGCGCGCTTCCACAACGAGACCTGGGGCGGCGAGAAGGTCTTCTCGATCCTCTCCCGGCTGCGCCAGGAGCCGCGCCGCTATCGCGACCTGCTGGCCTTCATCTACTTGTGCCTGTGCCTCGGCTTCGAGGGCCGCTACAAGGTCATGCCCCACGGCCGCGAGGAATACGAGCAGATCCTGCGCGAGCTGGGCGACCAGCTGGTGGCCCTCGACGAGCCCGGCGAGGACAGCCTGACCCGCCCGCTGGACAACGTGCTCGCCGCGGCGCGCCGCCAGGGCGACGGCCTGCCGCTGTGGGGCATCTTCGCGCTCTTCGCGCTGGCCATGGCGCTGGTCTACATCGGCTTCTCGTGGACGCTGGGCGAGCAGGCCGACCAGGTCGGCCTGCTGCTGGAACGCATCATCGACTAGCCGCCGGGCGGGTCGAATCACCGCTTGCTTACGATATCGAGGGAGACACCATGCTCAGGGTAGAGCTACCGGCACTGATCGGCCGACTCAACGCCATCGCCCGCCAGGCCCTGGAAGGGGCCGCGACGCTGTGCGCCGAGCAGCAGGCGCCGGAGGTGGGCGTGTCCCACCTGCTGCTGGCCGGCCTCGACCAGCCGCTGTGCGACCTGCGGGTGCTGCTCGAGGCCGAGGACATCGAGCCCGAGGCGCTGCGCCGCGCGCTCACCGAGGACGCCCGGCCGCCGCGCGACCTGGAGGTGGCCACGCCGAGCTTCTCGCCGCTGCTGGTCGAGCTGCTGCAGGACGCCTGGCTGTTGGCCAGCACCGAGTTCGGGCACCGCGAGCTGCGCACCGGGGTGATCTTCACCGCCCTGCTGCATCACGCCGGGCGCTACCTGGGCCCCCGCGGCGAGCGGCTGCTGGCCGGCATCAACCGCGAACGGCTGCGCCGCGACTTCGCCCGCCTGACCCGCGAGTCCGCCGAGGCCGCCAGTGCCGCCGAGGGCGAGAGCGAGCGGCCGGCGGCGGCCCGCGGCGCAAGCGGCGACGACAGCGCGCTTTCGCGCTTCGCCACCTCGCTCACCGAGCAGGCGCGCCGCGGCGAGCTCGACCCGGTGCTGTGCCGCGACCCCGAGATCGACCAGATGCTCGATATCCTCGGGCGCCGGCGCAAGAACAACCCGATCGTGGTGGGCGAGGCCGGCGTCGGCAAGAGCGCCGTGGTCGAGGGCCTGGCGGCGCGCATCGTCGAGGGCCGCGTGCCCGCGGCGCTTTCCGGCGTGGAGCTGATGTCGCTCGACCTCGGCGCGCTACAGGCCGGGGCCTCGGTCAAGGGCGAGTTCGAGAAGCGCCTCAAGGCGGTGATCGAGGAGGTCAAGGACGCGGCCGTGCCGACGCTGCTGTTCATCGACGAGGCCCACACCCTGATCGGCGCCGGCAACGCCGAGGGCGGCGCCGACGCCGCCAACCTGCTCAAGCCGGCGCTGGCCCGCGGCGAGCTGCGCACCATCGCCGCCACCACCTGGCGCGAGTACAAGAAGCACATCGAGAAGGACCCGGCGCTGTCGCGGCGCTTCCAGCCGGTGGCCCTGGGCGAGCCGGACGTGGAGCAGGCGCTGATGATCCTGCGCGGCCTGCGCGACGTCTACGAATCGACCCACGGCGTGCTGATCGGCGACAGCGGCCTGCGCGCCGCCGCCGAGCTCTCGGCCCGCTACCTGGCCGGCCGCCAGCTGCCCGACAAGGCCATCGACGTGCTCGACACCGCCGGCACCCGGCTGGCCCAGGCCCTGGACACGCCGCCGCGCCGCCTCAGCCACCTGATGAGCGAGCAGCTGGCCGCCCGGCGCGAGCACGACCAGCTCGAGCGCGAGGCGCTGCTCGGCCGCCATCCCGACGCCGCCCATCGCGACGCCCTGGCCGAGCGGCTGGCGCGGCTGGACGAGGAGCGCGAGACCCTGGAGGCCGCCTGGCGCGAACAGCGCGAGTGCGTCGATGCCATCCTGGCCCTGCATCGCGAGCTGCTCGACGGCGCCAGCGACGGAGAGAACCACGAGACGAGAGTCGAGAACGAGGCTGGCGAGAGCGCCGACCAGGCGCGCGCTCGCCGCACCGCCGCGCTGGCCGAGCACGAGGCCCGCCTCGAGGCGCTGCAGCGCGAGTTCTCGCTGGTCAATCCCAGCGTCGAGGAGGCCCAGATCGCCCAGGTGATCGGCGACTGGACCGGGGTGCCGGTGGAGCGCATGACCCGCGACGAGCTGGCGCGCCTCACCGAGCTGCCCGAGGAGCTGGGCCGGCTGATCAAGGGCCAGGACCTGGCCGTCGAGCGCCTGCACCGCCACCTGCTCACCGCCCGCGCCGACCTGCGTCGCCCCGGGCGTCCGCTGGGCGCCTTCCTGCTGGTCGGCCCCAGCGGCGTGGGCAAGACCGAGACCGTGGTGCAGATCGCCGAGAGCCTCTACGGCGGCCGCCAGTTCCTGACCACCATCAACATGTCCGAGTACCAGGAGAAGCACACCGTCTCGCGGCTGATCGGCTCGCCGCCCGGCTATGTGGGCTTCGGCGAGGGCGGCCTCTTGACCGAGGCGATCCGCCAGCGGCCCTACTCGGTGGTGCTGCTCGACGAGGTCGAAAAGGCCCACCCGGACGTGCTCAACCTGTTCTACCAGGCGTTCGACAAGGGCGAGCTGGCCGACGGGGAAGGGCGCGCCATCGACTGCCGCAACGTGCTGTTCTTCATGACCTCGAACCTCGGCTATGACGCCATCGTACGCCACGCCGACGACCGCGCGGCGATGGACGAGGCGCTCTACCCGGTGCTGTCCGACTTCTTCAAGCCGGCGCTGCTGGCGCGCATGGAGGTGGTGCCCTATCTGCCGCTGTCGCGGGACATCCTCCACGACATCGTCGGCGCCAAGCTCGAGACCCTGGCCAGCCGCATCCGCGATCGCCACCGCCAGGCCGAGGTGGTGCTGGCACCGGCGCTGGCCGAGGCGATCTGCGAGCGCGCCACCCGCAGCGAGAACGGCGCACGGATGCTCGAGTCGGTGATCGACGGCGAGCTCCTGCCGCCGGTGTCCCGGGCGCTGCTCGAGCGCATGGCGCGCCGCGAGCCGGTGAGCCGCGTGGCGCTGGGCGTGGACGAGCACGGCTTCACCGCGGAGGTCGGCTGAGGTGAGCGATCACGGCGTGCTCGACGCGGCGCCTGCCGAGGCCCCGGCGCTGGCCGGCATGGCCGAGGCGCTGCGGCTGGTCGAGGGCCACTCGCCGGCGGAACTGCGCCGGCGCGGGCTCGCGCTGCTGCGCGAGCGGCTGGGGCTGTCCTGGGCACGCTGCCTGTTCCTCGACGCCAGCGGCCGCTGGCTGGGCGAGGACGATGACGACGCCTGGCTGGCCTGCGACGACTTCCGCCATCCCTATGCCCACGCCATCCGCCGCGGCGAGCCGATGGACCTGGGGCTCGGCGAGGCGCGGCTGCGGCTCGATCATCCCGCCTTCCAGGCGGCCACTGCCGGGCTGCCGGGGGCCTGGCGGCTGTCGGTGCGTCCGCTTCGCGCGCGGGACGGCAAGCGCGAGTGGCTCGGGGTGCTGGCCCTGGCGGGCCCCGCCGAGCGCCTCGCGCCGCTGGCCGAGTGCGACGACTTCCTGGCCTTCGAGGCGCTGCTGTGCCGCCTCTGGGCCTGGCTGGCTCGCCAGAGCGACGAGCGTCGCCACCAGGCGCGGCTGCGCGACTCGCTGGCCGAGGCCAACGACGGCGCGCGGCGCCGTACCCTCGGCGAGCGCCTCGCCCAGCGGATCCTCGGCGACTCGCCGGCCATCGGCGCGCTGCGCGAGCAGCTGGTGCGCGCCGCCGAGACCCACCTGGCGGTGCTGCTGCAGGGCGAGACCGGCACCGGCAAGGAGCTGGTGGCGCGCGGCGTGCACGAGGTCTCGGCGCGCAGCGACGGGCCCTTCATGGCGATCAACTGCGCGGCCATCCCCGAGAGCCTGCTCGAGGCCGAGCTGTTCGGCCACGTGAAGGGCGCCTTCTCGGGCGCCGAGCGCAGCCGCGAGGGGCTGTTCGGCCAGGCCGACGGCGGCACCCTGTTCCTCGACGAGATCGGCGACATGCCGCTGGCGCTGCAGGCCAAGCTGCTTCGGGTGCTGGAGTCGGGACGCTATCGCCCCCTCGGCGGCGACAGCGAGCGGCGGGTCGATCTGCGCCTGGTGGCGGCGACGCACCAGCCCCTGCATCGGCGCATCCGCGAGGGCGCCTTCCGCGCCGATCTCTACTACCGCCTCGGCCAGTTCCCGCTCACGCTGCCGGCGCTGCGCGAGCGCCGCCAGGACATTCCGGCCCTGGCCCGGGCCTTCGTCGACGATTTCTGCCAGCGCGAGGGCCGCGAGGACATCGGCCTGGGGCGCGCGGTGCTGCGCGCCCTCGAGGCGCGGGACTTCCCCGGCAACGTGCGAGAGCTCAGGAACCTGATCGACTACGCCTGCGTCATGACCCGCGACGGCGAGGACATCGCCCCCGAGGCGCTGCCCGACGAGGCGCCTGCGATGCCGCTCGACGCTGAGGCCGCCGACGCCGTCGCGCCGGCGGCCGAGCAGGACGACGTCTTCGACCTGCGCCGGGCGCTGCGCGACTACGAGGCGACGCTGATCCGCCAGCGCCTGGCGCGCTTCGACGGCAACCGCACCCTGGCCGCCGAGAGCCTGGGCCTGCCCAAGCGGACCCTGGCCCACAAGTGCCGACAGCTGCAACTGGATAGCCCATGAACGTGAACGATCGATTCCTCGCTCGGCCCGCCGGGTGCCGGCGGCTGGCCGGCCTGGCCCTGCTGCTGGCCGCCGGGCTGGCGCCGGCCGCGACCCAGGCCCAGGGCGATGTCGAGGACAGCCCCTCGGCGTCGCGCCTGCAGGCCGCCGAGGCCTGCGCCGAACGGCCCTCGCGGCTGGGTCGGCTCGAATGCTACGACGGCCTGTTCCGCGACCGCCCCGTGGCGGTGACGGAGGATACCCGCTCGCCGCTGTGGCGCGCCGTGGCCGCCCAGGAGGCCGAGCGCGACGCCGATGACGTCGGCGTGATGACCCGCGAGACCGCCGACACCGTGCTGATGAGCGCCCCGGCGCTGGGCACGGTGCCGCCGCGCCCGCTGCTGGTGATCAGCTGCGACGACGCCATCACCCGCTTCCAGCTGCACCTCCACGAGCCGCTCGAGGGCTCGCGGGCGTCGCTCAGGCTGGAGGGCGAGGGCGTCGCCCTCGACCAGACCTGGCGGGTGCTCGACGGCGGCCACGTGATCAGCGGCGGGCGCGGGCTGCCGGCCATCGGCACCCTGAAGCGCCTGCTGGGCGGCGAACGCCTGCGGCTGTCGAGCGACACCGCGGTCGTCGACGGCCTGCGCTTCGATCTCGATGGCTGGCGCACGGCGATCGAGCCGCTGCGCGCCATGTGCCGCTGGTAGGGAGAGCAACGACATGCGCATCACCCAGCCCCATCAGCTCGAGCCGCTGCTCGCGCCCCTCGCCGAGGACGTCGGCGAACCGGTGGCCGACCACGAGGACTTCGACTGGCTCGACGAGCAGATGATGAAGGTCGGCTCGCTGCAGCACGGCGCGGTCGACTGGAGCGGCGCCGAGACCCGCGCCGCGCGGCTGCTGTCCGAGACCGGCAAGGACCTCAAGGTGCTCGGCCACCTGCTGCACTGCCTGCAGCACGACGGCGACCCGGCGCGCTTCGCGCTGTCGCTGGAGCTGCTGGCCGGCGCGCTGGACGCCTGGTGGGAGGCCGCCTATCCCTTCGCCGGGGCGCGCGGCAAGCGGGCCCGGCCCAAGCTGTTCCAGCAGTTCACCCAGCGCGCGCTGTCGCTGGCCGGGAGCCTGGAGTTCCTCGGCGCCGCCGAGGATCACGCCGCTTGCCGCGCGGCGCTGGACCGGCTGCGCGAGCGGGCCGCCGGCCATGAGCTGGCGGACGAGGCGCTGGCGGACCTCGCGCGGCTGCTCGATCAGGCCACGCCCAGCGCCGAGGCGCCGTCGGCGGTAGGCGCCTCGGCGGCGCCCGAGGGCGGTGGCGAGCCGAGCCGGCCGGCCACGCCGGCCACGCCGGCCGCCGAGGCCGAGCCCGCCGCGGCGAAGGCCCCGGAGGCACGGCTCGAGTCCGGCAACGATCGCGGCAACCGCCAGGCGCTGCTCAAGATGGCCGACTTCCTCAACGAGCAGTCGCCGGGCGAGGCGCTCGGCTATCGGCTGCGTCGCCACGCGGTGTGGCACGCGATCCAGGGCCTGCCGATGACCCGCGACGGCCAGCGCACCGAGCTGGCGCCGGTCTCCGCCGACCGGGTCGCCGAGTACCGCGAGGCCGCCGCGGGCCGGCCGACGCCGGAGGACTGGCGGCGCATCGAGAACAGCCTGGCGCTCAGCCCCTACTGGCTCGAGGGCCATCGGCTGAGCGCCGAGGTGGCGCGGCGGCTCGAGCAGCCGCGCTGCGCCGAGGCGATCCGCGACGAGACGGCGCGCTTCGTCGACCGCCTGCCGGGCATCGAGGCGCTGACCTTCAGCGACGGCACCGCCTTCCTCGACGGCGAGACGCAGACCTGGCTGACGGACGTGGCCGGGCCCGGGGCGCCGGCGGCGGCCATGGCCGGCGGCGATCCCTGGCAGGCCGGCCTCGAGACGGCCCGCGAGCGGCTCGCCGAGGAGGGGCTGGCGCCGGCGCTGGCGGTGCTCGACGAAGGCCTCGCGGCGGCGGCGTCGCCCCGCGAGGGCGTCTACTGGCGCCTGGCCAGCGCCGATCTGCTGCACGAGGCCGGCCTCGCCGCGCTGGCCCGGCAGCACTACCAGGCATTGCAGGACGCCGTGGCGAACCTCGCGCTGGAAGGCTGGGAGCCGGCGCTGCCGGCCCGCCTGGCGGCGGCACTCGAGGCATGACACGCGGCGATCCGACGGAATCGACAGGGATGAGGGAGCAAGGCTCATGTGGAAACAAGTGAAGGCCGGGCTGAGCCGCTGGGTGCCGGGCATGTCCCGGGCCGACAGCCAGCTCAACCAGGCGCGGGGACACGCCAACAAGGCCAGGGGCCTGAAGCGGCTCGGGGCCTGGCTGTGGGCGCTGCTGGTGGTCGCCCTGCTGGTGGCGATCTGGTGGCTGGGGCCGCAGTGGGAGGTCTTCGACAGCCGCCCGCTGGCGCCCTGGCCCAATCGCCTGCTGGCCAGCCTGGCGCTGCTGGGCGTGGTGGCGGTGGTATGGGGCATCCGCCTGGCGCGGCGCCTGCGCGCCCTCGACGAGGAGCGCCGCCACGAGTCGCAGCGTCAGCAGGACCCGGTGCTCGGCCAGGTCGAGCGTCAGGAGGAGAGCCTGGACGCCACCCTGCATGAGCTCACCGACAGCCTCGGCGGCGGCGCCAACGCCCGCTACAAGCTGCCCTGGTACCTGGTGATGGGCGTCGAGAACGCCGGCAAGACCAGCCTGATCAACCGCTCGGGGCAGAACTTCGCCCTGACCCACGTGATGAAGGCGTCCGGCCAGGGCAAGCGCAGCCGCCTGGGCTTCGACTGGTGGATCGGCGACAAGGCGGTGCTGATCGACCCTGACGGCGAACTCTTGACCCAGGGCGCGCTGCAGGGCGGCGAGCCGGCCGAGCTCGAGAGCCGGCTGTGGGATCACTTCGTCGACTGGCTCGAGCGGCATCGCTCGCGTCGGCCGCTGGACGGCGTGGTGCTGGTGCTCGACCTGGCGCGGCTCAGCGACGCCGAGGTGGCGGTGCGCAAGGCCTACGCCTCGCTGCTGCGCGCCCGGCTGCGCGAGCTGATGGAGCGCCACGGCAGCCGCCTGCCGGTCTACGTCACCTTCAGCAAGATGGACCTGCTGCACGGCTTCGACGACTTCTTCCGTCACTATTCCCGGGCCGCCCGCCGCGCCCCGCTCGGCTTCACCTTCTCCGCCGCGTCCCTCGACAAGCCGGGCCTTTGGGAGGAGGAGTTCGCCGAGGCCTACGACGGCATGCTCGAGCGGCTGAACCAGACGCTGCCGACCCTGCTGGCCGAATGCCGCGATCGCGACGAGCGCGAGGCGGTGTTCCGCTTCGTGCGCCAGCTGGCCGGCCTGCGCGACGTGCTGCTCGGCTTCATCGGCGAGGCGCTGTCCAGCGACCGCTTCTCCACCGCGGCCATGGTGCGGGGCGCCTATTTCACCTCGGTCTACCAGCAGGGCGTGCCGGAGGATCCCTTCGTCGACGCCGCCGCGCGGCGCTACGGCATGAGCGACGGCGTGCAGCCGGCCCACCGGGCCACCAGCTCGGCGCTGTTCTTCACCGAGGAGCTGTTCGACCGCATCATCTATCCGGAGTCGGGGCTCGCCGGGGACAACGCCCGGGCGGCGCGCCGCCGCCATCGCCTCCGCCGCGCCAGCGCGCTGGCCTGCCTGTTCGGCGGGGCGGCCCTGGTCGGTGGCTGGTACCACTTCTACGAGAAGAACGCCCAGGCGCTGGCCGCGGTGGAGGACAAGGCCGAGGCCTTCCTCGCCGTGCGGCCGAGCCACTGGCAGAGCGACGATCCCACCGGCCGCGCGCTGCTCCAGCCGCTGGACCGCCTGCTCGGCGCAACGAGTGAGTTCGGCGACTACCGCTCGCGGCCCTGGCTCTTGGCCGACATGGGCCTCTATCAGGGGCACGAGCTGGGCGTGGAGGTCGACAACGCCTACCTGCGCCTGCTCGAACAGCAGTTCCTGCCGGCGCTGATGATCGGCATCATGGACGACATGAACCGCGCGCCGGACGGCAGCAACGACAAGCTGGCGCTGCTGCGTATCCTGCGCATGATGTCCGACGCCAGCGGCCGCCAGCCCCAGCGCGTGCACGACTTCATGGCCGACCGCTGGCAGGCGGCCTTCCCCGGGCAGGGCGACGTCCAGCGCCGCCTGCTGGCGCACCTCGACTACGCCCTGGCCTACACCGACCTGGCGGGCCACGCCGAGGCCGGCACGCCCGGCGCCCGGGATGCCATGGCGCCGCTCGAGGGCAGCATCGAGGCGGCCCAGCAGGAGCTCGCCCGCCAGCCCATGGCCGAGCGCGTGTATGCCTCGCTCAAGGCCGGCATCTCCCAGGGCAGCGCCGCGCCGCTGGACCTGCGCTCGAGCGTCGGCTCGGCCTTCAGTCTGGTGTTCATGGCCCGCAACGACGAGGCCGAGCGGGTGCGCATCCCCGGCCTGCTGACCCGCAACGGCTTCGAGGGCTACTTCCTCGAGCGGCTGGATCAGGCCACCGAGCTGGCGCTGATCGATACCTGGGTGCTCGGCCAGCGCGACGACATCGACTTCAGCGAGGCCGACCGCCGGCGCCTGCAGGAGGCGCTGCGCGAGCGCTACGCCAGCGACTATCACGTCACCTGGCGCGAGGCCCTGGCCGATATCCGCCTGGTGCCGCTGCCCGACCTCCATCAGGCGGTGGTGGTGGCCGACGGCCTGCTCGGCGCCAGCCGTCCGCTGGATCGCCTGCTGGGCGAGCTGTCTCAGCAGACCCGCCTCTATCCCGAGCTGCCGGCGGACGACGAGGCCGCGCGCCAGGCCCTGCAGGAGTCGCCGCGCTACCGCCTGGCCAGCGAGATCGAGCGCCACTTCGCCGAACTCAACGCGCTTACCGAATCGCGTGGCGACAACCCCTCCAATCTCGACGAGATCAAGGACGCCGTCGGCGACCTGCGCGACTACCTGCGCCAGGTCGACGAGGCCGGCGACCGCGGCCAGCAGGCCTTCCTGCTGGCCCGCGACCGCCTCTCCCTGCAGGGCGGCGATCCGATCGCGGCGCTGCAGCGCATCGCCGAGGACAGCCCGGCGCCGGTGGGCGGCATGCTCGAGAGCCTGGCCGACCAGAGCTGGCAGCTGCTGATGGAAAGCGCGATCCGCCATCTGGAGCGCCAGTGGATGGACGAGGTCGTGGTGCCCTTCCAGCAGCGCCTGGCCGGCCGCTATCCGCTGGCGCCCCAGGCGTCGCGTGAGGTGTCGCTGGCCGACTTCGAGGAGTTCTTCGCCCCCGACGGCACCCTGGACGCCTTCTACCAGCAGAACCTCAAGCCGTTCATCGAGGGCGCGCCGGAGGCCCTGCGCAACGCCGAGGGCGACTCGCTGCTGCGCCAGGGCGTGCTCGACGCCGTGCAGCGCGCCGAGCGCATCCGCGAGGCCTACCTCAACCGCGACGGCGTGCTCGACGTGCCCTTCAGCCTGGAGCCGCTGAGCCTCAGCGCCGACAAGCGCCGCGGCGTGATCAGCGTCGACGGCCAGCTGATCGACTACGCCCACGGCGCCAGCCGCCGGGTGCCGATGATCTGGCCCAACGGCCTGCGCGACAGCAACGAGAGCCGCGTCACCCTGGTGCCGAGCCAGGTCAATCGCTCGCCGCGCACGCTGCGCCGCGACGGCCCCTGGGCCTGGTTCCGCCTGCTCGACGAGGCCCAACTGACCGGCGCCGGCGAGCGCGAGCTGGAGCTCAGCTTCCGGGTCGACGGCGGCAGCATGCGCTACCGCCTGGTCGCCGACGGGCCGCGCAATCCCTTCACCCGGTCGCTGGTGGCGGGCTTCCGCCTGCCCAGGGCGCTCTACGCCGAAGGAGGGCAGGGCGATGCTGACGACGCTTAAGCGCTGGCTGGGCGCGTCGCCGAGCCGGCCCGTCGAAGCTCCCGCCGCCGAGCCCGCGCCGCCGGAGGCGGCGCCGGGGCTGGTGGCGGCCACCGTGGAGGACATCCCGCTGCTGCTCGAGGCCGCGCGGCGCGCCGAGGAGGAGGGGCTGTCCCCCTGGGTGCTGCGCGACGAGAGCCGCCTCGAGACCCTGCGCCGCTCGCTGGAGTTCGTGGTCCATCGCGGCCTCTGGCTGCAGCGCGAGGGCGACCGGGTCGCGCACTGGCAGGGCCGGCTGCTGGCGCTGCGCCACGGCGACGGCCCGCTGCTCGGCATGCTGCTGGTGTGTCGGCGCGACGACGAGTCGGCCTGGCAGCTGCGCTTCTTCTTCATCGCCCCGGAGTGGCAGGGCCGCGGCCATGGCGCCCGGCTGCTGCTGGCCGCCCGGCGCGAGCTGATGGGCACGCCGCTGCAGACCCGACTGCCGCTGCAGGGCGCCGCCCCGGCCAGCCTGGCGGCGGCGGGATTCCGGCGCATGCACGTGGACGCCGGCGGCGTGGCCAGCTTCGAGGCCCCGGTAGAGTGGAACGATCAACGCGAACGCACGCGCGGCGCCTGAGCGGCGGCGCGCCTCGCAAGGAGGACGCATGGGACGCAAGTTCGTATTGCTGGGGGATCTCGGCACCGACCACGAGGGCTTTCCGCCCACGCCGGTGATCGCCGGTAGCCCGACGACGATGATCGACGGCAAGCCGGTGGCCCGCCTGGGCGATCCGCTGGAGCCCCACGACAAGCCCAACCACGGCCCCCACCCGCGCGCCATCGCCGCCGGCTCGGGCAGCATCCTGGTCGACGGCAAGCCGGTGGCGCTCACCGATCACGCCGTGGACTGCGGCGGCGTGGTGATCGGCACCGCCAGCGGGGAGGGCAGCTGACATGGCCGACCGTAGCGGACTGCAGTTCACCCTGAGCCTCACGGGGTCCGAGGACGCCGATCTGGCCGTCGTCGACTTCACCCATGAAGAGGCGCTCTCGGCGCCCTTCCACCTGCGGGTGAGCTTCGCCAGCCGGGCCGCCGACCTCTCGCCCGAGGCGCTGCTCGACCGCCCGGCGAGCCTGACCGTGTGGCAGGACGGCGTGGCCCAGCGCCGGGTCCACGGCATCGTGGCCGAATTCGGCCGCGGCGACCGCGGCCATCGCCGCAGCTTCTACGAGGTGGTGATCCGCCCCTCGCTGTGGCGGCTCTCGCTGCGCCAGAACTCGCGCATCTTCCAGCGCGTCTCGCCGCTGACCATCCTCAACACCCTGTGCGAGGAGCGCGGCCTGACCGACGTGGCCTTCGCGGTGACCCGCGAGCCGGCCGAGCGCGAGTACTGCGTGCAGTACCGCGAGACCGACCTCGAGTTCCTCGAGCGCCTGGCCGCCGAGGAAGGGCTGTTCTATTTCCACGAGTTCGAGGACGCCGACCTCGGCGCCCATCGGCTGGTGTTCGCCGACGATCCCCAGGTGCTCACCGGCCTCGGCGAGCGCCGCTACCATCACCGCGCCGGCGGCACGCCGCCCCAGCGCCACCTGCGGCGGCTGACCCAGACCGCCCGGGTGCGCCCGGCCCGGGCCCAGCTCAAGGACTACTCGTTCAAGCAGCCGGCCTATGCGCAGCTGCACGACCAACAGGGCCAGCGGCTGGAACAGCACAGCCAGCGCGAGGACTACGAGCACTACGACTACCCGGGCCGCTACAAGGCCGATGCCTCGGGCCGGGCCTTCACCCGCCACCGGCTCGAGCACCTGCGCCACGACGCCCTGACCCTCGACGGCGAGAGCGACCTGCCGGAGCTCACCCCGGGCGCGCGCTTCACCCTGGCCGACCACGACGTGGCCGAGTTCAATCGCGGCTGGCAGGTCGTCAAGGTGGTCCACCAGGGCGACCAGCCTCAGGCCGTGGAAGAGGACGCCGTCGGTATCACGGCCAGTGATCAATCGGCCATGACCCGCTACTACAACACCCTGAGCCTGACCCCGGACGACGTCGCCTGGCGCCCGGCGCCGCGGCCCAAGCCGCGGGTCGACGGCCCCCAGGTGGCCTTCGTGGTCGGCCCCGAGGGCGAAGAGATCCACTGCGACGAACACGGCCGGGTGCGCTGCCAGTTCCCCTGGGACCGCTACGCCGAGCCCAACGAAACCGCCAGCGCCTGGCTACGCGTCAGCCAGGGCTGGGCCGGCGGCGGCTACGGTATGATGGCGATCCCGCGCATCGGCCACGAGGTGATCGTCTCCTTCCTGGAGGGCGACCCGGACCAGCCGCTGATCACCGGGCGCACCTACCACGCGGTCAATACGCCGCCGTATTCGCTGCCGGAGCACAAGACGCGCACCGTGCTGCGCACCCAGACCCACCAGGGCGAGGGCTTCAACGAGCTGCGCTTCGAGGACCAGCACGACCAGGAGCAGATCTGGCTGCACGCCCAGAAGGACCTGGAGCTGCTGACCGAGAACGACCGCACCGAGGAGATCCGCCGCGACAGCCACCTGGCCGTGAAGCGCGACCGCATCACCGAGATCGACCGCGACGACCATCACACCGTGCATGGCGAGCGGCGCACCCAAGTCGACGGCGACGACCATCTCAGCGTGGGCCAGACCCGCCACGAGAAGATCGGCCGCGCCCAGCTGGTCGAGGCCGGCAGCGAAGTGCACCACAAGGCCGGCATGAAGGTGGTGGTCGAGGCCGGCGCCGAGATCACCTTGAAGGCCGGTGGCAGCTTCGTGAAGCTCGACCCCAGCGGGGTGACCATCGTCGGCCCGAGCGTGAAGATCAACTCCGGCGGCAGCCCCGGCAGCGGCACCGGGCAGAGCGCCCAGGCGCCGATCCTGCCGGGGGAGGCGACAGAAGAAATCCATGATGACGTCACCATGACACCAGTATTTCCAGGTAAGCCTGAACGCTTAAAGCAAGTGGCCTCAGAAGGGTTGTTGCTTAGTCCTCAGTGTCATCAGCAAGCCGATGGTAGCTGCCCGCTGGCTTCGTGCCCGTGCAAATAGGGGAGGGGCTCGACTATGGATCTTTCATCTACCTTGAAGACGCTGACTGAAGACAGGTCTGATCAAGAATCGGTGTTCGTTCTATTCGATGGCGCGCTATTTCAGGCTATGCAAAAGGCCTATGAGTACGAGGAATCACCACAGATATGTCCTGTCTATTATGGGACGCGTCATGAAGAGGCTATTGACGTCAGCCCATGCCTATATGCTCCGGGAAGCGCGAGTAAGATATGGAGCCTATCGGAGGTATGGCGAGACAATGGCATTGTTTTCACCAGTTCGGCTACTTTCTCTGATGTTCTAAAGCATTTGCAAAGCCTGATAAGCGTCACTCTTCCTTCAGGCCAAATGGCCTATTGGCGGTTTTATTCCCCCGAGTGGCTGTCATCGATAATGCAGGTCTTTGAGATAAATGACCTGAAAGACTTTTCTGGGCCCGTTACGCAATGGGCTGCTCATGTGGGAGATGGGTGGGAGGTATATCGGGGAGGTGTTTCGGAAGGCGCTGCTCAACCAAAAGAGGAAGGCTGGCTGCATTTAACTGGTGAGTACTTGGCGCGATGGAAACATCAAATGAATGAACGCTTTGTACAGGAAGTTGCTAGTGAAGCTCATGATAAGATAAATGGATCTCCATCAGGAGCGTCATGGGAGTCCGATATATCCAGGCTTTTCGATATCGCAAAAAGTGAAGGCTATAAAAAGACCGCGGATTTAGAACGGTTTATATGGGTGTTTTTGAGGCACCCTCATGCACTTGAGTCGACGGAATGCCGCGAAGTGATAGGTGATGCAAGCTGTCCACCCGCAAGGCGACTCGATAAAGTCGAGGCGATGCTGTATGACATTCAGGAAGGCGAGGGGCTGTAATGGAATATGCAGTAAAACAGGGCCAGACATTAACGGGGATTGCCAGGGAGAAAGGGGTTTCTATTTCTTCCATCATGGAGAGAAATCCGGCCTTGAATGATCCAAGCCGGCTCCAGGAAGGTGACTTATTAACTCTCCCTGACACCAGTGAAGTGAGAGACAATAGCTGTCCAGACGATATTATGGGCGATAGCCCATGCGCCGATGTCGACGAAGTGGAGCCTGGATTTCATATTGTCAAAAGCCCCCGGACGATGGAAGAACTCAAGGATTATCTATTTTCCGGTCAAGCTGGCGGTGATGTCGATGCCATGCTGGAGAGACTGAACCCAGGGCTGAAAGATGGCGTGAGCCCTGGTCAAGTCGTTGTGCTGAGTGACCCGAGAAGCCTCCAGTGTACGGAAGAAGAGAACCTGTTGATGCAGATTGCACAAGAGGTGAATGAAAAAAACGCTGAGCTGACTTACGAAGAGGCCCAGAGAACGGTTGATTATTATGATCTTTTAGGGGCTTCCACAGGCGGTGCTGGGGCAGCTATTGGTAATACTGCATCCGGCATGAAGCAGCATGCCCAGATGGTTGAATCAAAATTAAGAGAGATAGAAGCTCTGTATCAACGCGTCTATGAGCGCACAGGGCGAGTTGGGGGAGAAGAGTTTTACGCTCGGCGAAGAGCCCTATTCAAAGAATTGGATGCTATGCTTGACCGGGTGACACGCATGGGGCTTGGCATTCCAGAGCATCCAGATCTTCGTCATGCATTAGGTCTTTCTACAAAAAGTGCAGTCCATCACTGGCGTCAAGCAGGATCCGCCGCCTCCGGCATACCGGGCTATGCAGATAACTATGGCAATATTGCCAACGCAAGCAAGTGGCTTGGGCGAGCCGGGTATGTCGGTATTGCATTAAGTGCCGTTTCCACCCAGGCGAGTATACGCGAAGCCTGTGCTTCAGGGCGTGAGGAAGAATGCCAAATTGCCAGAGTGAGAGAATGGTCTGGATTTGGAGGAGGAGTAGCAGGCGGGGCAGCAGGAGGTGCTGCTGCTGGTGCTGTGGCCGGTGGAGTTTGTTTGGCGTTGGGAGTGCCGACGGGAGGGATAGGAACGATTGCTTGCAGTGTTGTACTGGTAGGTGCTGGTGGCTACGTGGGTGGGGAGGTAGGTGGCGCGGCAATGAAGCAAGGTGGAGAGTGGGTAGGTGAATCTATATATGGGACCTCAAAATGATTGATGTTGAGTTTGTGCTGGGGGTTATAATACTTTCAGTAGGGGGGGTAAGCCTGTTATCACTTTTGGTATGGTTTGTGCTTTTGTTTGTGTATTTAGAAGAAATGGATGGCTTTTTTGATAGTCCTGATTTTCCGAATAGGGGATATAGAGGAGTGTGGCCGTGGGGGATGGGGAGAGGAATGGCTTATGGAGTTTTTCTGCTTTTTCCTAAGTCGCGGCTTGTGAAAAAAAAATTCCCTCGTGCCCTTGAGGAAATAGATGTTGACGCGTTGCCAAAAAAGATAAAGTTCCTTGTGGTTTTTCCTATGTATACTTATATACCAGCTGTTTCTCTTCTGTTGGCATTTGGTCTTGCAGTCAAGATAAAAGACTGGGTTTTTTAAATTTTGGAATAAGTTGCTACCGCCGGTGGGAGCTGGCGCCACTATCAACAGCGAGCACCTCGCCCAGGGTCTCTCTCAGACCATGCAAGCGGCTTTCGTGCATCCCGATAATGCGGCCAAGAACACCCGACTGGTCCGGGATGGCGACTTCATGGCCCGCCACCGTCGTTGGCGAGGCAAAGTCGTGCGTCGTCAAAACAGCATTCGCGGCCTGAGAGGGGCTCTGGCACGCCCGGCTGCGCCACATGATCGTGCTGCGCAGTTGCAGGATCTCAATGGCCAGCAGCAGGAGCTCGATGAGCTGATGACCCGTGAGCCGAAGCAGTTCATCGCTCATCAGGCAGGAAGCTCCGGTGGGCCGAGCGAAACGCTCGGCTTTGATGAGTTGCGTGAACAGAATCGGCTCAAGCTTCAGGAAGGTGCCGCCGCTGCCCAGGCTCGAATGCGGGGGTGGATGAATCGCTATGGCGGTGGGCTACCGCTGTTGATCGCCGGGCTGAACCTGCTGAACGTGGGCAACACCCTCGCCACCATTGAGCGCGACGGCATGGATAGTAATGCCCGGCACTCCCTGATCAGCGGCTTGGGGTACACGACCAATGCGGTGATGGCGCTATGGGTGATGCCGTACTGGAATAAGCATGCGTTGTCTCATGTGGCGAAGATTGAAGACGTAACTACCCGATTGGCCAACGCGGGTGTTAAACGATGGAGTGGCAACGTAGCTTTTGCCCGCACAGCTGCCAAACTGACCACCCGCGCGGCCGGCATGGCGGTCTTTGGGGCGATTGGTGCTGGTATAGAAACCTGGCAGATTTATGGTCAGTTAGAAGACGCTACAAGCACGGAAGAGAATTTGTCGTTAAAAGCGAAAATGGCAAGTAGCGGCGTTATGGGGGCGTTATCAGGCGCTCAGTTTGCTGGGGCCCTGTTGGGCAGGTGGTTCGCTTTCGCCTGGATCATGGCACCTTGGACAGTCTGGGTCTTCGCCATCGCCGGGGTGGTGTATCTTTTCTCCTCCTTTATCGCGGGACATTATCACCGCGAGGGTATTCGTCTCTGGCTCTACCGGAGTGGTTGGGGGAATTCCCCCCATTGGTCAAGTGATGATGAAGGCCAAGCTGATGAATGGCGCGCCTTGCTGAAAACCCTCTACCAGCCATCGGCACGCCTGGAGCCGGTGACCACGCTTGGCTACCGGGGGCGGGCACCGGCTCAGGTCCATCAAGGGTATTGGCTCAAGGTTGCGCTGCCCTCGATGCTGGCGGGGGAAAAGCTCAAGCTCTCTCATAATGCGAGCCAGGGCTTCTGGGCGTCGGCTTCAAGTTTCGAGGATCGAACTGAGCGCTTGCCCGATGAACTGCCGGGATTGGCTGACTACGGCCCGCAGGAGACCCGTGTCTGGCAGGCCTGGCTGCCTGCCGACGTACAAGCCCCGGAGGCGGAATTTGCGCTGTCGATCGATTATCCGGCGGCGCTACTGAACTCCCCTAATGGCGCTGACTTTGTGTTTTATAAGCCAGAGGCAGATGCGGGTGGTTTTACCCTGGAGCCGGCGGAGAACACCCCTGTTCGGCAAGCGATGGGCCGACTGTTCAATCTGACGGTCCCGGCTTGAATTTATGCGGGACGGTTGCGGTTAGTATGTAAGTATTTTTGATTCAGTATCTTTGAAAAGGTGTTTGTGTGATGTGGTTTATTCAGCCAAAGAAAAATTACGTGCCTGAGATGCCCTGGGAACGTGTCGATGAGCCAGAGCTCATGAGCTGGCAGATTCGGGTGCGTGACTACAATACTTTTGTAGGAAATATGGTTTTCTTGGGCACCTACCTCCTTGTAGGGGGGTTTCTATGGGCTCTGGTCTACTTCCAAGGTGGTGGCGTTGTTGATGAAAACTCAATGCTGTTAATTGTGATGTCTGTTCTTATGATGCCCATAGTGATGAGTATGTCTCATCAAACTTCTATTATCGCTTATCGCTTGACGGATAAAGGTTATGAAAAGATATCGTGGAAACCCCAGATCGATTCGGTGAAGCCGGTGATGAAGTGGACAGCGATAGTTTCTGGTGTTGCCGTGCTGGTGGCCACCTTCTTCAATCCTTATTTTATTCTTGGCGCAGTTGGGCCGGCGGGCCTTGGTTTGATTGCATTGTCGATGGGCAATTCTAGTGGATACCAATCCCTGGTTCGCGGGGAAAGGCATGAAAATCGTGACTGGGATGCCGTTGAAGAAATCGTGCTTTGGGATAAACGTCGACTTATAGGGTTAAAGATGACCTTTGATGATGGTTTTGGTCCACACTCCAGCTACCAGAAAATTTATTGTAATAAGGGCGACGTTGAAAGAGTTCTGGGTTTCATTAAAAACGTGACACCCAGTGTTGATTTTTTTGAGCGCAAGTTGATTGTTAACGAAATTTCTGCTCAGTAGGCGGCAACATTGGGGTGAGCCTCATCGACTTGTCGGGGCACCGGTCGACACTCACCGCACAACACATTCTCGCCAGTGAAGGCGCGCTGTCGTCTTCCCTGGCGCCAGCGTTCTTCAAGGCTCACGCATGTCTGCCAAAGAAACTGAAATTCCCAGACCCGATATGGCTCAGCCCCATCGCGCCGGAGATATCACTCCTTTCCCTGCAGGCAAGATCATCTACCTTTCCCCGGTGCCCTTGCCCACGGGAGCGGCGCCCGTCGACTTCAATCAGGCTGTCGGCGAGGTCAACGATGCCTATCTGGACTTGGGCGGTAGCCTGCCCACGCCCTTTACCTGGCAGTTTACCCTAGGGATTCCTTTTATCGGTTATTTGATGCTGGCGTTTCTTATGCCATTGATAGGGGGCGGGGCTGCTGGATTATACGGTGAAAGTTTCGATGTGTTTCTCTTGGCTGCTAAGAAACTTTTTAATGTGAGTATTCTCACGACCTCTGTTTTTTGTTTTTTGGTGTTGCTTATGGCGTTGTTTATAAAATGCCAATACCATTTCAAGTTTCGTAACGATGTTCCCACCCGCTTCCATCGTCAGCGTCGTGAAGTAGCCTTCGCGCCGGGCGGCGGCAAGCCGCCGATCGTCGTGCCGTGGGAAAGCGTGGCGGCCTGGTTCACCGAGGCACAGGGCGCGACCCAGTACGGCGTGCAGCGCCAGTATGCCCTGGGGCTCGGCTTCATCGATCCCGAGACGGGGCAGCAGCATTTTGTCGAGCTCCAGCAGCCGGGCCGGCCGCTGGCGATGGGGCTGTGGGAGTCGGTGCGGGCCTACATGGAATACGAGGTGCATACCCGCGAGGAGATTCAGGATCCGAATGGCCTGCATCGCCCCGAAGATCCGCCCTACGAGGGCGTGCATACCTTCCATCACGCTCGCCGTCGACTGCATCGTCGCCATCGCGACGGCGAGATCGGCCTGTTCAAGGTCTCCATGTGGTACCTGTGGCACATCATCGACCTGTGGACGATTCCCTTCCATCTCGCCGAGTGGGAAATCCGCGCCATCCAGAAGGCCGGGCGCAAGACCCTGCCGGCGAGTCTGGAGGAATGGTCGCAGCCGATTCCCAAGGAAGAATGGGCCCAGCCCAGCGAGGTACTCGAGCGCCTCTCGGCGGAAGTGCGCCGGCGCTACGCCCAGCAGCCCAACCGGCCGATCACCGCCATCTTCGCCGAGGTCTACGCCGAGGAGACGACGCTCCCAGCCTGACGGGGCAAGCGTGGTTCCTGCCTCTTACTAAGGCATTGATTCACTGAACGATACATCACACGGCAAGGACGCCGTGCCCATCAATTTTCGCCAGGGAAGGCGCACTGCCGCCTGCCCCGGCGGTAGCGTGCTTCAAGGCGCTAATCAGTACCTGTCCCTGATTGTTTTGCCGGCGGTAGCGTGCTTCAAGGCGCTAATCAGTACCTGTCCCTGATTGTTTTGTAATTATTTTTGATTCAGTATCTTTGAAAAGGTGTTCGTGTGATGTGGTTTATTCAGCCAAAGAAAGATTACGTTCCTGAGATGCCTTGGGAACGTACTGCTGAGCCCGAGGTGATGAGCTGGCAGATCCGAGTGCGTGACTATAACACCTTGGTGGCAAACGTAGTTTTTTCTTTTATGTTGTTTTTCATGGCAGGCTTGTGGTTTTATATGGGTTTTTTTTTAGGAGAAGGTGGCTTTATTGAGAAAGCTTCCATTGTTATGTTCTTTTTGCTTGTGCCTGTTGCCATGAGTATGACTCACCAAACCTCTATTGTCGTTTATCGATTGACAGATAAAGGCTATGAGATGTTCTCGTGGAAACCCCAGATTGATTCGGTGAAGCCGGTGATGAAGTGGACGGCAATTGTCTCTGGCATTGCCGTTCTGGTGGCTGCCTTCTTTAATCCCTACTTTGTTCTTGGTGCAGTTGGACCAGCTGGTTTGGGCCTGATTGCACTGTCGATGGGTAATGCCAGTAGTTACCAGGAACTTGTGAGAGGAGCAGAGCATTGCAGCGCTTCTTGGCTCGATGTGGAAGAAGTGGCTCTTTGGAGAAAGCGTCGGCTGATTGGGCTCCGGTTTACCTTTCATGCAAGTGAAGGTGTTACACAGAACGGATATCGCACCTTGTATTGTAAAAAGGGTGAAGAGGATAAACGAGTTGCCTTTATAAGGGAGAAGGTGTCGGAGGTTCCTTATGTAGAAAGAAAGATGGAGGTTTTTGAAGGGGGGATGGCGATTTAGCCTTCGTTTTGAAAAACTACCTATCAGTCAAGCAAAAGCAGCACTGCAAGGACGCCGGTGACTCAATATTTCCGCCAGGGAAGGTGCGCTGCGGTCTGCCCGGCGGTAGCGTGCCTTTTGGCCGAACCGGCGTGAGTGTTGGAACACGCAAGGAGGCAGAACATGAGCGATGCTGCGCAGCCGGAAGAACAGCAAGGGTACGAGGACACGGCCTTCACGGCCGATCGTATTCCCCGGCTGGCACCGCCACCGTTTAATGACCCCCTGGTTTCTGCACTCCCGCATTAGCTGCGTAGGGTGTGCAGAAACCAGGGGGCAGTACAGCCGGACATTCCCCGGCTCGAGCCGTTCCGCCATCTCGACCCGACCACTCGAGCCTTCGACGAAGCCGGCAAGCGTGGCCGTCCGGCCACCTACTGGCGCGATCTCTACGCCAAGGTGGACGAAAAGGAACTGAATCGCCTGCGGGACGAGCACCACGAGAAGGTGAACGCCGCCCCCTGGGGCAGCCGCCCCGATCGGATGGCCCAGTCGGTGCCGGGTTATGAAGACAGCTACACCGCCGAGCCCGAAGACGTGAACGCCTACGCCCACGCGCCGACCAAGAACGTGCGTTTCGTGGAGCGTCCCGCGGCCTCGTCGGATGATGCTTCCGACCAGCACGATGCACGGCGCTGAACCTCTTGAACCTCGGTGGCCGATGGTTTTACCGAGGTTTGTCCGATCGACGCCGCAAGGCCGTTACAATGGCGCCCACATTCATCTCTTGGAAAGCGCATCATGAAGGATTCGGGGATCAAGGTCGCCACCTATGTCTGCCCGGCATGCCAGGAACGGGTCGGGCTGCGGCATCGCCATGCGCTGCGCCTGCTGCGCAACGAGACGGCCGAGTGCCCCAAGTGCGGGGCCGACGATCTCGTGGCGGGGGCGTCACGCGAGACGCTCTCCGGCCATCTTCGCCAGATGGAAGAGGCGGCGAAGAAGTATTCTCGTATCGTGCTGGTGACGGTGCCGATCATCCTGGCCACCCTGGCGCTGCACTTCTTCGGCAAGATCCCGACGCCGGTCTTCGCGGGGATCTTCATCGTCGCCATGGGCGTTCAAATCCTGGGCAAGCCGCGGAAGGCCATGCGCTCGCCGGTCGAGATCACGCTGGAGCGCTCGAGCTGAGCCGCTGGCGATCGTGATGTGACATGATCGGCCGGACACGACAGGGCCCACTCACCTGAGTGGGCCCTGTTCGTGGGTGGCTCGAGGGTGAACCCGATAGCCGGGGGCTAGGTGTCAGCCGAAGTCGCCGAGTCGCTGACCCATCCTGACCGTCTGTTCCGCATCCAGGCCGTTGAAATCGACCGGCTCGGCGAAGGTCATCACCACGGTGGAGCCGAGCTGGAAGCGGCCCATCTCCTCGCCCTTCTCGAGATGCACCGGGGTGTCGAAGCGGATGCGCTGAACGCCGCTGCGGGGCAGGGGCGTGATCTGCCCGGCCCACACCGTCTCGATGGCGGCGACGATCATGGCGCCGACCAGCACCAGCGCCATGGGGCCGTGCTCGGTGTCGAAGTGGCACACCAGGCGCTCGTTGCAGGCGAAGAGGTTGGGCACGTGGTGGGTGGTGGCGGCGTTGACCGAGAACAGCCGGCCCGGCACGTAGACCATCTCCCGGAGCGTGCCGGCCACCGGCATGTGCACGCGATGGTAGTCGCTGGGCGAGAGATAGACGGTGGCGAAGCTGCCGTCGCGATAGCGCCCGGCGGCTTCCAGGTCGCCGCCCAGCAGGTCGGCGGCGGTGAAGTGGTGGCCCTTGGCCTGGATCAGCCGGCCGTGCTCGAGGCGCCCGAACTGCGAGAGGGTGCCGTCGGCCGGCGAGACCAGCCCCTCGCCGATGGGGCGGGCGCCGTCCTTCAGCGGCCGGGTGAAGAACGCGTTGAAGCTCGGATAGGCGCTCGGGTCCGGCTGGTGGGCCTCGCCCATGTCCACCTTGAACTGGCGGATAAAGGCGCGAATGGCGAGGTCCTTGACCCAGGACACCCGGCAGTCGGCGAGCCGGCCGATCAGCCGCGAGAGCAGGTGGTGGGGCAGGGGATACTGGATCAGGGCGAACAGCTTGGCTGGGGTCACGAAGGGAACGTTCCGGTCGGTTGCATGAGTGATCAGAGGAAGGAGCGAAGAAGCAAGGCAGCGACGGGGCTGTCTTCCCTCTCCAAGGCGCGACGCGCCGGTCTTCCTTCCGCAGGCGGCCTGCTTCAAGCGGCGCCGCCGCGTCTTGCCGTTTATTTCTCGATCGGCGTGTCGTCGCGGTTGCCCCATTCCTTCCAGGAGCCGGGATAGGCGCGCATCTTCTCGAAGCCGAGCGCCTTGCCCACCAGCCAGGTGAGGCCGCTGCGGTGGTGGGTCTGGCAGTGAGTGACCACCTCCATGTCCGGCGTCAGGCCCAGCGTCTCGAGCTCGGTGATGAGCTCCGCGTAGTCGCGGATGCGCAGGTCGCGCGCCTTGTCCATGGCGTCGAGCCAGTCCAGGTTCACCGCGCCGGGGATGTGGCCGAGGCGCTTGTTGTCGCCCTTCTCGCCGTCGTACTCGGCGCGGGTGCGGGCATCCCAGATCGCGAAGCCCTTCTCGCCCAGGCGCTCGGCCAGCTCGACGCGGTCGATGGCCACCTCGGGGTGGAGGATCTCGGCCCGATAGTCGCTCGGCGCGGGGGCGCTGGTCTCGGTGGAGGTCGGCAGCCCGGCGGCGCGCCAGGCGTGGATGCCGCCGTTGAGGTAGGAGTAGCGGGTGTGGCCGATCAGCTCCAGGGTCCACAGCAGCCGGCCGGCCCAGCCGCCGCCCTCGTCGTCGTAGGCCACCACGTGGGTGTCCCGGGTCAGCCCCAGCGACGAGAACAGCGCCGACAGCGCCTCGGCGTCCGGCGCCTCGTTGGGCACGTCGCCCTCGCCGCGCAGCAGCCGCTTGGGGTCCAGATAGACGGCGCCGGGCACGTGGCCCCGCTCATGGCTCTCGGCCTTCAGCGGCACGTCGATGATCAGCAGCGAAGGGGCGTCCAGCTGCGCCTCGAGCCGCTCGGGCTCGACGATCAGCGGCAGCAGGTTGTCTTCTGAACTCATGGGGCTCTCCTTGATCGTTCTGGCCTAGACGTCCTGGCCTGAATCCGCCCGGCTCGGGCATGCCGTTGTTCTTTCAGCTCTCTTCGAGACTATCGACGATACGGCGGTAGCTGGCAAAGCGGTCGGCGTGAATCTCGCCGCTCTCGACGGCGGCCAGCAGCGCGCAGCCCGGCTCCTTGCGGTGGCGGCAGTCGCGGAAGCGGCAGCGACCGAGGTGCTCGCGGAACTCGATGAAGCCCTCGGCGACCTGAGCCTCGTCCAGGTGGATCAGGCCGAACTCGCGGATGCCGGGGGAGTCGATCAGCTCGCCGGCCCCATCGGCGTCCCGCTCGCCCGGGGCGAAGCGGTAGAGGCGGGCGGTGGTGGTGGTGTGGCGGCCCTTGCGCGAGTCCTCCGACAGCGCGCCGATGCGCAGTTCCTCGTCCGGCAGCAGGCGGTCGATGAGTGAGGACTTGCCGACCCCGCTCTGGCCGACGAACACCGAGGTGCGCCCGGCCAGCCGCCGATGGAGGGCGTCCAGGCCGCCGTCGCGGGCGGTGGTGGTGGTCACCACCGGATAGCCCAGCGCCGCGTAGCGTTCCAGCAGCGCGCCGAGCTCGCCGCCGTTCTCGGGCAGCAGGTCGGCCTTGTTGAGCACCAGCACCGGCGCGATGCCGGTGGCCTCGGCGGCCACCAGGTAGCGGTCGATGAGGTTGGCGTGGGGCTCGGGCTCCACGGCGAACACGATCAGGATCTGGTCGATGTTGGCCGCCACCGGCTTGAGCTGGCCCCGGGGGTCGGGGCGCTCGAGCACGCTTGCGCGCTCGCCGCGGGCCACCACCACGCCGCTGCCGTCCTCGCCGGCACGCCAGATCACCCGGTCGCCGGTGACCAGCCCCTCCAGGTTGGCGCGCAGGTGGCAGCGCACCGGGTCGCCGTCGCCCTCCGGGCGCACGTCCAGGGTGCGGCCGAAGTGGGCGATCACCCGCCCGGGCTGTTCGGCGCCGTATTCGCCGGCGTCGAGCTTGTCGGCATCCTGCTGGCCGCGCTTCTCGGCGCGCTTGGCGCGTTCGGCCTGGATCTTCTCGATGCGCCAGCGCTGCTGGCGGGTCAACTTGCGTTTGCTCATGAGGGCCCGAAGGTCGGTACAATGGCGGCATTGTACTCATCAACGGGGCCGGCTGTCGCCGGCCGCACGATCAAGGAACGTCCCATGGCCGCGAACCAAGATGCCCAGGATCCGCGCACCCGGCGCCTGGTGTGGATCGACCTGGAAATGACCGGGCTCGACCCGAACCGCGAACGCATCATCGAGGTGGCCACCCTGGTCACCGACGCCGAGCTCAACGTGGTCGCCGAGGGGCCGGTGATCGCCGTCCATCAGCCGGATGCCCTGCTCGAGGGCATGGACGACTGGAACCAGAAGACCCACGGCGCCTCGGGGCTGGTCTCGCGGGTCAAGGCCAGCACCGTCGACACCGCCAAGGCCGAGCAGGAGACGCTGGCGTTCCTGCGCGAGCACGTGGCGCCGGGCAGCTCGCCGATGTGCGGCAACAGCATCCACCAGGACCGTCGCTTCCTCGAGCGCGAGATGCCCGAGCTGCTGGCCTTCTTCCACTACCGCAACCTGGACGTCTCGACCGTCAAGGAGCTGGCCAAGCGCTGGAATCCGGGCGCGCTGGTCGGCTTCAGCAAGCGCAACGTCCACCTGGCGATGGACGACATCAAGGAATCGATCGCCGAGCTGTCGCACTATCGCCAGACCTTCCTGCGCCTCGAGGACGAGGACGGCGACGAGGAAGAGTAAGCGGTTCGTCGTCGGGGCTAGGCCTCGACGGCGATCGTGTTCCGCTTCTTCTCCTGCTGCCGCGCCAGCGCCCAGCGCACGTGCTCGCGGACCAGGTCCGAGGGATACGCCAGCCGGGCGCGCAGCGCGGCCTCCACCGTCTCGCTCCAGGGCGCGTTGCCGAGCCCCACCGCCAGGTTGCGCAGCCAGCGCTCGTAGCCGATCCGGCGGATCGGGCTGCCGGCGGTCCTGTCCAGGAACTCCTCCTCGCCCCAGGCGAACAGCGCGACCAGATCGGCGCGGTCCAGGTCGTGGCGCGGGGCGAAGTCGGCCTCGCTGCTGGCCCGGGTGAAGCGGGTGAAGGGGCACACCAGCTGGCAGTCGTCGCAGCCGAACACCCGGTTGCCCATGGCGGCGCGGAATTCCTCGGGAATGGCGCCGTGCAGCTCGATGGTGTGGTAGGAGATGCAGCGCCGCGCGTCGACCACCTTGTCCTCGACGATGGCGTCGGTGGGGCAGGCCGTGCGGCAGGCGCTGCAGCTGCCGCAGTGCTCGGCCTCGAAGGGTTCGTCGACCGGCAGCGGCAGGTCGGTGTAGAGCTCGCCGAGGAAGAACAGCGAGCCAGCCTTCGGGTTCAGCAGCATGGCGTTCTTGCCGAACCAGCCGAGCCCGGCCTTGCGCGCCAGGCCACGCTCCATCACCGGGGCGGAATCGACGAAGGCGCGATAGCCGAAGGGGCCGATCTCGGCCTGGATCTGCTTGGCCAGGCTCGCCAGGCGCTTGCGCATCAGCTTGTGATAGTCGCGCCCGACCGCGTAGCGGGAGACGTAGGCCTTCTCCGGCCGCGCCAGCATCCTGGTGGTTTCCACCTCCGGCGGCAGGTAGTCCAGACGCACGCTGATCACCCGCACCGTGCCGGGCTCGAGCTCCTCGGGGCGGGTGCGCTTGGTGCCGTGCTTGGCCATGAAGCCCATCTCGCCGTGATGGCCGGCGTCGAGCCAGCGCTGCAGGCGCGCCTCGTCCTCGGACAGGTCGACGTCGGCGATGCCCACCTGCTGGAAACCGAGTTCGCGGCCCCAGGTCTTGATGCGCTCGGCCAGCTCGGCCAAGTCGGTCTGCTGAGCCAAGTCGGTCTGTTGAGTGAGACGATCGGGGGCGTCGCCCGCGGGAGACGGCTGGGTCATGATTGAGGAAACACCGTTCGGAAAGGCGCCGCGACGCTTGGCGAGCGGCGGGAGACAGGACACACTTCGTGGAACGTCCATGGTAAAGCATCGCCTCGAAGGGAGACAGGGAATGACGGCATCGTCCGAAGCATCCGGCCGGGCGCTGTATCGCGCCGAGCAGGTCCGCGAGCTGGACCGTCGTACCATCGCCGCCGGCATCGCGGGCTTCGCGCTGATGCAGCGCGCCGCGGCGGCGGCCTTTCAGGTGCTGCGCGAGGCCTGGCCAGAGGCCCGCTCGCTCAGCGTGCTGTGCGGCGCCGGCAACAACGGCGGCGACGGCCACGTGCTGGCGGCGCTGGCCGCCGCCGAGGGCTGGGCCGTGCAGCGCGTGGCGCTCAAGCCGGTGGAGGCGCTGACGGGCGACGCCCGCCAGGCCGCCGACATGGCCACCGCGGCGGGCGTGGGGCTCGAGCCCTGGCGGACGGGGCTCACGCTTGCCGGCGAGGTGGTGGTGGATGCGCTGCTCGGCACCGGGCTTGCCGGCGAGGTGCGCGGCGACTTCCGCCAGGCCATCGCCGCGATCAACACGGCCGAGCGGCCGGTGCTGGCCATCGACATTCCCTCCGGCGTGCACGCCGACACCGGCGCCGAGCTGGGCGTGGCGGTCGAGGCCACGCGCACGGTCACCTTCATCGGCGACAAGCTGGGGCTGCACACCGGCCGCGCCCCGGCGCTGACCGGCGAGGTAAGCTTTCGCGGGCTCGACGCCCCCGCCTCGGCCGCGGCCGACATGCTGCCGGCGGCCGAGCTGCTGCACCGCGACGCCATCGCCGCGGCGCTGCCGCCGCGCCCGCGGGACGCCCACAAGGGTGACGCCGGCCATGCGCTGGTGCTCGGCGGGGCGCCGGGCTTCGGCGGCGCAGCGCTGCTGGCCGCCGAGCATGCCGCCCGGCTGGGCGCCGGCAAGGTCAGCCTGGCCACCGCACCGGAGCACGTCACCGCGAGCCTGGTGCGCCGCCCCGAGGTGATGGTCCACGGCGTGCGCGGCGCCGCCGATCTCGGCGAGCTGCCGTCGCAGGCCGATGTGCTGGTGGTCGGCCCCGGGCTGGGGCAGGGCAGCTGGGGCCAGGCGATGCTGCAGGCCGCCCTCGACGCCGGCCGGCCGCTGGTGGTCGACGCCGACGCCCTCAACCTGCTGGCCGGCCGCTTCGGCGGCCTTTCCCGGGACGACTGGCTGCTGACGCCGCATCCCGGCGAGGCCGGCCGCCTGCTCGGCACGAGTGCGGCCGAGGTGGAGGCCGACCGCCCGGCGGCGGCCGCCGAGCTGCAGCGCCGCTACGGCGGCACGGTGGTGCTCAAGGGCGCCGGCAGCCTGGTCGCGGGGCCCTCGGGGCTCGCCGTGTGCCCCTACGGCAATCCGGGCATGGCCAGCGGCGGCATGGGCGATGCCCTGTCCGGCATCCTCGGCGCGCTGCTGGCCCAGGGGCTCGACGGCGAGGCCGCCGCCCGGGTCGGCGTGATGGTGCACGCCCTGGCCGCCGACGAGGCCGCGGCGGCGGGCGGCCAGCGTGGCCTGCTGGCCGGCGATCTGGCATCCTGTGCGCGAATTCTGGTCAACCCGACGATGGGCGAATGACGATGCAGCTGCGACTCGATGACGAAGACCGCCAGGTGGCCTTCGGCGAATCCCTCGGCCGGGCCCTCGGCGGCCACGGCCTGCTCTTTCTCGAGGGCGAGCTGGGCGCGGGCAAGACGACCCTGACCCGCGGCATCCTGCGCGCCTACGGGCATCGCGGCGCGGTCAAGAGCCCCACCTACACCCTGGTCGAGCCCTACGAGCTCGAGAAGGTGCGCGTGAACCACTTCGACCTCTATCGCCTGGGCGATCCCGAGGAGCTCGAGTTCATCGGCGGCCGCGACCTGCTGGCCGACGACGCGCTGTGCGTGATCGAGTGGCCGGCCCGCGGCGAGGGCTGGCTGCCGACGCCGGACCTGACGGTGACGCTGAGCCTGGACGGCGAGGGCCGCCGGGCGACGCTGGTCGCCGGCAGCGACCACGGCCGCGCGGTGATCGAGCGCCTCGCCGCCGATGCCTCTTTGTCTGCAGCAGAGCAGTCCGAGGCAGCGCAGCCCGGGGCGACGGGCCCGGAAGGCGACCGCCTCTCATGAGCCAGGGCACCGTGTCCCGCCGCCTGCTCGGCGGCCTGCTGGCGCTGGCGGCGCTGATGCCGTCCGCGGCCCTCGCGGCCAGCGTCGACAACCTGCGCCTGTGGGCGGCCCCCGACCATGCCCGGCTGGTGTTCGACCTGTCGTCCGCGGCCGAGGCGAACGTCTTCAGCCTCGACGATCCGCGCCGGCTGGTGATCGACCTCTCGGACACCCGCCTGGCCGCCGACGTCGAGCGGCTCGACCTGGACGGCAGCGCCATCCGCGACGTGCGTACCGGCGTGCGCGACGGCGATGACCTGCGTGTGGTGCTGGAGCTCAACCGCGAGGTCGAGCCGCGCCACTTCAGCCTGGCGCCCAACGAACAGTACGGTCACCGCCTGGTGGTCGACCTCGAGTATCCCGGCGAGAGCGCCGTGGAGGACCCGATCGATCCCATCGAGGCGATGATCCGCGATCAGGAGATCGCCGCCGACCGCGCCCAGACGCAGGCCCAGGTGCAGGGCCGCGATGCCGCCGCGACGACCCCGCCCCGAGAGCCCGCCCAGCCGCATCCCAAGCGCGACATCATCATCGCCGTGGATGCCGGCCACGGTGGCGAGGATCCCGGCGCGATCGGCCCCTCGGGCACCCGCGAGAAGGACGTGGTGCTGGAGATGGCCCGGCGGCTGGCGCGCAAGGTCAACGACGCCGAGGGCTTCAAGGCGGTGCTGATCCGCGACGACGACTACTACGTCGGCCTGCGCCAGCGCACCCGCATCGCCCGTGAGCAGAAGGCCGACTTCTTCGTCTCGATCCACGCCGACGCCTTCCGCAGCCCGCGGCCCCACGGCAGCTCGGTGTTCGCGCTGTCCCAGAGCGGGGCGACCTCCGAGACCGCCCAGTGGCTGGCGGCCAGCGAGAACCGCTCCGACCTGATCGGCGGCGTCGACGGCAACCTGTCGCTCGACGACAAGGACGAGGTGCTGCGCGGCGTGCTGCTCGACCTGACCATGACCGCGACCCTGAACGATTCGCTGACCATCGGCGGACAGGTGCTCGACCGGCTGGGCCGGATCAACGATCTGCACAAGCCGCGGGTGGAGCAGGCCGGCTTCGTGGTGCTCAAGTCGCCGGACATTCCCTCACTGCTGGTCGAGACCGGCTTCATCTCCAACCCCGACGAGGAGCGCCGGCTGCAGCAGTCGGGCTATCAGGAGCAGATGATGGACGCGGTGTTCGGCGGCGTCCGGGCGCACTTCCAGCGCAATCCGCCGCCGGCCAGCCTGCTGGCCTGGCAGCGCGACCAGGGGCGCGATACCGGCGGCAACGAATATCGCATCCAGCCCGGCGATACCCTCTCCGAGATCGCCGCCCGTCATGGCGTGCCGGTGGCGCAGCTGCGCCAGGCCAACGCCCTGAACGGCGACGTGATCCGCGTCGGGCAGGTGCTGCGGATTCCCCGTTCGTGAGCGGGTCACGGGAGCGTTATGAGCGATAACTCACATATCCGGATCCTCGATCCCCGGCTGGCCAACCAGATCGCCGCCGGCGAGGTGGTCGAGCGTCCGTCCTCGGTGGTCAAGGAGCTGGTCGAGAACGCCATCGACGCCGGCGCGAGCCGCGTCGAGGTGGAGCTGGAGTCCGGCGGCGCCCGGCTGATCCGGGTGCGCGACGACGGCGGCGGCATCGACGAGGACGACCTGCCGCTGGCGCTGTCGCGCCATGCCACCAGCAAGATCGCCTCCCTCGAGGACCTCGAGGGCGTGGCCAGCCTCGGCTTCCGCGGCGAGGCGCTGGCCTCGATCAGCTCGGTGTCGCGGCTCGAGCTGGTCTCCAATACCCAGGACGATCCCACCGGCGGCTGGCGGGTGGTGGTCGAGGGCCGGCGCATGGAGCCGCGGGTCACGCCCTCGCCGCATCCGCGCGGCACCTCGGTGACGGTGCGTGACCTGTTCTTCAACACCCCGGCGCGGCGCAAGTTCCTGCGCACCGAGAAGACCGAGTTCGGCCACGTCGAGGAGGCCTTCCGCCGCCAGGCGCTGTCGCGACTCGATGTCGGCTGGGTGCTGCGCCACAACCAGAAGACCCTCCACCAGCTGCGCCCCGGCGGCGACCTGGTGGGCCACGAGCGGCGCCTCCAGGCGCTGCTCGGCAAGGGCTTCCTGGAGAACGCCCTGCACCTGGACCTCGAGACCGGCGGGCTGCGCCTGTGGGGCTGGGTCGGGCTGCCGACCCATTCCCGGGCCCAGGCCGACCAGCAGTACTTCTTCGTCAACGGCCGGGTGGTGCGCGACCGGCTGGTGGCCCACGCCATCCGTCAGGCCTACCGCGACGTGCTGTTCCACGGCCGCCATCCGGTGTTCGTGCTGTATCTCGAGGTCGACCCGACGGTGGTCGACGTCAACGTGCACCCGACCAAGCACGAGGTGCGCTTCCGCGACGGGCGCATGGTCCACGACTTCCTGTTCTCCAGCCTGCACCGGGCGCTGGGCGAGGCCCGGGCCGGCGCCAGCGTGGGCGGCGACGCGGAGCCGGGCGAGACCGCGGATGCTGCGCCCGGCGCGCCCGCGGAAGCCGAGGCGGCCCGCGCCGGCGAGGTCCGCGAGGCGCCGCCCCAGCCCGCCTGGCAGCAGCAGCCCATGGCGCTGCACGGCCGCGCGGAGGAGGGCGAACGCAAGGTCTCGCCGGATCGCGTGCGTGCCTTCATGGAGGGCTATCGGGCGCTGCATCCCGAGCACGAGGAGAGCCTGCTGACGCCCCAGCCTGCCGCGCCGGGGGCCGGTGGCGCCGCCGCCGACGTGGCGCTGGCCGAGCGCCAGGCGCGCTCGCCGCTCGGGGCCACGGTCGCCGCACCCGCCGAGGGCTCGTCTCCGGAGCCGTCCGAGTCGGCGCCCGGGGCCGCGCCTCGCCCGGCGATGCCGGAAGAGGACGCCACCAAGGCGCCGCCGCTGGGCTACGCCGTGGCCCAGCTGCACGGCGTCTATATCCTGTCGCAGACCGAGCGCGGGATGGTGATCGTCGACATGCACGCCGCCCACGAGCGCATCGTCTACGAGCGCATGAAGACCCAGGTGCACGGCGGCGCCCTCGAGGCCCAGCCGCTGCTGGTGCCGGTCTCGCTGGCCGCCAGTGCCGCCCAGGTGGCGACCGCCGAGGCCGAGCACGAGGCCTTCGCCCGGCTCGGCGTCGAGCTCGACGTGGCCGGCCCCGAGACGCTGCTGGTGCGCCAGGTGCCCACGCTGCTGGTCGACGCCGACGTCGAGCCGCTGATCCGCGACATGCTGGGCGACCTCGAGCGCTACGGCCGTTCGGATCGCCTCGAGGCGCGCATCAACGAGCTGCTGTCCACCATGGCCTGCCACGGCAGCGTGCGCGCCAACCGTCAGCTGACGGTCGAGGAGATGAACGCCCTGCTGCGCGACATGGAGATCACCGAGCGCAGCGGCCAGTGCAACCATGGCCGGCCGACCTGGACCGAGCTGAGCATGAAGGAGTTGGACCGCCTCTTCCTGAGGGGGCAGTGAACGACGATGCATGACACCCGCCCACCCGCCATCTTCCTGATGGGCCCCACCGCCGCCGGCAAGACCGACCTGGCCATCGAGCTGTACGAGCGGCTGGGCTGCGAGCTGGTCAGCGTCGACTCGGCGATGGTCTACCGCGGCCTCGACATCGGCAGCGCCAAGCCCTCCGCCGACGAGCTTTCCCGTGCGCCGCATCGGCTGATCGACATCCGCGATCCGGCCGAGCCCTACTCGGCGGCGGAGTTCCGCGAGGACGCGCTGCGCGAGATGGCCGAGATCACCGCGGCCGGCCGGGTGCCGCTGCTGGTCGGTGGCACCATGATGTACTTCAAGCGCCTGGTCGAGGGCGTGGCCGACCTGCCGTCGGCCGACGCCGAGGTGCGCGCCGAGCTGGAGCGCGATGCCGAGCGTCTCGGCCTGGCCGGTCTTCATGAGGCGCTGGCGCGGGTCGACCCGGCGGCCGCGGAGCGCATCCATCCCAACGATCCCCAGCGCCTGATGCGGGCGCTGGAGGTGTATCGCATCAGCGGCCGGTCGCTGACCGAGCTGTGGCATGAGCAGCGCCCGGAAACCTTTCCCTGGCGGCCGCTGTCGATAGGGCTCGCGCCCGCCGATCGCGGCGTGCTGCATGCGCGCATCGCCCGGCGTTTCGACGCCATGCTCGAGGCCGGCTTCCTCGACGAGATGGCCGCGCTCAAGGCGCGCGGCGATCTGACGCCGGAGCTCCCGTCGATGAAGAGCGTGGGCTATCGTCAGGGGTGGGAATACCTCGAGGGCGAGGTCGATCATGCGACCTTTCGTCACCGCGGCATCGTGGCCACCCGCCAGCTGGCCAAGCGTCAGCTGACCTGGATGCGTCGCTGGCCGGCGCTGCACTGGGTGGATAGCCTGGGCCCCGACCCGCTTGCACAACTCCTGAAACTGGTGCGCGAATTCGGGACTTAGCGTAAGATGGTCGCTTCGAGCGGCCGTACGACCGGGCTCATCGGTTACCCTGTGTCGCCCCCGGACGGGGCGAGCACTGAATGATCAACTCCAGAAACAATTCAGGGAGAGCAACATGTCCAAAGGGCAGTCCCTTCAAGATCCGTACCTGAACATCCTGCGCAAGGAGCGCATTCCGGTATCGATCTTCCTGGTCAACGGCATCAAGCTGCAGGGCCAGATCGAATCCTTCGACCAGTTCGTGATTCTGCTGCGCAACACCGTCAGCCAGATGGTCTACAAGCACGCCATCTCCACCGTTGTGCCGTCGCGCAACGTGCGGCTGCCGGCTCCCGATGCGCCGTCGGAAAGCAATGCGTGAGGTATTGATTGTTTTTTGAACGTCCCGACGCCGGTGAAACGGCGGTACTCGTCCATGTCGACTTCCAGGACGAGAAAGAGCGCGAAGACCCAGGCGAGTTCCTCGAGCTCGTGCGCTCGGCCGGCGCGGAGCCGGCCACCCTGCTGACCGGCTCGCGCAGCCGGCCCGATCCCCGTTCCTTCATCGGCTCGGGCAAGGCCGAGGAGCTGCGCGAGGCGCTGCAGGTTCACAAGGCCGAGCTGGTGATCTTCAACCATGCCCTGAGCCCTTCCCAGCAGCGCAACCTCGAGCAGTCGCTCCAGTGTCGCGTGCTCGACCGTACCGGCCTGATCCTCGACATCTTCGCCCAGCGGGCGCGGACCCACGAGGGCAAGCTGCAGGTCGAGCTGGCCCAGCTCGAGTACATGTCGACGCGCCTGGTGCGCGGCTGGACCCACCTCGAACGCCAGAAGGGCGGCATCGGCCTGCGCGGCCCGGGCGAGACCCAGCTCGAGACCGACCGCCGGCTGCTGCGTGGGCGTATCAAGGCCATTCACAAGCGCCTCGACAAGGTCCGCAGCCAGCGCCATCAGAATCGGCGCGCGCGCTCCCGAGCCGAGGTGCCCAGCGTCTCGCTGGTCGGCTATACCAACGCCGGCAAGTCGACGCTGTTCAACGCCGTGACTGCCTCTCGGGTCTATGCGGCCGACCAGCTGTTCGCTACTCTCGACCCGACGCTCAGGCGCCTGGAGATCGAGGACGTGGGGCCGGTGGTGCTGGCCGATACCGTGGGCTTCATCCGCCACCTGCCGCACAAGCTGGTGGAGGCCTTCCAGGCCACCCTGCAGGAGGCCGCCGAGGCCACCCTGCTGGTGCACGTGATCGACGCGGCGGATGCCGACCGCGACCTCAACGTGAGCCAGGTGGAGGAAGTGCTCGACGAGATCGGCGCCCTGGACGTGCCGACGCTCAAGGTGATGAACAAGATCGACATGTTCGACAGCGCCCCGCGCATCGAGCGCGGCGCCGATGGCATGCCCGAGACGGTGTGGCTGTCGGCCCGCGACGGCAAGGGCCTGGAGCTGTTCGAGCAGGCGCTCTCCGAGTGCCTGGCCGACGACATCATCGACTTCGACGTCACCCTGGAACCGCAGCAGGGCAAGCTGCGCGCCGGCCTGCACGAGCTGGGCGCGGTGCGCGAGGAACGCTTCGACGAGATGGGGCGTACCCAGCTCGAGATCCGCCTGCCGCGTCGCGATTTCCTGCAGCTGATGGCACGGCTCGGCGAACGCGCCGATGATTACCTGCCGGAGGCTCTGCAGGACCGCCCCCTCTGGGAGGAGTGAGCGGGAAACCGCGAGGCACGGCAAGGCGGTGACGAGGCCGGAACAACGAGACCGTAATAAAAGAGTCGCCTTCGGGTGCCGACACACCAGGGTCGGCACCACAAGGATCGCAACCGATGCCCGTCGTGCCGGAGCGCGCGGCGGAACGCAACGCAGAGTGGAGACGACGTATGGCCTGGAATGAGCCCGGTGGCGGCGGCAACCAGCACGACCCCTGGAGCGGGGGAGGGCGCCGCGGCGGTAACGGCGGCGGTGGCAACCGCGGCGGTGGCGGCAACAATCAGGGGCCGCCCGACCTCGACGAGGCCCTGAAGAAGTTTCAGGACAAGCTCAACGGCATGCTGGGCGGCCGCGGCAAGCGCGGCGGCAACGGTGGCAAGGGCGGTGGCGGCGGCAAGCCGCGCAACGCCTTCGCCCTGCCGGGCCTGCTGCTGATCGTGGCGCTGGCCATCTGGGCCGCGTCCGGCTTCTACCTGGTCGACCAGTCCGAGCGCGGCGTGGTGCTGCGGTTCGGCAAGTTCCAGGAAGTGGTCACCCCCGGCCTGCAGTGGAACCCGCCGCTGATCGATGACGTGCGCATGGTCAACGTGACCCGGGTGCGCTCGGTCAGCCAGACCCAGTCGATGCTCACCCAGGACGAGAACATCGTCTCCGTCGAGATCTCGGCCCAGTACCAGGTCGCCGATCCGCGCGGCTACGTGCTCAACGTGCGCAACCCGGAGCTCTCGCTCGAGAACGCCCTGGACAGCGCGCTGCGTCACGTGGTCGGCGGCACCGACATGATCGACATCCTGACCTCCGGCCGCGAGATCCTCGGCACCGCGGTGGCCAGCCGCCTGCAGTCCTACCTGGACAGCTACGGCACCGGCATCCGCCTGCAGACCCTGAACGTCGAGTCCACCTCGCCGCCCGACGCGGTGCAGGACGCCTTCGATGACGTCATCCGGGCCCGCGAGGATCGTCAGCGCACCATCAACCAGGCGATGGCCTACGCCAACGCCGTGATTCCGGCCGCCCAGGGCCAGGCCCAGCGTATCGTCGAGCAGGGCCAGGGCTACCGCGAATCGGTGGTGGCCGAGGCTCGCGGTCAGGCCAACCGCTTCAACGCACTGCTGACCCAGTACCAGGACGCGCCGGCCATCATGCGCGAGCGCCTCTATCTCGACGCCCTGTCCGACGTCTACGGCGACACCAGCAAGGTGATGGTCGACGTCAACGACGACGCGCCGCTGATGGTGCTGCCGATGGATCGCCTGAGCCGCGGCAACACCGGCGCCGCCGGTAGCCAGGGTGGCGACACCGTGTCGATGGACCCTCAGCTCCTCGAGCGCCTGAGCGCCAGCCAGGCCGACGGCAGCAGTGACAGCCGCAGTGCTCGCAGCAACGGAATCAGCCGGGAGGGCCGTTAACGATGATCAATAACCGTTCCCTGCTCATCGTCGGCGGCCTGGCCGCCGTGGCCTGGCTGGCCAGCAACAGCCTCTACGTGATCGACGAGACCGAGCGCGCGGTGAAGCTGCGCTTCGGTGAAGTGGTCGAGGAAAATATCCAGCCGGGTCTGCACGTCAAGATCCCGATCACCCAGACCATCCGCAAGTTCGACACCCGGGTGCTGACACTGGACACCGACGCCAGCCGTTACCTGACCCTCGAGCAGAAGGCGGTGATCGTGGATTCCTACGTCAAGTGGCAGGTGGTCAATCCCACCCGCTACTACGAGGCCACCGCCGGCGACGAGCTGCAGGCCGTGCGCCTGATCCAGCCGCGGGTCGACGAGAGCCTGCGTAACGAGTTCGGCCGCTTGAACCTCTCGCAGATCATCTCCGAGCAGCGTGACGAGCTGATGACCGGACCCACCGAGGAGCTCAACGAGCTGATGCGCGACGAGCTCGGGGTGGCGATCCTCGACATCCGGGTCAAGCGCATCGACCTGCCCGAGGACGTCTCCTCGGCGGTGTACGATCGCATGCGCTCCGAGCGCGAGCGCGAGGCCCGCGAGTGGCGTGCCCAAGGCCAGGAAGAGTCCGAGCGCATCCGCGCCAACGCCGACCGTCGCCGTCAGGTGCTGCTGGCCCAGGCCAACGAGCGCTCCGAGACCCTGCGCGGTGAGGGCGATGCCGAGGCCGCGGCCATCTACTCGGATGCCTACGGCAAGGACGAGGAGTT
Organism: Halomonas sp. B23F22_10; assembly: GCF_043496975.1. Classification (NCBI taxonomy): domain Bacteria; kingdom Pseudomonadati; phylum Pseudomonadota; class Gammaproteobacteria; order Oceanospirillales; family Halomonadaceae; genus Halomonas; species Halomonas sp. B23F22_10. The sequence continues at coordinate 84,119 of NZ_JBIEKF010000006.1, read as the reverse complement.
CTTCTCCTTCTGGCGCAGCCTGGATGCCTATCGTTCGAGCTTCCAGGGCGACGGCAACATGCTGGTGCTGGATCCGTCCAGCGACTTCTTCCAGTACCTCAAGAGCCCGACGGCCCAGGGCGGCGAGTGACGGCCGGGAAGGGGCGGTTCAGGCCGCCCCTTCCGTTCGTGCGGGGTTCCTCCCGCCACCAAACGTGATAGACTCCTGTAACCGGGCGTGGCCCGGTTTTTTTGTGGCCGTTTTTTGTGGCCGACCACTCCCGGCATTCCCCTCCGGCGCTCCGCCAGGCGTGTGATTCACCCTGCCGCCAGGCTCGCCGAAGGCCAATCATCGTCTTGCAGGAAGAACGACATGACCATCGCTGACCGCTGGCTGCTGCCCGACGGCATGGACGAGGTGCTGCCTCCTCAGGCCAGCCGCATGGAGGAGCTGCGCCGGGCGTTGCTCGATCTCTACCATCGCTGGGGCTACGACCAGGTGATGCCGCCTCCCGTGGAGTTCCTCGACTCCCTGCTCACCGGCACCGGCACCGAACTCGATCTGCAGACCTTCAAGCTCACCGACCAGATGACCGGTCGGATGATGGGCGTCAGCGCCGACGTCACGCCCCAGGTGGCGCGCATGGATGCCCACTCGCTGAAGCGCCAGGGCCCGGTGCGGCTGTGCTACTGCACCACCGTGCTGCGGGCCAAGGCGGACCAGCATCAGGGCGGTCGCAGCCCGGTGCAGGTTGGCCTCGAGCTGTTCGGCCATGCCGGCCTGGAAGCCGACCTGGAGGTCCTGCGCCTGGCGCTGACCAGCCTGCAGGTCGCCGGCGCCGGCGAGATCCACCTGGCGCTGGGCCACATCGGCATCTACCGTAGCCTGGTGGAGGCCGCCGAGCTGACCGCCGAGCAGGAGAAGGCGGTGTTCGAGGCCCTCGAGCTCAAGTCGCCCGGCGAGCTGGCCGCGCGGGTCGAGCAAAGCGTCAGCGATCCGGCCATGGCGAACATGCTGTGCGCCCTGGGCGAGCTGCACGGTGGCCCCGAGGTGCTGGAGCAGGCCCGCGAGGCCTTCGCCGAGGCGCCCCAGGCGGTGGGGGCGGCGCTCGACCAGCTGCGTGCCCTGCACGCCGGCGTGGTCGCCGAGCACCCCGACGTGGCGCTCTACTTCGACCTGGCCGAACTGCGCGGCTACCAGTACCACACCGGCATGATGTTCGCCGCCCACGTGCCCGGCTACAGCCAGGCGCTGGCCAAGGGCGGCCGCTACGATGACACCGGCCGCGCCTTCGGTCGCGCCCGCCCGGCCACCGGCTTCTCCCTGGAGCTCAAGCTGCTGGCCAATCTGGTGCCCAGCGAGCCGCCCCACGACGGCATCTGGGCGCCGGCCGAGGGCGAGGGGCTGGCCGAGGCCATCAAGGCCCTGCGCGAGCAGGGCGAGCGGGTCGTCCAGGCGCTGCCCGGGCAGCGCACCGGTCCGCAGGAACACCGCTGCCAGCGGCACCTGATCCCCGCCGACGGCGGCTGGCAGGTCGCGCCGCTGGCCGCGGCCAGCGATCAGGCCTGATCTCAGGCAGACACGATATCGGCACCGCCGGACGCTGGCGGCGCAGCAACGAGAGACGAGGCAAATGGGCAAGAACGTAGTCGTACTGGGCACCCAGTGGGGTGACGAAGGCAAGGGCAAGGTCGTCGACCTGCTCACCGAGTCCGCAGGCGCGGTCGTGCGCTTCCAGGGCGGACACAACGCCGGTCACACCCTGGTGATCGATGGCGAGAAGACCGTCCTGCACCTGATCCCCTCCGGCATCCTGCGTGACGACAAGACCTGCGTGATCGGCAACGGCGTGGTGCTGTCACCGGAAGCGCTGCTCGAGGAGATCCGCGAGCTGGAAGCCAAGGGCGTGCCGGTGCGCGAGCGCCTGCGCCTGTCGCCGGCCTGCCCGCTGATCCTGCCGTACCACGAGCGCCTCGACCAGGCCCGCGAGAAGGCCCGCGGCGTGGCCAAGATCGGCACCACCGGTCGCGGCATCGGCCCGGCCTACGAGGACAAGGTCGCCCGCCGCGGCCTGCGCCTGGGCGACATGCTGCACCGCGAGCGATTCGCCTCCAAGCTCGGCGAGGTGCTGGACTACCACAACTTCGTGCTGACCAAGTTCCACGGCGAGGAGCCGGTGGACTTCCAGCAGGTGCTCGACGATGCCATGCGCATGGCCGACGAGCTGCGCTCCATGGTCTGCGACACCGTGAGCCTGGTGCACGACGTGCGCAAGGCCGGCGACAACATCCTGTTCGAGGGCGCCCAGGGCTCGCTGCTGGACATCGACCACGGCACCTATCCGTTCGTGACCAGCTCCAACACCACTGCCGGCGGCACCGCCACCGGTTCCGGTGTCGGCCCGCTGTACCTGGATTACGTGCTGGGCATCACCAAGGCCTACACCACCCGCGTCGGCTCCGGCCCGTTCCCGACCGAGCTGTTCGACGAGCACGGCCGTCACCTGGCCGAGAAGGGCCACGAGTTCGGTGCCACCACCGGCCGTGCGCGCCGCTGCGGCTGGTTCGACGCCGTGGCCCTGCGCCACGCCGTGCAGATCAACTCCGTGTCCGGCATCTGCCTGACCAAGCTCGACGTGCTCGACGGCCTGGAGAACATCCGCGTCTGCGTGGGCTATCGCAGCAAGGACGGCGAGCTGCTCGACACCCCGGTGGACTCCGAAGGCTACGAGGCCATCGAGCCGGTCTACCAGGACCTGCCGGGCTGGAGCGAGTCGACCATCGGCATCAAGAGCGTCGAGGCGCTGCCGGCCAACGCCCGCGCCTACATCAGCTTCCTCGAGGAGCAGGTGGGCACCTCCATCGACATCATCTCCACCGGCCCGGATCGCAACGAGACCATCGTGCTGCGCAATCCCTTCGGTGAATGAGCCCTTCGGTGAAGTAAGCCCTTCGCCGAATAGGCGCCGCGGCGGCTAGGCCTTCGGGCCTTCCCCCGAACGACGACGGGCCGGCAGGAAACTGCCGGCCCGTCGTCGTGTGTGGCCTCCCGCCATGAGAGGCCGGGCGCGATCAGCGTTCGGCCGATGCCACCTGCAGCGCCTGCATGGCGTCCTCGTCGGACAGCAGGTCGTGCAGCGTCTGGGCGGCCATCTCGCCGTTGCCGTCCATCACCTCGTCGAGCCACAGCAGCGCCTGCTCGCGGTTGGCGTTCTCGAGCCCGTTGGCGGTCAGGTAGGCCTTGGCCAGCGCCAGGCGCGCGGTCTCGTGGCCCTGGCGCGCGGCCTCCAGCAGGTAGTCGGCGCCCTGACGCAGGTCCTGGCCGAGGGTCTCGCCGCGCAGCAGCTCGCGGCCGAGGGTGGCCTGGGCGCCGGCGTGGCCCTGTTCGGCGGCCTGCTCGAGCAGGCGGCGTCCGCGCGCGGCGTCGACGCTCATGCCGCCTTCACCGCGCAGCAGCGCGGTGCCGAGCAGCGTGCGCGCCGAGAGGCTGCCGGCCTCGCTGGCCTGGGTGAGCCAGGTCTCGGCCTGCTGCGGATCGGGTTGGACGCCCTTGCCCTCGAGGTAGGCGGCGCCGAGGCGCTGGGCGGCATAGTCGTCGCCGGCCTCGGCGGACTCGCGCAGCAGCTCGATGCCGCGCTGGGTGTCCTGGGCGACGTGCTCGCCCTTGAGCAGGGCGTCGGCCAGGGCCAGCCGGGCGCCGCTGTTGCCGCGGGCGGAGGCCTGCTCGAGCAGTCGCATGCCGCGCTCGGGGTCGGCGCTCACGCCTTCGCCGGTCAGCAGCAGCTTGCCCAGATCGCCGCGGGCACCGGCGTGGCCGCCGGCGACGGCCTGCTGCAGGTAGCGGGCGCCGCGGGCGGGATCGCGTGTCACGCCCTTGCCCTCGAGATACATCCGTCCCAGATCGGCGCTGGCGCCAGGATGGCCCTCGTTGGCGGCGCGCTGCAGCCAGGAGCGCGCGGCGTTCAGGTTCTGCTGCACGCCACGGCCGTTCAGGAAGGCCTCGCCGAGGCGCGCCATGGAGCCGGGGTGGCCGTCTTCCGCGGCCTCCACCAGGGCATTGATGTTGCCGGACTTGCCCTGGTCATAGCGCAGCCGTGACAGGGCATCCTCGGCCGAGTCGTGACCGGCCTCCCGGGCGCGATTCAGCCACTCGCTGGCCTTGCCCAGGTCGCGGGGCACGCCGTCGCCCTTGCGGTAGGCGCGGCCCAGCACCACCATCGCGTAGGCATCCCCCTCGCGGGCGGCCTCTTCCAGCAGGGCGAGGCCGCGTGAGGGCTGGCGCTGCTGGAGGGTGCCCTCGAGATAGCCGGCGCCCAGCGCCGTCTTGGCGGAGGCGTCGCCGGCATCGGCGGCCTGCTTCAGCAGCTCCTCGGCCTTCGACGGATGGTAGGGCAGCACTTCGCCTTCCAGGTAGGCCTCGCCGAGCATGCGCAGGGCGGCGGTCTGGCCCTGGTCGGCGGCGTCCTTCAGCAGGGCCTCGGCGCGCTGTCCGTCGGCCGCTACGCCGTTGCCTTCCAGGTACATCTGCCCCAGCTGCTGGGTGGCGTAGGGGTGGCCCAGCTCGTTGGCTCGCTCCAGATACTCGCGCGCCTGACTCGGCTGGCTGGCGTGGCCCTCATCCTCGAGGTAGTAGGCACCGAGCAGCGACAGCGCCAGGGCGTCGTCTTGTTCGGCGGCCTGCTTGAGCAGCTCGATGCCGCGGCGCGGATTGGGGGGCAGCCCGTCGCCGTCGAGCAGGGCACGGCCCAGGGTGACCTGGGCATCCACCGAGCCCTGGGCGATGGCCGCGCTCAGCCAGTGCTGGGCACGTTCCGGGCTGGCGGCCACGTTGGCGTTGCCTTCCAGCAGCAGCTTGCCCAGCGTTTCCATGGCCGACACATTGCCGTCCAGGGCGGCCTGCTCCAGCATCGCCTGGCCGCGCTGGGGCGCGTTGCCTTCCACCAGCGAGCGACCGGCCCGGCTCAGGGCGCCGGGATCGCCGGCCTCGGCGGCCTTGTTCAGCCAGTGCATGTGGCGCTGGGGCTGGTGGCCCATCAGGCCGTCCTCGGTGAACAGGCCGGCCAGCTGATTCATGGCGCCGACGTCGCCGGCGCGGGCGTCCTGCTCCAGCAGCTCGGCGTAGCGCTGGGCGTACTGGCTGGAAAGGCCGCGGTCTTCGGCCAGCCAGCCGCCGGGGCCGTGGGCCTTGGCCAGGGCCTCGAGGGCGGCGCCGTTGTCGGCCTCGGCGGCGCGCCGGTAGAGCGCGGCGGCCTGTTCGGGGTCGGCCTGGACGCCGTCGCCGCCCTCGACGAGCAGCTCGGCCATGGCGGCCTGGGCCCGGGGGCCGACCTCTTCCTCGATGGCCTGCTGGATCAGGTAGTAGGCGAGCACGTCGTTGCGCTCGACGCCGCGCCCCTCACGGTAGAGCTTGGCCAGGTTCAGCGAGGCGTTGCCGGTGATGTAGGAGGGCGTCTTGATGGCCTCGGAATAGAGGCTGGCCGCGCGCTCCGGATCGGGGGACACGCCCTGGCCCTGATCGAAGATCTTGGCCATCTCGTAGTAGCCCTTGGGCAGCCCCTTCTGCATCAGCGTCTCGAGCTCGGCGATGGCCTGCTGACTGCGGCCCTGATCGAGCAGCTGTTGCGCCTTCTCCACGGTGTTCTTGTGCATCCATTCCAGGGTGCGCGGCTGACCGCCGTCGAACCAGTCCGCGTACTGCGGCGGCACGGGAGCGGTGACGTGGGCGTCGGGCTGCGGGGTGGTGGCGCAGCCGCCGAGCCAGGCCACCAGGGTGGCCGAGACGGCCAGCTTCAGCCCCGTGGGCTGGCGAGGAGATGAGATGTCGCGTGGAATCTGGGTCATGATGTCGGGTTGCCTCGAAGTGATGGATGAACGTCGGAGCGAGCGTTCACTGCTCGCTCAGGCCCTTGAACGCGGCGTCCTCGCGCTGGGTCTCATCCATGACGATGTTCTGCTGGGCGTCGGGGTCCATGAAGTAGAGCGTCATGTAGCCGCCGGCACTGCGGTTGTAGATGGGACGCTGCCGGCGCACGAAGTCGGCGATCCGCGGATCGTGGAAGCGCGACTGGTAGATCTCCATCCAGGCGAAGTACTGGCTGTCCTTGAGGAAGCCGGTGTACTGCTCGTGGGGCGCCATGTCGCCGAGGGCGGCGGGATCCGCGAAGATCTCCAGGGCGAAGTCGACGGCGTCCTGGATGCCGTGGCCGTCCACCTCCAGGTCGAAGATGTCGTAGCCCTGGTGCGCGATGACCTGCATGTTGGTGATCAGGTAGAGCAGTGCGTAGTTCTGGTAGTGGGTCGCGCGGCGTCCACGGGCGATCTCCATCGGCAGCGCGCCTTCGTCGGTGATGTCGTGCAGCGCCGAGTAGATGGCGCTGACGCCGAAGCGGAACAGATCGTTGTCTTCGGTCAGCACGCCGACCATGGTTCCGTAGAGGGCCCGACGGTAGAAGTGGTTGTTGCAGCAGCTGTTGCCGGGCTGCCCCTGGATGTCGGAGTGCTGGTGGGCCAGGTCGTTGAGCCAGGCCTCGACCCGCTCACGCTCCTCCTCCATGCCCTCGATCTCGGGGCGCACCACTGAATAGGCCATGGCCGCGGCGAAGATCATCGATTCGGTGGCGAACCAGGCCTGGGGCTCCATGGAGTCGTAATAGAAGTTGGTCAGCGCTTCGTCCTGCGACCACTTGTCGAGGAAGCGCACCAGGCATTCGGCGTAGTAGTCATCGCCGGTGGCCATGTAGCTGCCGGCCAGGTGCGAGACGTTGTCCTCGAACTGGAACAGCGGCTCCGAGGCCAGTTCCCACTCATCGGGGCTGGGGTAGTAGCCGGGGATCCGCATGCGGGTGTTGATCGGCTTGTACGCCAGCAGCTGCGAGCAGCTGGTGCCGGTCGACAGCTGGTCGATCTCCTGCAGCAGGATCGCGTTGTCGGTGTCCTCGAGCTGCGCCCTGCGCGCCTCGACGTCGAAATAGGAGGCGTCGGGATCCGTCACCTCGTAGCTCGACAGGTCGAGCTCGGCACGCTCCTCGAGGGTCATGGCCTGGGCCGTGGTCAGCCCGCCCGCGCCCAGCCCGCAGAGGGCCAGGGACAGGCCGGCGAGCAGGCGACGGGGCATGTCGCCGTGACCTAGGCGGGTTGATGGAGACAGAGACATCGAGAGTCCTCGGAATCAGGAACGGGGGGCATAGAAGCGGAAGCCGGCGAAGTCGACGTGCTGGTCACGGGGCGTGCGCCAATCCTTGCCGTGCCCGCCGAAGAAGGTGGAGAACATCAGGCCGTCGATGGTCACGTCCTCGTCGGTGCGGTAGACGATGCCGCGCTGCTCGAGGATCGGCTGGCCGTCTACCCACACGCGGGCCACGCCGTTCTCCTGACCGGGATCGTTGAGGATGATCTCCTGCTCCAGGGTCACCCACTGGCCGGTGGGGAAGGTCCAGCGGCCGCGGCCGACCGACTTGCCGTAGTCCTCGTGCTGGTCGACGGCATACTCGTAGAGCTCGCCCTGGCCGTTGGCCCGCCACATGTAGCGCATGGAGAAGCCGTTCTCGCCGTCGGCCTCCTCGCCGCCGCTGGGCGCCTCGCCGCCGTAAAGACCGGGCAGCTTGCCGCCCTTGACGAAGTCGAAGCCCGGCTCGAAGCGTACCCGGTACTGCAGGCAGGCGCGCTCGGCGCCGGCCAGGGCGTCGGGAGCGGCATAGAAGCCGGCGCCGCCCGTCTCGGTATCGCCGGGGGACGAGGTGCCCTCGGGGTAGTGGATGCGCAGGCCGGCCTCATCGAGGCCGGTCTCGCCGGCCGCGAGGCGTTCGGCGTTCTCGGTGCCCCAGTCGCGCTGGGTGGCGAAGCCTTCGCGGATGGCGGCCTGGGCATCCTCGGCCTGCAGGGCAGGGGAGGGCGCGGCGACCTGCGGATAGCGGGTCGAGCAGGCGGCCACGCTCGGTGAGGTGATCGCGGGCCCCTTGCCCTCGGCCAGGGCCGGGGCGCTCAGGCCGGGCAGCAGGGCCAGCATCAGCAGGGCCAGGGGGCGCTTTCTCGGGATGACGTGTTCGGCTGACATATCGGGCTCCGGTCGGAGGCCGCCGCGCGGGCGGCCGGGATGTCCTCGTGATAGGGCGCTCGGACTCAGCTCGCCTGGCGTTCGCCGTCGGCGAGCGGCGCCTCGTCGTCGTTGGCGCCGGTGACGCCGTCGACCAGGCCGTCCACCAGCTGGGCGACCGAGCGGGCGCCCTGCCAGACCCATTCGGCGGCGCTGCCGACCAGCGGGGTCTCGGTGAAGCGCACGTCCACCGGGGTGCCGACGGCGTCGGCCGGCAGCGGCTCTTCGGGCACCAGCAGCACGCTGGCCACGTTCTGCTGCTGACGCACCCAGCTGGGGAAGCCGGCACGCGGCTGGCGCTCGATGTCCAGCGCCACGCTGCGCACCCGGGCGCTGATCGGGCCGGCGGTGTTGGGCAGCGAGATGTAGGCCTGCTGGTCCGGGCCGATGCGATCGATGTCATCCATGTGCACCAGCGCCTCGACCATGATGTCGTTGTCGCCGGTGCGGATGAGCGTCATGATGCGCTCGCTCTCGTTGATGTAGGTGCCGTCGGAGCTGCTCAGCGCCCAGGCCACCAGACAGTTGCAGGGGCTGTAGACCTCGTTCTGGGACTGGCGGGCTTCCAGCGCGGTGATCCGCGAGCTCTGGAAGTCGCGCGCGGTCTCGAACTGGTCGATGCGCGCCTGGGCGATCTCCGGCGAGACCGTCTCGAAGCTCACCGACTCGCCGTTGGCCGGCTTGGCGGAGTTGGCCAGGCTGACCTGATTGGCACCGCCATCGATGTTGTTCTGCAGATTTTCGATCAGCTGGCTGTTGTAGCTCTGGGCGGCCTTGGCCAGGATCAGGTCCGATTCGAGGTCGACGTTCTTGACGCTGGTCAGCTTCGCGTCGCGTTCGACCCGGTCGCCGGCCTTGAGGTCATGGGCCTGGAGGATGCCCGGACCCGGGGCACGGATGTCGATGCGCGGTGCGGTCACCGCGGCGAAGTTCGGCTCGATCAGCATGAAGTTGCGGTAGGCGGTGGCCGCCGCCACCAGGCCCAGCACGCCGATGGCCATGAACAGCGCCACATAGCGGCCCAGCGGCTTGGGCGGACGCTGGGCCGGCTGCGGCTGGCCGGCACCGCCGCGCTTGCGCGGGGTCTGCGGGTCCTCGCCGGCCATCAGGCCTTCCAGGTCCATCTCGCGGCCGCTCAGGCTGGCGCGGATCAGGCGGCGCAGCAGCTCCTGGTGGCCGGGGCTGATGTCGGTGAACTCGAAGCCGGCGGTGTGGCCTCGCTCGCCGGCCGTGCAGTGCCGACACTCGGCGGTCACGGGGACGGTCATCTCGGCGCCGCCGGCCTGCAGCAGCAGCGAGGCCTGGACCCGGGCGCCCTCGCGGATCGGCCGCTGGCTGTGGATCGCGAAGCCGCCCTGGGACAGGTCGACGCCGTCGAACCCCTGGCCGTCGTCCATCTTGACCTGGAAGGCGCGCTTCACGCGTAGGTAGCGACGCTCGTCGCGGCGCTCGTGGGCGATGCCGGCGCCGGGTGTCTGGTCGGCGCCCTGGCCCCGACGGTCGGCCTGGCCGCTGGCGCCGCGGCCGTCCTGGCGCTGATCGCCCAGCGTGGGCTCGCTTCGATCGTGATTGTCGGCGTAGTAATCGGTCATGGGGAGTCTCTCTCCAATGGTTGCCTCCCGGCGGCGTCCTGCGAGGTCAGGAGCGGCCGGGTTGCACGCTGATATTCAGGTCGACGAGGGCCACCTTGCGGCCGTCGAGTTCGAGGGCGCAGCCCAGGGTCGTGTGGCAGGTCGCGAGCTGTCCGGCGTCGAGCGGGCGACCGCTGGCGTCGTGGACATGACGGGCCAGTTCGGGGCTGATCTCGAGCGTGGTCGGCTCGTCGCCGGGCGCGCCGGTGAGTCGTTCGGTCCGCATGCGCTCGGTGGTGGCGACGATGTCCAGCAGGCCCTCGTCCAGCGCCAGGCGCTCCGGCGGCAGGGTGACGTTGCCGCTGGGGGAGCCGTCGGCCAGGATCATCGCCATCCAGCGATTGGCCGTGCCGGTCTGGGCCTCGGCCTCGGCGGCGGGGCCCTGGAGGATGGCCATGGCGGTGCGATCCGGCGGCTGCAGCACCCCGGTGGCCAGCACCAGCACGTAGAGCATCACCGCGATGAAGGCGCCGTGCAGCACGTGGCCCATGCGACGCTGGCGGTTGACCGCGGCCGGGTCGTCCGGCTCGCCGGCGGAGATCCCCTGGCGCGACCACTTCTGGCGGTTGAAGCGGAAGCTGACGTAGGTCTTGAGCAGGGCGCCGAAGACCTGGTTGTAATAGATCAGCGGGATCCACAGCAGGCTGAAGCGCCCGCGCTGCCAGGCCAGGATCAGCGTCGAGATGCTGCGCGTGAACAGGATCCACAGCGCGTAGGCGAAGATGAACGAGGGCCGCACGAACAGGGTCACCAGGATCGCCACCGTGGGGCCGATCAGGGTCGTCCACATGGACAGGCGCTGGTCGACCAGGCTCCACCAGGTGAACATGCCCATCGGGCGCGGCCCCAGGGCGATCGCCCGGCCGCTGGTGCGCAGCATGTTGCCGTACCAGCGGCGCATCAGGTCGGTGGTCGACTTGAAGAAGCGGCGACGGTCCGGCAGCTCCTCGAACCCGGTGACGTAGACGTCCGGCAGGTAGAGCATCCGCCAGCCGTTCTTGAGCAGCCAGTACCAGGTCGACTTGTCGTCCCCCGAGAGGAACTTGAAGTTGCCGAAGCGCCAGTGGTCGACGCGGTCGTTCTCGACCAGCTCGATGAAGCTCGGCTGGGTGGCGAGGTCGAGGCGGAAGGCGCTGTAGCGGCCGGTCAGCACCAGCAGCCGGCGCGACACCGAGCCGGAGCTCATCACCAGGTGGCGCTGGGCGTAGCGCAGGTCGTACCACTCCTTGGTGACGTCGCCGCCGGTGACGATGGCACTGTTGTTGGTGGTCAGCGCGCCCAGGTCCTCGTTGGTGCGGAAGAACGACAGCGAGCGCTCGAGGGTCTCGGGCTCGAGCAGGATGTCGCCGTCCATCGAGACCAGCAGGGCATCCGGGGCCGGGGCGCGACGCGAGATCGCGCGCAGCACTTCCGCCATGGCGGAGCGCTTGCCGTCCCCCTTCTGGAACATGTAGCGCAGCTCGATGTTGCTCGGCCAGCCGAGGTCGTCCATCACGTGGGTGATGATGTCGACGTCGGTGCGGTCGGCCAGCGAGGCGAAGATGGTAGTCGGGACGCCGTAGTCCCGGACCTCGCGCACCAGCGCCTCGTAGACCCGATAGCTGACGTCGGCATCGATGCGGAACGAGGTGCACAGCACGTACAGCTCGCTGGGCTTGCCGGCCTCGCCGGCGGCGTCCGCCTCGGCGCGCAGCCGCGGGAAGATGCGCCGGTTGTACCACACCGAGCGCAGCGCCTGGACGAACCACCAGGAGTAGCGCCAGGCGCCGATGGCCCCGATGGCGAAGAAGAAGCTCTTCGACGCCGGCGAGAAGACCTCCGACGGCAGCTCGGAGAGCAGCAGCACCAGCAGGGCCAGCAGCAGCAGCAGGGCGGTGACCTCCGTCACCTTGCTGGCGACGGAGGTGTGGTCGGGGAGCTTCGACATGGCGAGGCCTCAGGCGACGACGGGTCGGATGGAGGCGCCTCGGCCGATGCCGTAGTAGGTCAGCCCCGCCGCCTTGGCGCTCTCGGGAGAGAACAGGTTGCGGCCGTCGATCACCACCGGCTCGATCAGGCGCTCGCGCAGGCGGCCGAAGTCGACGGTCCGGAAGGCCTTCCACTCGGTGCAGATGACCAGCGCGTGGGCGCCCTCGAGGGTCTCGTCGCGGTTCTCGGTCAGGTCCAGGTCCTCGCGGTTGCCGTAGATCCGCAGGCACTCCTCGGCGGCCTCGGGATCATGGGCCTGGACCCGGGCGCCGGCCTGCCACAGCGCTTCCATCAGCGCGCGGCTGGGGGCCTCGCGCATGTCGTCGGTGTTGGGCTTGAAGGCCAGGCCCCACAGCGCGATGGTCTTGCCGGCCAGATCGCCGTCGAAGGCATCGCTGAGCATCTCGAACAGGCGGCTCTTCTGGCGCGCATTGACCTGCTCGACGGCGTTGATCAGGTGGGCCGGATGACCGGCGGCCTCGGCGGTGTGGGCCAGCGCCTTGACGTCCTTGGGGAAGCAGGAGCCGCCGTAGCCGCAGCCCGGATAGATGAAGTGGTAGCCGATGCGCGGATCGCTGCCGATGCCGTGACGCACTTCCTCGATGTCGGCGCCCAGGCGCTCGGCCAGGTTGGCCATCTCGTTGATGAAGCTGATCTTGGTGGCCAGCATGGCGTTGGCGGCGTACTTGGTCAGCTCGGCGCTGCGCACGCCCATGAACATCAGCTTGTCGCGCTGGCGGTTGTAGGGGCCGTAGCACTCGCGCATGACCTGACGAACGCGTTCGGACTCGGTGCCCACCACGATGCGCGAGCCGCGCGAGAAGTCCTCGATGGCGGCGCCTTCCTTGAGGAATTCGGGGTTGGAGCAGACGTCGAACTCGATGTCCGCGCCGCGGGCCTCGAGGGTGGCGGCCACGGTGCGCTCCACCTTGCTGGCGGTGCCGACCGGTACCGTCGACTTGTCGACGATGATGCGGTACTCGGTCATGTGGGTGGCGATGGTCTCGGCGACCTTGAGCACGTGACGCAGGTCGGCGCTACCGTCCTCGTCCGACGGCGTGCCGACGGCGATGAACTGCAGCAGGCCGAACTCGACTGCGGCCTTGGCATCGTTGGTGAAGTGCAGGCGGCCGGCGGCCAGGTTCTGGTGGATCAGCGTCTCGAGGCCCGGCTCGTAGATCGGCACTTCGCCCTGGCTGAGACGGGCCACCTTGTCGGCGTCCACATCGACACACATCACTTCATGGCCGACTTCGGCGAGGCAGGCGCCGGTGACGAGTCCTACGTATCCGGAACCAAAGATGGTGATCTTCATGGGCGTCTTGCTCCTGGTCGTGGTCGGAAACGAACGTCCTGTCCCAGGCCCCTGGTGGGGAGGGTGCGTCATGGGCGTCCGTGGATCTGCCAGGTAAAGGAGCAAACATCGGGCCGCAATGGAATAAAGTCTTTTGTATCAGTCTCCTATGTTGTTTTTTGTCGAGGTGTCACCGTGTGGCGACCCGTCTGCAGCGTGCCGGGAGGGGAAAAGTGTCGCGATACGCCAACAGCGTATCGTGTCAGCCGGGGCAGGAGGGGGACGATGAGGCGGCGTCGGCGTGGGCTGTCGCGCTCTGACGGCACCGTCGGAAAACGGCGCAGAGGTCCGCGGGGCGCGGCCTGAACGCCATCGACCGACGAGAGAAAAAATCTATATTAGACAACAAGGATGTATAGGTGTTGCATCATATCGACACTCGGTCCGATCGGCGCCATGGCGGTGACGCTCGGGACCGACGCGCCAACGAAAAAGGCGGCCCGAAGGCCGCCTTTCTCGTCGAGATCAGGGCGTCTTTCAGTTGCCCTTGGGCTCGCTTCTCAGTGCCTTGACCAGCGCGTAGCAGCCGAGCAGCAGCACGATGGTGAAGGGCAGGCCGGTGGAGACGGCCGCCGTCTGCAGGGCCGTCAGGCCGCCGCCCAGCAGCAGGGCGATGGCGATGGCGCCTTCGATGATGGCCCAGAAGATGCGCTGTGGCTTGGGCGCGTCGACCTTGCCGCCGGCGGTGATCGAGTCGATGACCAGCGAACCGGAGTCCGAGGAGGTCACGAAGAACACGATCACCAGGATGATGCCGACGAAGGAAGTGATGGAGGACAGCGGCAGCTGGCCGAGCATGGCGAACAGCTTGATCTCCAGCGCGGCGTCCTGGACGCCCTGGAAGCCGTCGGAGATGACCTGATCGATGGCGGTGCCGCCGAAGGCGGTCATCCACAGCACCGAGACCAGGGTCGGCACCAGCAGCACGGCGGTCAGGAACTCGCGCACGCTGCGGCCGCGGCTGACGCGGGCGATGAACATGCCGACGAACGGTGACCAGGAGATCCACCAGGCCCAGTAGAAGGCGGTCCAGCCCTGGCTGAAGTTGGCGTCCTCACGGCCGAAGGGCATCGCCAGCGCCGGCAGGTTGACCGCGTAGGCGACCAGGTTCTCGAAGAAGCCGGTGGCGATCAGCAGGGTCGGGCCAACGATGATCACGAACACCAGCAGCAGGAAGGCCAGCACCATGTTGAGCTGCGACAGGCGCTGCACGCCCTTGTCGACGCCCAGCAGGATCGAGCACATCGCCACGGCGGTGATGCCCATGATCAGCAGCACCATGGTGATGTTGCTGTTGGGCACGTCGAACAGGTAGCTGAGGCCGGCGGCCGCCTGGGAGGCGCCGAGGCCCAGCGAGGTGGCCAGACCGAACAGGGTGGCGAACACCGCCAGAATGTCGATCAGGTGTCCCGGCCAGCCCCACACGCGCTCACCCAGGATCGGGTAGAAGATCGAGCGCATGGTCAGCGGCAGGCCCTTGTTGAAGGCGAAGATCGCCAGTGCCAGGCCGACGATGGCGTAGGCGCCCCAGGGGTGCAGGCCCCAGTGGTAGATGGTGGCGGCCATGCCCAGCTTCTGGGCGGCGATCTCGTCTCCGGCGGCGGCGCCCAGCGGCGCCCAGTCGGTGCGTACGCCGTTCTCCACGGTGGTGCCGTCGAGGGCGGTGCCGAAGTGGGTCAGCGGCTCGGAGACGCCGTAGAACATCAGGCCGATGCCCATGCCGGCGGCGAACAGCATCGCGAACCAGCCGGCGTAACTGAAGTCCGGCGTGGCATTGGCACCGCCGATGCGCACCTTGCCCAGCGGCGAGAGCACGATGCCGAGGCTGACCAGCACGAAGATGTTGCCGCCGAGCAGGAAGACCCAGCTGAGGTTGCCGGTCAGGAAGCTGAAGATGGCGTCGAAGATCGGCTCGATCTCGGCCTGCAGGGCCAGCGTCAGGATCACGAAGACCAGGATCACTAGCGACGACACGGTGAAGACCTTGCCGTGCAGATCGACATCGAGGCCGAACTTGTTGGTGGTGATGTTGTCCTGGCCGATCACGTAATCGGTATCGATCAGGTTGGCCGGACCTTCCGGGGCGGGAATGCCCTCGCCGGGGCCCCCCTCGGGGGCTTTACTGTCGTTCGACACGGGATCTCTCCTTGTTGACGTCGAGGAACGAGTGGGGCGCATCAGTCCTGTGGGCGGACCAGGAACACCGATGCGTCAGTGTGGGTGGCAATCTTGCCGCCGTGTGAAGGAAGCACGACATCCAGGTGCTTCGGTGGATGGGTCTGCATGATCACCAGGTCGACGCTCAGCTCGTCGATCGCCTTGACCAGCACATCATCCAGATCGGCGATGGGATCCGGGCAGACGATCGCCTTGGCGCTGACCGGCTGGCCGTGCACCTGGCCGCGCTCCTGGGCGAAGGCCTCCAGCTTCTGTTGGTACTCGTCCGGGGTTCGGGCCACGCTGCCCGGGGTATTGGCGATGATCGCCACGTAGCAGACCTCGGCATCATAATGCCGGGCCTGATCGGCGACGATCTTCAGCGATGGTTCGAACACATCGGGGTGTGCCAGGTCCACCGGCACCAGGATCTTCTTGAACATGCCTGCGCTCCTTGTTGGGTTGCGTCCGCGCTCACACGCTCAGTGTGGCCGTTGGACGGCGATTCGAGCGTGCCGCGCTTTCAACGGCCGCGGCGCGGTCATCGGCGTCGTCCGGGGAGGCGTTGCCCTTGTTGTCATTGTCGTGGTCATCCGACGGCGCGGGGCTCGATCGGACAAGGGATTCTAATCAAATAGAAAAGGACTGATAACCGGCAATTTGCGACGCGTCCGGTTCCGTGTGCGCTCGCGGCGTTGACGACGGCGCCCGACATGCAAGGGGGAGGTGCCCCGTGAGACACCTCCCCCTGGCTGTCATGTGGCCGTCATCACGACTGCGGCAGCCACTCCTGCACCAGGTCCTGGTTGTCCTCGACCCACTGCTTGGCGTTCTCGTAGGGGTCGGAGTCTTCCTCCTGGTTCATGAGCATGACGTCGCCCATCTGCTCGGGCGTCCACTCGAAGGCGTCCAGGATGGCGTAGGCGCCCGGCATGTCTTCCTCGAGGCCGTCGCGCGCGATGGTATGGATCTGCTCGGCGCCGCCATAGACGTCCTGGGGATCCTCGAGGTACTTGAGGTCCCAGCGGGCGAACATCCAGTGCGGCGTCCAGCTGGTCACCACGATCGGCTCGTCGTTGGCAATGGCGGTCTGCAGGGCCGCGGTCATGGTGGCGCCGCTGCCGCTCTGCAGGTCGAGGTCCAGCTCGTAGGCGTCGATGACGTCCTCGGTGAGGCTCATCAGGCCGGCGCCCGGATCGATGCCGGTGATCTTGCCGCCCAGTGCATCGGCGTGGTCGTTCAGGTCGGCGATGGAGTTCATGTCGCTATCGGCGGGCACCACCAGGCCGAGCTTGGTACCGTCGAGGTTCGGCCCCAGATCGTCGACCTGATCGCTGACCCGCTCGAGGTAGTCGGCGTGGGTGGTCGGCAGCCAGGCGGCGACGATGCTGTCGGCATCGCCGGTGGCGACCGATTGCCACATGGCGGCGGCGGACAGCGAGGTCATCTCGACCTCGTAGCCGGCCTGCTCCAGCACGGCGCGCACCACGTTGGTGGAGGCGACTTCCGAGGCCCATTCGACGTAGGCCAGGTGAACGCTGCCCTTGTCCTGGGCCTGGGCCGTCGCCGCGGTCAGGCTGGCGCCGGCGATGAGGGCCAGGCCAGCGATGCGCATCGGTTGCTTCGGCATAATGATTCTCCTTCGGAATGTGTTCACGAGCATGCTGAGACACACCGCCGGATTCAACCGGCGGGCGTTCAACGGCCGATCATCAGGCCTTGCCACGTTTGCGCAGCGATTGGGTGAGGCGGTCGAGCAGCATGGCCAGGATCACCACGGCGATGCCGGCCTCGAAGCCATCCCCCGGGCGCAGGCGTTGAATGGCGCGCCAGACCTCGCTGCCCAGGCCGTCGGCGCCGATCATGGCGGCGATGACCACCATCGACAGCGCCAGCATGATGGTCTGGTTGATGCCGGCCATCACCGTGGGCAGCGACAGCGGCAGCTGGACCTTGAACAGCTTCTGGCCACGGGTGGCACCGTAGGCGTCGGCGGCTTCCACCAGCTCGGTGGGGACCTGACGGATCCCCAGGGTGGTGAAGCGGATCGCCGGCGGCATGGAGAAGATCACGGTGGCGAAGATCGCCGAGACCGAGCCGATGCCGAAGAACGGGATGGCCGGGATCAGGTAGACGAAGGCCGGCATGGTCTGCATGAAGTCCAGCACCGGCATGATCGTCCGATAGAGCCGCTCGGAGAGCGCGGCGGCGATGCCCACCGGCAGGGCGATGACCACCGCCACCAGGGTGGCGATCACCACCAGGGTCAGGGTCTCGATCATCGGGTCCCAGAGCCCGAGGTTCCAGATCAGTGCCAGGCCGGCGACGGCGCCGATGGCCAGGCGCACGTTGGCGAGCCACCAGCACAGGCCGGCGATGATCACCAGCAGCGACCAGTCGGGCAGCCACATCAGGGCATCGTTGAGCCCATCGATGCCGGTCTGGGTGATGCGCGAGATGCCGCGGGTCACGGTGGAGTACTCGCTGGTCAGCCAGTTGAGGCCGTTCTCGATCCAGTCGCCCAGCGGCATGCGCGGAAATTCGATAGCCATCAGTGGTCTCCTGCCTGTGCGAGTTCATCGAGGACGGCGCCTTTCACGACCACGCCCTGCAGCACCTGGTCGTCGTCTACCACGGCGATCGGGAAGCGGCTCTCGCTGAACATGGCGAACAGGTTGTGCAGCGGCTCCTCCCGGGTGACCTTGCGGAATTCCTGGGTCATCACCTCGGTGACGGTCTGCTTGCCATCCTCCAGCGCCTGGCTGGCGCCATCGGCGTCGATCAGGCCGACCAGGCGGCGGTCGCGGTCGAGGATGTAGATGGAATCGAGGCTGTGGTCACGCATCTTGCGCAGCGCGGTGCGCGGGCCATCGGTGTCGCGCACCGTGGAGCGCACCTTGCGCATGGCGCTCTCGGCGCTGAGGATGCGCGACTTGTCGACGCCCTCGATGAAGCGGCGGACATAGTCGTCGGCGGGGGCGGTGAGGATCTCCTCCGGAGTGCCGATCTGCACCACCTCGCCGTCCTTGAGCAGCACGATGCGATCGCCGATGCTCAGGGCCTCGTCGAGGTCGTGGGTAATGAAGACGGTGGTCTTCTTCATGCGGTGCTGGAGCTGCAGCAGCTCCTGCTGCATGTCGCCGCGGATCAGCGGGTCGAGGGCCGAGAAGGCCTCGTCCATCAGCAGCACGCTGGCGTCGTTGGCCAGCGCCCGAGCCAGGCCGACGCGCTGCTGCATGCCGCCGGACAGCTGGCGGGGAAGGGCGTCTTCCCAGCCGTCCAGGCCGACCTGCTTGAGGGCGTTGCGGGCGGTCTCACGACGTTCGCCGGCATCGATGCCGCGGATCTCCAGGCCGAACTCGGCGTTCTGCTGCACGGTGCGGTGGGGGAAGAGGGCGAAGTTCTGGAACACCATGGAGAAGTGGCGGCGGCGACATTCCAGCAGCTCCTTCTCCTTGAGGCTCGGGATGTTCTGCCCGTCGATGACGATCTCGCCCTCGGTCGGGTCGATCAGGCGGTTGAGGCAGCGGATCAGGGTCGACTTGCCGGAGCCGGACAGCCCCATGATCACCAGCAGTTCCCCTTCGTAGACATCGAAGTCGATGTTCGACAGGCCCAAGGTCTGGCCGGTCTTGTCGAGGATCTCGGGGCGCTTCAGCCCCTGGTCGCGCAGTTCCAGCGCCTTCTTCGGCTGGTTGCCGAAGACCTTGCTGAGGTTGCGGACCCGAATCTTGACGTTTCGGTTGTCACTCATTGGCGAACCTTGGTCGACGCCCGTGCCTGCGTTGAACGGCAGGGGTGGGCGAGTGGTTGTGATGTAGGGTGACGCCAGCATGCCAGCCGGCTGCGTTGACGCGAAATCAAACGCAACACGGTAGCGTTGAATCAAACAAAGTTCGAATGGTGCCGAATGTCGCCAAAATCGAAGCCGTCGTCGCTGCGAAAGCCCGTAACGATGGTGCCGAGCGCGAGTGAAGGGGGGCGAAGGTTGTTATCAACGCGGCCGTTGGGTAACGCGCGGGCGCGTTGAATTCTCGTCGGGCGCTCCCGTCCGGGCCGGGTGGGCCGGCGGTGAGTCCTCATTCGGCGCAGGTTGCGGCGGCTCGGGATGTCGTAGGGGAAAGACGCCACAGGCCACCCTCAGCGGCATCGACCAGCAGGTAAATGTGGCCATGGTTGCCTTGCCGCACGGTACGGATGCGGCCGAGCTCTCCCTCGAGCACTCTCTCGCGTTCGATCACCCTGTCGCCCGCGAGGCGCAGCCGCAGCAGCGCCTCGCCGCGCAGCCCGCCGGCCAGCAGATCGCCCCGCCAGGGCGCGAAGGCCGGCGAGGTCACCCGGGTCAGGCCCGATGGGGCGAAGCGGCCCTCGAAGACGTGTACCGGGTCGCGCATGCCCGGGGCGCTGTCCTCGCCGACCGGCAGGAAGGTGACGTAGTCGCGGCCGCGGGAGACCTCCGGCCAGCCATAGTTGGCACCCGGCACCAGACGATTGAGTTCGTCGCCGGTGCGCGGGCCGTGCTCGGTGGACCAGGCCGTGCCGTCGTCGGCGACGGTCAGCCCCTGGGGATTGCGGTGGCCGAGGCTGAAGATCTCGTCCAGCACGTCGGGGTCGCCGACGAAGGGATTGTCGGCCGGCACGCCGCCGGTCTCGGTGAGGCGCAGCATGCTGCCGGCGTGGTCGCCGCCGTCCTGGGCGCGCGGCGGGCTGCCGCGTTCGCCGACGCTCATCAGCAGGGTGCCGTCGGGGCGCCAGGCCAGCCGCGAGCCGTAGTGTCGCCCCGGGCCGGCGCCGCGGTTCTGGACGAAGAGTCGCTGCACGTCGATCAGCCGATCACCCTCGAGACGCGCCCGGGACAGCGCGGTGGCGTCGCCGCCGGGCACCGGCCGGCTCCAGGTGAAGTAGAGCCAGTCGTGCTCGCCACCGTCGTCGCCGAAGCGGGGATGCAGGGCCAGGTCGAGCAGACCGCCCTGGCCGCGGGCCGAGACCTCGGGCAGGCCCGCCAGCCAGCCGGGTCAGGGTGCCATCCGCCTCGAGCCGGCTCAGGCGACCGGGGCGTTCGCCCACCAGCAGCCGGCCGTCGGGCAGCTGGGAAAGCCCCCAGGGATGGTCGAGGCCGCCGACCAGCGGCGTCAGGCACATCGCCAGGCGCTGGGTATCAACCAGCCGGGGCGGGGCCGGCTCGGCGTGGGCCAGGGCGCTCAGCAGCAGGCCGAGCAGCGCCGCGCTCGGCAGGCGGCAGGCGAACGGGAAACGCGAGGGAAGGATCATGGGCCGGCTCCGTGGACGGGGCGGCCTCCAGTATAGGCGGTGTCCACGGTCGCCGGCCCAGGGCTACATCAGCCACGCCAGCAGCAGCGGCAGGTAGATCAGCGACAGCAGGGTCGAGCAGAACACCAGGCTGGCCACGTATTCCGGCTCGCGGCGGGCCTTCTGGGCGAACAGATAGTTGAACACCGCCACCGGCATGCTCATCTGCAGCACCAGGATGGCATGGGCCATGGGCGGCAGGTTCAGCAGCGCGCCGATGCCCCAGGCCAGGCCGGCGGCCAGCGGCAGGCGCAGCAGGCAGAAGCCGAGCCCCGAGCGCAGGTTCCTGACCTGGATATGGGCCAGCGACACCCCGAGGGTGATCAGCATCAGCGGCACCGTGAAGCCCGAGATCAGGTCCACGCTGTTGGCGATCCACGGCGGCAGGTCGGTGTCGGTGAGCAGCAGCGCCAGGGCGATCAGGATGGCGTAGACCGTGGGCGTCTTGGCCAGCGACTTCAGCGGATTGCCGCGGCTGGTCATCATCGTGCCGAGGGTGAACTGGAACAGCGACACCGTGACCATCACCGTGATGCCGAAGGCGAAGCCGGCCTCGCCGAAGGCATAGAGCACCACCGGCAGGCCCATGTTGCCGGTGTTGGGGTACATCATCGGCGCCAGCAGCACCCGCCAGTCGCGACGCAGCAGGCGCGCGGAGACCAGGGTGGCGGCGCCCATGGCGGTCAGCACCAGGGCGGTGGCCAGCATGGTGCGTCCGAAGCTGTCGGCGTCGATCTCGGCGCCGGCCAGCGAGGCGAGCACCAGCGCCGGGGTGCCGATGTTGAACACCAGGCGGGTGACGAAGGTCACGGGGTAGTCGTGGCCGAGCCGAACCCAGCCGAAGCCCAGACCGGCACCGGCGATGACCGGCGCCATCACGGCGAAGAGTTCGGCGAACATGCAGCGTCTCCTTGGCTGAGGGAAATGAGCGGATAAAGCCGTGGCGGTGGGGCGCGCCTCATGCCACTTCCGCCTGGGGAGGCGGCGCCGAGAGGCCGTGCAGGGCGCGGGCACGCTGTGCCTGGCGCTCCAGCGACAGCTCGAGACGCTGCGCCAGGCCGGCGAGCTGGGCCCGCTGGCGCCCGCTCAGTGCCGGCTGGTGGCGGGCGGCCTCGACCAGCGCCTCGCCGGCCGGGGCCACCGCGTCGGGCGAGCGGCCCCTGGCGCTGTCGGCGTAGGCCTGGGCCAGGGCATCGAAGAAGTCGCGCTTGGCGCGGTGCAGGGCCTCGTCCGGCAGGTCGTCCAGCCGGCGGCGCATCTGCAGGCAGGCATAGCCGATGTCGAGCCCGGTCAGGCCCAGGGTAAAGAGATGGCGCTGGTCCTCGGGCAGCACGTCGTCATGCCTGGCCAGGTGCAGCAGACGGTCGGCCATGCCGCCGACGAAGCGTGCCTCCGCCTCGTGGATCGGCGGCGAGGTCAGGCGGCGCAGGTCGCCGACGATGGCGCCCACCAGCCGGCGCTTGCGCAGCCGCGAGCCGAAGCCGGGCAGCAGTCGGAAGCCGGTCACCACCGCGGACATCCCGATCATCACCGCGATGGCGCGGTTGATGAAGCTGTCGAAGGAGAAGTCCATGCCGTTGTCGGGCATGGTCAGCAGGATATTGCCGATGGTGAAGGCCAGGCAATAGCCCATCAGGCGCGGGTTGGCCGCGCCCAGCAGGCCGAGGAACAGCGGCGGCATCAGGATCATCGCCAGCATCGGGAAACCGCTGGCCTGGGCCAGCAGCACGTGGCCGAACAGGAAGGCGCTGGGAATCGCCGCCAGCATGCCCTTGGCGAACATCATGCACACCATCACCGGGTTGTCGCGGGTGGCGAAGAAGGCCGAGAACAGGGTGCCGAGCAGCATCGCGACCTGGCCGTTGTCCCAGCTGGTGGCCAGCCAGAAGGCGGCGAGCAGGGAGAAGACCAGGCCCGCGCGCACGGCGTTGAGGCCGGCCACCAGGTGGTCGCGATGCCAGGCCAGCGCCGCGCCTCGCAGCCGCATGCGCCCCGGGTGGCTGATGGCATCGCGGGCGTCGAGCATCACCACGGCGTGGCCCAGCGCCTCGCGCAGGCCCAGCAGGCAGCGCTGCTCGAGGGGCGTCCCGTCGTCGTCGGGGCAGTCCTTGACCCGGTGACGCAGGGCGTGAAGGCGTCGCTGGGCCGGGGCGATGCCGCTGACCTCCGCCGACTCGCGAAAGCCGTCGGCGAGCTCCTCGGCCAGCCGGTGGATGGTGGGCGAGATGCGCTCGCCGTAGTGATGCAGGATCTGCTGCAGGGCGTGCAGGGTGGCCAGCAGGCGCAGGGTGCGGCGGGTCAGCACGTGGCTGGCGCGGATCCGGCCCGGCCCTTCCGGGCCCTCGTAGCGGGCGGCCTGGCTGTCGGTCTCGAGCTGGGTGAGCGGCTCCAGGCTGTGGGTCAGGGTGCCCTGCAGCTCGTCGAGATCGTCGCTGTCGGTCAGCCGCAGGGCGGCGTGGCGGAAGGCCTGGTTGACCACGTCGTCGGCCTGTCGGCCGAGATGGTCGCCGACCTTGATCGGCCACAGCAGCGCGCTGACCAGGGTGGCGCACAGCGCACCCAGCGACAGCTCGGAGAGCCGTGCCACGGCGATGGAGAAGATGCCGTCGGGCTGGCCGGCGCCGATCACCACGATCAGCATGGCCGTGACGGCGCCCATGATGCAGCCGTAGGAGGCGTTGTTGCGTAGCAGCGAACTGCCGTAGGTGCAGAACATGATCCACAGCGTCAGGGCGGCCAGCGCCGGGATGGGCGCCTGGGCGAACAGGCTCATGATGGCGATGCCGGCGCCGCAGCCGATTAGGGTGCCGCTGATCTGGCTGAGCCCCTTCTCGACCACCATGCCGCTCATCGGGCGAACCTGCAGGAAGGCCGCCGAGATCAGCGCCCAGTAGGGCCGCTCCAGGTCGCACCACAGCGCCGCATAGAGCGCCAGCAGCATGGCCAGGGTGGCCTTGGCGGCGAACTTGACCGCATCGGAGCTCGGCGTGAGATAGGCCTGCAGCCAGAGGGACATGCGCCGTTACTCCGTCGGCTCGACGTTCGGTTCTACGTACACCGAGGCCGTCATGCCGGCGCTCAGGGTCGTCCCCTCGGGAATCTCGTCCAGCGCGATGCGCACCGGAATGCGCTGGGCCAGCCGCACCCAGCTGAAGGTGGGGTCCACCTGGGGCAGCAGCTGGCTGTTGGGATCGGTGTTGGGGTCGGCGATGGCGCGGCCGATGCTCTCCACGTGGCCCTCCAGCTCGGTGTCGCCGCTCATCAGGATCACCCGCGCCGGGTCGCCGACCGAGAACTGCGGGGTCTTGGTTTCCTCGAAGTAGCCGGTGACGAAGTAGGAGCCCTCCTTGATCAGCGCCATCACCTCTTCACCGTCGCTGACGTGGTTGCCCTCGCTGAGCTGCAGGTTGAGCACGTGGCCCGCCGCCGGCGCCGACACCGTGGTGCGTTCGAGGTCGAGCCGGGCGCTGGCCAGGTCGCTCTTGGCCTGGTCGAGGGTGGCGCTGGCCACCTGGCGGTTGATACGGGCCGTCTCCTGGCCCTCGGCGCTGATCGCCTGACGGCTCAGCCGGTTTCGCCGCGAGGCCTCGTCCTGGCTCTGCTGGAGCTCGGCCTGGCGCTGGGCCACCACCGCCTCGGCCCGGTTCACCGCCGTCTCGTAGCGCGCGCGATCGATCTGGAACAGCGTCTCGCCCTCGTCGACGCGCTGGTTGTCGCCCACCGTCAGCGCCACCACGCGACCGGAGACGTCCGGGGCGACGGTGATCACCTCGGCGCGCACGCGGCCGTCGCGGGTCCAGGGCGTATAGAGGTAGTAGTGCCACAGCCACAGGCCGGCGGCGATGGCGAGGGCGACGACGACCAGGGTGACGAGGCTGCGTAGCAGGGTGCGCATGTTCAGACGTTCCCGGTGGTGGAAGAGAGGTAGGCGATGACGGCGGTGCAGATCACGAACAGGGCGGTGTCGAACCAGGCCTCGAACCACAGGCGGTTCGCGCCCAGCAGCCGATAGAGCACCGCGCGGATCAGCAGCGTGGCGCCGAAGCCGAGCAGGGCATACAGCAGCAGGGGGGAGAGATAGAGGCCGCCGACGGCGATTTCGCGAAGTCCCATGCTCGCTCCTTGAGCGTCGTTAAGGGCTCCATTCTAGCAATCGCCGTCGCAACAGGCACGGCGGGCGGTTCAGGCCTCCGCCGGGGCGGCCTCGGGGGCGGTGGCCCAGTCGGCGGGGCAGGCGCCGCGCAGGAACTCGAGCAGCGCCGTGACCTTGCGTGGCCGGTGGCCGTGAGGGTAGAGCAGGCTCACCGGCATCGCCGAGGCCTGCCAGTCGGGCAGGCAGCGCACCAGCTGGTCCGGGTGAGCCGCCCGGCGGCGCTCTGCCATCCACACCGGCAGCACGCCCAGGCCGTGGCCGCGGGCGATGGCGTCGGAGTGCAGCAGCAGGCGATCGACGCGCAGCCGCGAGCCGGGCGGGCAGACGTCGTGTTCGCCCTCGCGCGGATGGCGCAGCACCAGGCCGCGTTCGGCCTCGCCGAGCAGGTCGATCCAGGCGTGGCCGTCCAGGTCGCGGGGATGGGACGGCGTGCCGTGGCGGGCGAGGTAGTCGGGATGGGCATAGAGCCCGCGCGGCAGCCGGGCCACCGTCTCCTGGCGCAGGGCGGTCTCGCCGGTCTCGCCGTACCACACCGCCACCGAATGGCAGGCGGCCTGGCCCGGCAGCTGGTCGCGGGTCAGCAGGTTCAGCTTCAGCGCGGGATGGCGGGCCATGAACGCGTCGAGGGCGGGCGCCACCCAGGTGCGCGACAGGCCCTCGTGGACCTCCAGCGTCAGCTCGCCGCTGATCTCCTCGCGCAGCTCGTCCAGGGCCTGTCGGCCCTTGTCGGCCAGCGCGATCAGCCGCAGGCAGTAGTCGTGGAAGACGCGTCCGGCCTCGGTGGGTTCCAGCCGGTTCGACTGGCGCCGCATCAGCGGCTGGCCGAGCCGCGCTTCCAGCTGCTGGAGGCGGCGGCTCAGGGTCGATTTCGCCACGCCCAGCCGGCGGGCGCTCAGGGTGAGGCTGCCGCTGTCCATGACGTCGGCGAAGGCGAGCAGTTCATCGGCATCGTGCATGGTGTTGAGCCGTAGGGTGCTAACGGAAGGCCCATCGTAGCAATATGCTGGTTGAAAATCATTCTCGTTGTTGTGATCGGTGAGGATCGTGATCGCGTTGCGTGTCACGCAACGCGCCGTGCCATGACGCGAGCGAGCGAATGTGGAAGAATGTGAATAATAAAAATTCGCATTAACTTAAGCCGGCCCGGATGAGGCCGGTGGGATCTTCAGGAGTCGCAACACATGTCGTTCCCCTCTTCTCGCACCGTCCTTGCCTCGCTGATCGCCGGCCTGGCGGCCTCCCCCGCCGTCGCGCAGGAAACGGCCGAGCTTGACGATGTCGTGGTCACCGCCGCCGGTTACGAGCAGCAGGTGCAGGATGCCCCGGCCTCGATCAGCGTGATCAGCCGTGAGGACCTGGAAGGCCGCGCCTACCGAGACATCACCGATGCGCTGCGCAACGTGCCGGGCGTGACCGTCACCGGCGGCGGGTCGTCCCAGGACATCAGCATCCGCGGCATGGGCGCCAAGTACACCCTGATGCTGGTCGACGGCAAGCGTCAGGGCTCGCGGGAAACCCGCCCCAACAGCGACGGCCCGGGCATCGAGCAGGGCTGGATGCCGCCGCTGTCGGCCATCGAGCGCATCGAGGTGATCCGCGGCCCGATGTCGTCGCTGTACGGCTCCGATGCCCTGGGCGGCGTGATCAACGTGATCACCCGCAAGGTGCCGCAGGCGTGGGGCGGTGAGGTCTCCACCAGCATGACGATCCAGGAAGACTCCGCCTCCGGCGACGAGCACAACAGCCGCTTCCATGTCGCCGGGCCGCTGATCGGAGACCGTCTCGGCCTGCAGGTCTACGGCCAGTACGACCAGCGCGACGAGGACGCCATCATCGGCGGCTACGCCGACCAGCGCCTGGCCAGCGGCACCGCCAAGCTGAGTTGGACGCCGGACGATATCCACGAGATCGGCCTCGAGGCGGGCTACAGCGAGCAGCGCCGGATCACCAATCCCGGTGAGTCCGTCGAGCTGGTGGGGTCTCGCGGGCCGAACGAGCGCTCCGAACAGGAGTACGATCGCCGCCACTTCGCGCTGAGCCACGACGGCTACTTCGACGTCGGCACCACCACCAGCTATGTGCAGCACGAGGAGATCGACAACCCCTCCCGCGACAACAGCTACCAGAGCACCGTGGCCGACACCAAGGCGGTGCTGCCGCTGGGCGCCCATATCCTGACCCTGGGCGGCCAGTACGAGGATCAGCGCCTGGAGGACGGCGGCAACCAGTCCGAGACGTCCGACCTGAGCGAGCTGACCCGCTACCGCTGGGCGCTGTACGCCGAGGACGAATGGATGCTGACCGAGGACTTCTCGCTGACCGGCGGCGTGCGCCTCAACGAGGACGAGGACTACGGCAGCCACTGGTCGCCGCGCCTGTATGGCGTCTGGCACCTCGACGACCGCTGGACGCTGAAGGGCGGCGTCTCCTCCGGCTTCCGCGCGCCGGATCTGCGCTACACCAGCCCCGGCTGGGTCCAGGTCAGCCGCAGCGGCAACATCTACGGCAACTCGGATCTGGAGGCGGAAACCTCGCTCAGCCAGGAGCTGGGCCTGCACTACGCCGGCGACAACGGCCTGATGGCCGGCCTGACCGTCTTCCACACCGACTTCGACGACAAGATCACCCGCATCAACTGCCCGACGTCCGTGTGCACCGACGGGGCCAACGACTACGGTTCCGATCCGACCTACCGGGTCAACGTCGATGAGGCGATCACCCAGGGCGTCGAGTTCTCCCTGTCCACGCCCCTGGCCGACCATCTGGACCTGAGCACCAGCTACACCTACACCGACTCCGAGCAGAAGAGCGGCGAGTACGAGGGCGAGCCGCTCAACCAGCTGCCCAAGCACCAGGTCTCGGCATCGCTGGACTGGCAGGCCACCGAGCGCCTGAACCAGTGGACCCGCCTGACCTATCGCGGCGAGGAGAGCCAGCCCACCACCGGTCCGTCCCAGGATGCCATCGTCGCGCCGTCCTATACCTTCGTGGACGCCGGCCTCGGCTATCAGCTGACGCCTCAGACCACCCTCAACGCCGGCCTCTACAACCTGTTCGACGAGGACATCACCGAGGAAGAGTACGGCTACGTCGAGGATGGCCGTCGCCTGTGGCTGGGCATCAACGTCGCGTTCTGATCGCCGGCGTATCGCCGGACCTGGACCCGGTCACCGGCCGCCCGTCGGCGGCGCTTGAGGCCGAGATCGAGGCCTCAAGCGCGGTGCTGGCCGCGGAGGGCGACGAGGCGATCGACGTGACGGTGCTGTCGCCCGGCCCGTGGCCCTCTCCGGCGACGGCCCGCCGAGCGTTCATGCCCCGCTGGGCGAGGTCGTCGACAGCCTCTGGTTCCGGTTCCTGAACTCCCGCTTCGCCGCGTTGCGAAACATCGAACGCGACGTTGCATCGAGCGGGGATGAGAACTTTTTTGAGATTCATTATCATTGGTAAATATTCGCATGGCCGGGCGCACGGGTGCCCGGCGAGTCGAGGAGCTTCCATGTCAGTTTCCCTGCCCAGGGCGTCGGCCCTGATCGGCGCCTGCCTGGTGGCGGCCGTTGCCGCCGCGGTCACCCCGGCCCAGGCGCGTACCCTGGACACCGCCCACGGCGAGATCGAGGTGCCGGACGCCCCCGAGCGCGTGGTCACCCTCTATGAAGGCGCCCTGGATGCCGCCCTGGCCGCCGGCGTGATGCCGGTGGGCGCGGTGACCACCCGCGGCGGCGACGACGTGGCCCGCTACATCGCGCCGCATCTCGGCGATCAGCGCCCGGCGATCGTCGGCGTGGTGCGCGAGATCAACATGGAGGCGGTGGTCGGCGAGCGCCCGGACCTGATCCTGGCCGGCCCGAGCCTCGCCGATGCCCAGTACGCGCTGCTGTCGAAGATCGCCCCCACCGTGGTGCCGCAGAGCCCGGGCATCACCCCCGACGCCTGGAAGGTCGAGGGGCGCCAGTTCGGCGAGGCCCTGGGCCGCGAGGATGCGGTGAACGCGGCCATCGAGGGCATCGAGACCCGGGCCGCCGAACTGGCCGAACGCGTGGACGCGGCCGGGGTCGGCGCCACCGCCAACCTGGTGCGCTGGATGCCCCAGGGCCCGCTGGTGATGTCCGACCGGCTGTTCGCCAGCGGCCTGCTCGAGGCCGTCGGCCTGGACGTCATCGCCGGTGAGCTGGTCAACGGTCATGGCGTGCACAGCGATCCGCTGAGCCTGGAGAACCTGTCAAGGCTGCAGGGCGACTGGCTGTTCCTGGCCACCCTCAACGAGGAGGGCGACGAGGCCCTGTCCGCGGCCGAGGATTCCCCGGCCTTCGCTCGCCTGCCGGTGGTCGACGCTGGCCAGGTGGTGCCGGTGGATGGTCAGCTGTGGACCAGCGCCAACGGCCCGCTGGCCGCCGAGGCCATCCTCGACGATATCGAAGCGGCGCTCGTGCCCTGATGTCGAAGGCCGCCTCCGTCAACATCGAGCCCCGCCCATCGGCGGGGCTTTCCCGTGTCATGCTGATGCTTTCCGGCCTGTTGGCGCTGGTGGCCCTGGCCAGCCTGCTGTGGGGGGCCGGCGAGGTCGGTCCGGCTCGCGCCCTGGCGGTGCTCGCCGGCCACGGCGACAGCGAGGCGCGGTTCGTGGTCGAGACCCTGCGTCTGCCGCGCACCCTGATCGGCATCGCCGTGGGGCTGTCCCTGGGCGTGGCCGGCGCGCTGTTGCAGGCCGTGTCGCGCAACCCGCTGGCCGAGCCCGGGCTGCTCGGCGTCAGCGCCGGGGCTGCCTTCGCCGTGGCCGTGGCGCTGTGGCTGGGCGCCGGTGCGGCGACCCTGCGCGTGGCCGTGGCCCAGGTCGGTGCCCTGGGCGGCTGCCTCGCGGTGATGAGCGTGGCACGCCTGCGCGGCCCGGGCGACGACCCGGTGCGCCTGGTGCTGGCCGGGGCCGCCTTCTCGGCGCTGCTGGCCTCGCTGACCTCGCTGCTGCTGCTGTTCGATCAACGCACCGCCGACGAGATCCGCTTCTGGGTGGTCGGCAGCCTGGCCGGCCGCCGCCTCGATGACCTCGCCGCCGTGCTGCCGAGCCTGGGCCTGGCGCTGGTCGTCACCGCGCTGATCGCCCGGCCCCTGGCGGCGCTGGCGCTGGGCGAGCGGGTCGCCTCGGGCCTCGGCCATCGCCCCGGCCGGGTGCGTGCCCTGGTGGTGATCGCGGTGGCGCTGCTGGTCGGCGCCGCCACCGCCATCGCCGGGCCGATCGCCTTCGTCGGCCTGGTGGTGCCCTTCGCGGCCCGCGCCCTGGCCGGCTCCGATATTCGCTGCACCCTGTGGCTGTGCCTGCCGCTGGGCCCGCTGATGGTGCTCGCCGCCGACGTGGTCTCGCGGCGGGTGGTGGCGCCCTCGGAGCTGCCGCTGGGCGTGCTCACCGCCCTGGTCGGCGCCCCGGTGCTGGTCGCCGTGGTGCGCGCCCGTCGACTGCCGACCCTGTGAGCCGGAGACCCTGATGTCCGATACCCTGTCGTTGCCTTCCCGCGCCGATGCCCAACGCCGCGAGGCGGACGCCGCCGAGCGCGTCGCCCCGCCGCCGGGC
The DNA here is from genome assembly GCF_043496975.1 of Halomonas sp. B23F22_10. Classification (NCBI taxonomy): domain Bacteria; kingdom Pseudomonadati; phylum Pseudomonadota; class Gammaproteobacteria; order Oceanospirillales; family Halomonadaceae; genus Halomonas; species Halomonas sp. B23F22_10. The sequence goes on along the minus strand of NZ_JBIEKF010000006.1, from coordinate 53,912 downwards.
TACTGGCGCCTGGCCCGGGGCGAGCGCCATCTGCTGATCGAGCGCCGCGCGCTGATCGTCTCTCTGCTGCTGCTGGGGTTGCTGACGGCGTCCTCGCTGGCCTACCTGTGCCTGGGCCAGCAGGTGCTGTCGCCCGCCGGCGCCTGGGCGGCGCTCAAGGGCGAGGCCGATCCGCTGGCCGGCTTCCTGGTGCGGGAGCTGCGCTTCCCGCGGCTGCTGGCGGCCTGGCTGACCGGCGCCGCCTTCGCGCTGGCCGGCTGCCTGATGCAGACCCTGGCCCGCAACCGCCTGGCCACCCCCGGCATCATCGGCATCGACAACGGCGCCACCGCCTTCGCCGTGGCCTCCGTCGTGGGGCTCGGCGTGTCGCTGGCGCCGCCGGCCATGGCGCTGGTCGGCGCGGCCACCGCGGCGGCCGTGACCTTCGGCGTGGCCAGCGGCGGCGATACCCGCGGCTATCGCTTCATCGTCGCCGGCATCGGCGCGGTGTTCGGCGCCGTCACTCAGCTGCTGCTGGCCCGGGTCGACATCGATACTGCCAACCAGGCCTACCCGTGGACGGTGGGCACCCTGAACGCGCGCCCGGGCGGCGCCGTCGCGGTGCTGGGCATCGGCCTGGCACTCGGCTGGCCGCTGGCCATGGCGCTGGCCCGGCCGCTGTCGCTGATGCGCTTCAGCGACGCCGTGGCCCGCGGGCTCGGCGTCGGGCTGCGTCGCCGGCGCGCCCAGATCCTCGGGCTCTCGGTGCTGCTGACCGCGCTGGCGGTGGCGGTGGCCGGGCCGGTGGGCATGGTCGGGCTGATCGGCCCGGAGATCGCCCGCTCGCTGTCCACCTCGCGGGGCGTGCCGCTGACCGCCTCGGCCCTGGCCGGCGCCCTGGTGATGGTGCTGGCCGACCTGCTCGGCCGGCTGCTGCTGGCCCCCATCGAACTGCCGGTGGGCATCGTCACCGCCGTGGTCGGCGGCCCCTGGCTGCTGTGGATCCTGATGCGTCCTGCCCATAGGAGAGTCTCATGAACGCCCCGCAACGCCTGCAGGCCGAGGCGCTGAGCCTGAGCCACGGTCGCACCGCGATCATCGAGGACCTGGCGGTGGAGCTGCCGCCGGGCCGGGTGACCGCCATCGTCGGCCCCAACGGCTGCGGCAAGTCGACCCTGCTGGCCGGCCTCGCGCGGCTGCACGCGCCGGACTCGGGCGCGGTGCTGCTCGATGGTCAGGACATCCAGCGCCTGCCATCCCGGGAGCTGGCGCGGCGTCTGGCGCTGTTGCCCCAGGAGGCCACGGCGCCGGAGGGGCTGACCGTGGGCGACCTGATCCGCTTCGGCCGGCAGCCCCACCAGGGCTGGCTGCGCCAGTGGTCCGGCGACGACCGGCGTGCGGTGGAGGAGGCGGTGGCCGCGGCGGGGCTGGAGGCCCTGGCCGACCGGCCGCTGGAGGCGCTCTCCGGCGGCCAGCGCCAGCGCGCCTGGATCGCCATGACCATCGCCCAGCAAACGCCGCTGCTGCTGCTCGACGAGCCGACCTCGGCGCTGGACCTGGGCCACCAGCTGGAGGTCTTCGAGCTGGTCAAGCGCCTGGCCGCCGATGGTCGCACCCTGGCGCTGGTGCTGCACGACCTGGCCAGCGCCTGCCGCTATGCCGATCACCTGGTGGCCATGCGCGACGGGCGCATCGTCGCCCAGGGGGCGCCCGCCGAGGTGGTCACCGAAGCGCTGGTGCACGAGCTCTACGGCGTGACCTGCACCCTGGTGCCCGATCCGGCCACCGGCACGCCGATCCTGACCGACCTGCGCCGGGCCTGAACGCAGCGCGCCCCGGCAGGGCCGGGGCGCGTGGGGATGGTGACGTGTGGCCGAGTCGGGATTATTCGGCGGCTTTCTGGGCGCTCTCGCCGGCGCTCTGCAGGGCCTGGCCGATGCGATCCAGGGCGGTGGACGCGCCTTCCTGGGTGGTTTCCCAGGCGCTGGCCGCGCCTTCCTGGGTGTCGGCCCAGGCGCTGCGCATGCTCTCGCGGGCCTCGTTCCACCAGCCGTCGGTGTATTCGGGCTGGTCGCGCAGGCTGGCGGCGTCGAGGCTCAGGGTGACGCGGTATTCGATGTCCTCGATGCGCTCGCCGTGATGGGTCTCGACCTTGAACTGGTCGGCCTCGACCACGTATTGCTTCTCGTTGAGATCGAGCAGGCTGCCGGAGTCGATCACCAGGGCGCGCAGGCGCATGTCGTCGTCCAGCAGCACATCTTCCACCTCGCCGATCGACCGCTCGGAATCCGCCTGGGTGTAGACGTCGGCATCGAGCAGCTCATCGGCGGAGTACAGGCCCTGAGGGGCGGCCGATGCGGTGGCACTGACGGTCAGGCCGGCGGCGAGCAGGGCGGCGGTGATGCTCGTCTGGCGAAGGGAATCGCGGGTCATGGCGTCTCTCCTTGAGTCGGTGTCCATCGCGTCGTCATGTGTCGACGACACCCATTAGTGTCGTCTGATGTCCATGAGTTTCAACTCGTTGTGTAACAATGTGTGAGGCAAGCACTTTTACCCGGTCGTGGCCGGGGTGTTATATCTGCGGGAGCGGCTGACCGGGAGGATCAACGATGCGGATGCGATGGATGACCATGGGGCTCGCCATGGTCCTGGGGAGCGGACCGGCGCAGGCCGCGGAGCCGCTGGAGACGGTGGTGACCATCGGCATGCTCGGCGACGTCGCCGAGCGGGTCGGTGGCGAGTGCGTCGAGGTCACGGCGCTGATGGGGCCGGGGGTGGACCCGCACCTGTTCCAGGCCAGCGCCCGGGACGTGGCGTCCCTGCAGCGTGCCGAGACCATCCTCTATTCCGGCTATGCGCTGGAAGGCCGGCTCGGCGACGTGCTGGAACGCTTCGCCGAGATCACCCCCACCGTGGCGGTCTCGCCGGCCGCCATCGGCGAAGACGCGCTGATCCGGGTACAGGATGCCTACGGCATCGATCCTCACCTGTGGATGGACGTGTCGCTGTGGGCGCAGATCCTGCCGGTGCTGGCCGAGACCTTCGCCGAGGCACGCCCCGAGTGCGCGGCGACGATGCGGGACAACGCCGAGGCCTATGGCCGCGAGCTCGCCGCCCTGCACGACTGGATCGCGGCGAGCGTGGCCTCCATTCCCGAGGCGCAGCGCATCCTGGTGACCGCCCATGACGCCTTCCACTACTACGGCCGCGCCTACGGCATCGAGGTCGCCGGCATCCAGGGCATCAGCACCGAGACCGAGACCGGCGTGGCCGATATTCGCGCCATGGCGGACGTGGTGGTCGAGCGCGCGGTGCCGGCGGTGTTCGTCGAGAGCACCATCAATCCCCGCACCGTCCAGGCGGTGATCGACGCCGCCCGCCAACGCGGCCAGGCGGTGACGGTCGGCGCCCAGCTGTATGCCGACGCCATGGGCGAGGCGGGGACCGCCGAGGGCACCTACATCGGCATGCTCCATGCCAACACCCGGCACATCGTCGAGGCGCTGGGCGGCACGCCGGCACCGCTGCCCGAGGCGCTGGCCGACTGGGCCGCCCGCTGGGAGATTCCCGAGGCCTGATCCGTCCGTCCCGCCACGCATCCCACGCATCAGAAAGGCACGCCATGACCCTACCGCTGCATGAACCGGATCTCGCCCTGCACGTCGAGGATCTGACGGTCAGCTACCACAGCAAGCCGGTGCTGTGGGACATCGACTTCGACGTCCCGCCCGGGGTGATGGCCGGCATCGTCGGCCCCAACGGCGCCGGCAAGAGCACGCTGATCAAGAGCGTGCTGGGGCTCGTGCCCACGGTGGCCGGGCATGTGCGCCTGTTCGGCCTGCCCTACAGGTCGCATCGCCGCCGGGTGGGCTACGTGCCGCAGCGCTCCAGCGTCGACTGGGATTTCCCCACCACCGCCCTGGACGTGGTCACCATGGGGCTCTACGGCCGACTGGGCTGGCTGCGGCGGCCTGGGCGGCGCGAGCGCGACGAGGCCATGGCGGCGCTGGAGCAGGTCGGCATGGCCGATCTCGCCGGGCGCCAGATCAGCCAGCTCTCCGGCGGCCAGCAGCAGCGGGTGTTCCTGGCCCGGGCGCTGGTCCAGCAGGCCGACGTCTATTTCCTCGACGAGCCCATGGCCGGGGTCGACGCCACCACCGAGCGCGCCATCGTCGACATCCTTCACCGGCTGCGTGACCAGGGCAAGACGCTGATCGTGGTGCACCATGACCTGCAGACGGTGCGCAGCTACTTCGACTGGCTGCTGCTGCTCAACGTGCGGGTCATCGCCCAGGGGCCGGTGCGCGAGGTCTATACCGCCGACAACCTGCGCCGCGCCTACGGCGGCCAGATCGCGCTGCTCGACGAGGCCGGCAGGTTGGCCGGGGAGGGCGACGCCTCGTGATGGCCTCGCTGCTGAGCCTGTTGAACGACTACACCCTGCAGAACGTCATGGCCGGCGCCGCCCTGCTGGGGCTGATCAGCGGCGTGCTGGGCAGCTTCGCGGTGCTGCGCCGTCAGAGCCTGCTCGGCGACACCATGTCCCACGCGGCGCTGCCCGGGGTCTGTCTGGGCTTCATCATCGCCGGCGGGCGTCACATGGGCAGCATCCTGGTCGGCGCGCTGGTCACCGGCGCCCTGGCGGCGCTGACGATGCTGCTGCTGACGCGCCTCAGCCGGCTCAAGACCGACGCCGCCCTGGGCATCGCGCTGAGCGTCTTCTTCGCCCTCGGGGTGGTGCTGCTGACCCATATCCAGGGCACGCACAACGCCTCCCAGGGTGGCCTCGACGCCTTCCTGTTCGGTCAGGCGGCGGCCACCCTGCGCGCCGACGTGTGGATCATGGCCGGCATCACCGCGATCGCCCTGACGCTGGTGGCGGTGCTGTGGAAGGAGTTCAAGCTGGTGACCTTCGATGCCGAGTTCGCCGCCTCCCAGGGGATGCCGGTGGTCTGGCTCGAGGCGCTGCTGACGATGATGGTCGCGCTCGCCGTGGTGGTCGGCCTGCAGATGGTCGGCGTGGTGCTGATGGCGGCCATGATCATCGCCCCGGCGGTGGCGGCCCGGCAGTGGAGCCGGCGTCTCGAGAGCATGGTGACGCTGGCCGCGCTGATCGGCGTGGCCGGCGGCGTGCTGGGCGCCTTGCTCAGTGCCCTGTCGCGGGGCCTGGCCACCGGCCCGCTGATCATCCTCAGCGTTTCCGCCGTGGTGCTGCTGTCGCTCGCCCTGGCCCCGGGCCGCGGCCTGGTGTGGGAGGCGCTGCGGCTGTGGCGGGGGCGTCGGCGCCTGCGCCAGCAGCAGGTGCTGACCACCCTCTACGGGCTCGCCGCCCGCCACGAGGATCCGGTGTTCCGCTCCGAGCAGGGGCTGATCGACAGCTATCACGGGCTGCGCACCCGTACCGCGCTGCGCAAGCTCGAGCGCCGTGGCCTGGTCGAGTGGGGGGAGGGGCCGCCGGGGGAGCCGGGGCCGTCGCGGCGCTGGCTGCTGACGCCGGCGGGGCGTGCCGAGGCCGAGCGGGTGCTGGCCTCGCTGCACGAGGAGGGCGCCTGATGCTGGCCGCGCTGTTCGACAATCCCGCGGCGATGATCATGCTGGTGGGCGCCCTGGTGGGCATCGCCTCGACCCTGGTGGGCACCTTCCTGGTGCTGCGTGGCAACAGCATGCTCTCGGACGCCATCGGCCATGCCATCGTGTTCGGCATCGTCATCGTGTGGCTGGCGACGCATCAGCAGAGCGGCCCGCTGCAGATCCTCGGCGCCGCGCTGACGGGGCTGCTCACGGTGGTGCTCACCGAGCTCTTGGTCAGCACCCGGCGGGTCAAGCAGGACGCCGCCATCGGCCTGGTGTTCCCGATGCTGTTCTCGATCGGCGTGCTGCTGCTCAACCTGTATGCCCGGGACGTGCACATCGACACCCATACCGTGCTGCTCGGCGAGATCGGCTTCGTGTGGCTCGATACCGTCACCCTGGGCGAGTATCGGGTGCCCCAGGCGCTGCTTTCCATGGGCGCCATGACGCTGCTCAACGCCGCCTTCGTCGGCGTCTTCTTCAAGGAACTCAAGCTGGCCACCTTCGACGAGGGGCTGGCCCGGGCCCTGGGGCTGGCGCCGGGGCTCTTGTTCCATGGCCTGCTGCTGCTGACCAGCGGCACCGCGGTGGCGGCCTTCGACGCCGTGGGGGCGGTGCTGTTCGTGGCCTTCGTCATCGTGCCGCCGGCCACCGCCTACCTGCTCACCGACCGGCTGTGGCTGATGTTTGTCTACGGCATGCTGGTATCGATCCTGTCCAGCGTCTCGGGCTATGCCCTGGCGGTGGCCTGGGACGTCTCGATCGGCGGCATGATGGCGGTGATGACCGGCGCGTTCCTGCTGCTGGCCTTCCTGGTCGGCCCGCGCCATGGCGTGATCGCCCAGTGGCTGCGGCGCCGCGGGCAGCGGCGCCTCAACGAGATCCGCACCCTGGCCGTGCACCTCTACAACCACGAGGGCAGCCCCGAGCAGCACGAGGAGAACGTCACCCGGGCGCTGCGCGAGCACCTGCTGTGGGACGATGCCAAGGCACGCCGGGTGGTGGCGCGCAGCCGCGAACAGGCGCTGATCGAGCGCAACGGCGAGGCGCTGCACCTGACCCCGGGCGGGCGCGAGCTGGCCCGGGAGATCCTCGAACCGGGGCGTCGGGCCGCGGACGACCGGGGGTAGGCGGCGCTCAGGCCTCGCCCGGCGGGAGGGGCTCGACCGAGACGGCGCGCCAGACGGGGCTCGGCGTGGCGCCGTCGCCCTCGAGGTCGGCGCAGGTGTCGAGGCGCACCACGGTGTCGGTCCGGCAGCGCACGACCAGCCGGCCCACGTGGGCGCCGTCTTGCCAGTCGAACGTCAGCCGGCGGGCCTCGTCGTCGCCGTCCTCGGTCGCGAGGCGTGGCATCGCGACCCGCTCCCGGGCCTCGAGCCAGCCCAGCGCGGCGTGCTGGGCGCACTGCTGCACCGGGGACAGGTGGCCGTCGCCGCGGTAGCAGGGCAGGTAGGGCCTTCCCCGGGCCTCGGCTTCGAGCAGCGGCCGCGCGTCGGCCTCGGTGATGCGCCCGTACTTGCGCAGCGCGGGAAACAGGATGGCGCTGGCGGCCAGCCGGCAGCCGCCCAGATGGCTGCTCTCCCAGATCTCGAACGGCAACGCATGGGCGTCGACCGCCGCGGCGAGTGCCTTGTAGGCGGCGAAGCCGAACTTGGCGCAGCACTTGTCCTTCTTGCCGTGGGTACAGCACAGCAGCAGCGACCCCGTTGGCGGTGCGCTCTCCCAGCGGGCCAGCGATTCGCCGTTGTCGAAGGCGGTGAGGAACGCCGGCAGCGCCTCGCGCTCGACCTCGAAGCCGCGGTTCTCGGGCATCAGGTAGAGGCGATGGCGGTGGCTGGGGTGCCCGCGGCGGTGAATCAGGTTGACCCGGCGGCCGGCCTCGGCCAGTGCGTCGAGCCGGGCCACGATCTCCTCCGGCATGTCGCTGGCATGGCGCAGGTTGCGCTGCCACTTGGCGCTCGGCCAGGCGAGCAGCAGGTTGCGCTCGGCGTGGGTGGCGGTGCCGGCCAGCGGGTCGTCGACGGCGGCGCTCTCGACCGCGCAGAAGCGCCGGCTCATGCGCTGACCTCGCGCTGGGCATCGCGACGCGAGCGGGCCAGGGGCGACTGAAGCGGCACGCAGATCGGGCCGCCGCCCCGGGGATCGTCGATGACGTGGGCGTCGAGGTCGAAGACCCGCTTCAGGTTCTCGGCGGTGAACACCTCGGCGGGCGTGCCCCGCCGTTCGATGCGCCCGTCGCGCATCATCACCAGTTCGTCGGCGTAGGCCGCCGCCAGGTTGAGGTCGTGCAGCACCACCAGCAGGGTGCGGCCCTGATCGTGGGCCAGCGCCACCAGCAGCTCCAGCAGCTCGACCTGGACCTTGAGGTCGAGGAAGGTGGTGGGCTCGTCGAGCAGGATCAGGTCCGTCTCCTGGGCCAGCACCATGGCGATCCAGCAGCGCTGACGCTGGCCGCCGGAGAGGGCGTCGACGCTGCGCTCGGCGAACTCCGTGACGCCGGCGTAGGCCATCGCCTCGCGCACCGCGCGGGCGTCGCCCTGGGCGTCCTGGCGCCACAGCCGCTGGTGGGGGAAACGGCCCATGGCCACCAGCTGGCGCACCGTGAGGCCCTCCGGCGCGTCCGGCCCCTGGGGCAGAATGCCCAGGCACCGGGCCACGTCCCGGGTGCGGCGATGGTGGATGTCCTGGCCGTCGAGGCAGACCCGGCCGCCGTCCGGCGTCAGGGTCCGCGCCAGGGTCTTCAGCAGCGTCGACTTGCCACAGCCGTTGGGGCCGAGCAGCACCGTCAGCTTGCCCTCGGCCACCGCCAGGTCGACGCCGTCCAGCACGGGGCGGGCGTCGTAGCCGGCGCGCAGGGCTTCGCCCGTCAGGCGGGCCGTCGGGGCGGCGATCTTGGACATGGGCAGGTGTCGATCCGAGCTGGAGGAAGGCAGGGCAAGGTAAGACAAAACATTCTCATTTGCAACGTGGCCGCGCCGCCGGCCGAGGCCGCTCCGGGGCCCGTCCGCCGGGGGCTGTCGTCGTGTGCTCCCTGGCTCAGCGGCGGCTGCGATACAGCAGGTAGACGAAGAAGGGCGCGCCCACGCCCGAGACGAAGATCCCGGCCGGCAGGTCCTTGGGCAGGAACGCCACCCGGCCCAGCAGGTCGGCGTAAAGCACGATCAGCGCGCCGATCAGCGCGGCGACGGGCGCCAGCCGGGCGAAGCCCCGGCCCACCAGGCGCGCCGCGATATGGGGCGCGATCAGGCCGACGAAGCTGAGCCCGCCGGCGAAGGCCACGGCCGCCCCGGCCAGCGCCACGCTGCAGGCCATCAGCAGCAGCCGGCTGTGCAGCAGGTTCACGCCGAGCCCCTGGGCCACGTGATCGCCCAGCGCCATGGCATCCATGTGTCGCGACCGGGTCAGACACAGCGGCACGGCGACCAGCAGCCAGGGCAGCAGCCCCATCACGTCCGGCCACTGGGCGGCGTAGAGGCTGCCGGTCAGCCACACGAAGGCGCCCATGGCGGCGCTGTCGTCGCTGATCACGATCAGCAGGGTCGTCATGGCGCCCATGGCGGCGGAGAGCCCGATGCCGACCAGTACCATGCGCGACGGCGAGAGGCCGCGCCGCCAGGCCAGCGAGAACACCAGCAGGGTGCTGAGCAGCGCGCCGCCGAGCGCCGAGGCCGGCAACCAGTGGCGGTCAAGGCCGGATCCGATCAGCGCGAGGAGGGCCACGGCGGCCAGGGCGGCGCCGCTGGTGATGCCGATCACGTCCGGCGAGGCCAGCGGATTGCGCACGATGCCCTGGAGGATGGCGCCCGCCACGGCCAGTGCCGCGCCGACCAGCACGGCCAGCAGCAGGCGCGGCAGGCGCAGCTCCCAGACGATGAAGGCGATGTCGCTGTTCCGGGGCGCCACCAGCGCCTGCATGACCTCGTCGACCGCGGTGGGGAAACTGCCGAGGGTGAGCGACAGGCCGACGCTGGCGAGCAGCGCCAGCCCCAGCAGCGCGAGCACGATGGCGTGTCGTGATGCCCGGGATTCGCCGGCGTCGTCGGCCGTGCGTGGCAGGGAAGAGGAGGGCGTCATGAGCGGGCCGATGTCCTGCGTGCCAGATGAATGAAGACGGGCGTGCCGATCAGCGCGGTCATCACGCCCACCGGCACGTCCTGCGGGGGCATCAGGAAGCGCGAGCCGACGTCGGCCAGCAGCAGCAGGCCGGCGCCCAGCAGGGCGCAGGCCGGCAGCAGCCAGCGATGGTCGACGCCGAACAGGCCTCGCGCCATGTGCGGCACGATGAGGCCGACGAAGCCGATCATGCCGGAAAGCGCCACCGAGCCGCCGGCGAGCAGGATCACCGCCAGGCCGAGCAGCAGCTTGACGGTGCCGGCGCGCATGCCCAGCCCCTGCACCGTCTCGTCGCCCAGCATCAGAGCGTTGGCGTGGCGGACCAGCACGGCGCACAGCAGCAGGGCGGCGCCGAACAGCGGCAGCAGCGGCACCACCAGCGACAGCTCGCGCCCGGAGACGGAGCCGGCCAGCCAGTAGAGCACGCTCTCGAAGCTCTGCCGGTCGACGATCAGCAGACCCTGGCTGAACGAGACGAACATGGCGCTGACGGCCACGCCCGCCAGCACCACCCGCAGCGGCGACAGCTCGCCCCGTCGGCCGCGACTCAGCAGCGCGACCAGACCCGCGGCGACGAAGCCGCCCAGCAGCGCCGCCCAGACGATCTCGCCCGGCGCATGCAGGGGCAGCCACGAGACCGCGATCACCACGAAGCACATGGCCCCGGCGTTGATGCCCAGCAGGCTCGGCGAGGCCAGCGGATTGCGGGTCAGGGTCTGCATCAGGGCGCCGGCGATGGCCAGGCTCGCGCCGACCAGGGCGGCGATCACCGCCCGCGGCAGGCGTTCGGTGCGAATGATGAGATGCGAGATCCGGGCGGGATCGTAGTGCCACAGCGCCTCGATGAAGGTCGGCGCCGGGATCTCCGTGGTGCCCAGCATGACGCTCGCGGCGAACGCCGCCGTCGCCAGCATCAGGCCCAGCAGCAGCCCGGCGAGGCGCGATCGTCGGCCGTTCAGCATGCGACGGCCTCCTCGCCAGACGCCGCGCATGACGAGGCCGGTGGTGACAGCCCGTAGCGGGCATAGAGATCGTCGAGCATGGCGTTGGCGGCCAGGATGCCGCCGCCCATGATCCAGTTCACCGCATCCACCTCGAACACGCGGTCATGGCGCACCGCGTCCAGCCGCTGCCACAGCGGGTGGGAGCGCCAGTGGCGGTAGTGGCGGGCGATGGCGGGATCGTCCGGTTCCAGCAGCACGAAGATCACGTCGGCATTGATGACCGGGATGTTCTCCTCGCTGGTCAGCTTCATGCCCCAGCCCTGGTCCTGCACGGAGCGCGGCTGTTCGAAGCCCAGCTCGTCGAGGATCGAGCCGGCGAAGCCGGTGGAGTAGATGCGCAGGTGGTCGCTCTTGAAGCGCACCACGGCGGCCCTCTGCGGCCAGGCATCGCCCAGCGCGTGCCGGAGGCGGCGGCGTAAGTCGGCCACCCGCTCGTCCCAGTCGTGGAGCAGCACCCGGGCGCGCGCCTCCCGGCCCGTGGCTTCGGCCAGCAGCCTCAGGCTGGCCTTGAAGTCGAAGACGCTTTCGCTGGCCACCGTCGGGGCCATGGCCTCGAGCAGCGGCCGGACCCGCTGATGGCGAAAGCGCGTCGCCACGATCAGGTCCGGGTCCAGCCAGGCGATCTTCTCGAGGTTGGGCTGGGTCTCCAGGCCGACGTGCTCCACGCCGTCAAGCGCCTCGCGCAGATAGCGATACATCGGCGGCTCCAGCCACGAATCGACGACGCCGACCGGGGTGATGCCGAGCGCCACCGCGCTGTCCGTCGCCCCCTGGTAGAGGGTGACGACGCGCTGCGGCGAGTCGGAAGCGTCGGCGACGACGGGGCCCAGCGGCAACAGCAGCGCCAGCAGCGCGGCCAGCCAGCGGAAAAGAGGGCCGGCGCCCGCCTTGGCGTGGGGCATGTGGGAAGCAGGGTCGGGCATCGCGATCGGGCCGGCAGGAAACGGAACGAAGCGGCATCCTGAGATGCCGCTGATGAAAGGCCTCATGCGACGACGGCTCAGAAGTCGAGCTGATAGCTCAGGGTCAGGGTGCGGCCGCGGCCCTTGAAGTAATACTCGTCGCTGTTGCGGGCGGCCTGGGAATAATAGGTGAAGTAGTCCTCGTCGGTGAGGTTCTCCACGCCCAGGCTGGTGCGGCCCACCGGCAGGCGATAGGTGAGCGAGGCGTCGACCAGGCCGTAGCCGTCGAATTCCAGCTCGGGGTCGTCGACGCTGCGGTTGAAGTAGCGGCTGAACTGCAGATGAGTGGACAGCTCGTCGTTCCAGGCCGCGCTCCAGGCCAGCTTGAGGGTGTCCGGGGCGATGTTGATGCCGGTCAGCTCGGTGTCGACGCTGCCGTCGCCGTCGGTGTCCGACTCGCCTTCGGCGTGGGTGTAGGACAGCCGCAGCCGGTGGCGATCGCTGACCCGGGCCTCGCCGGTGACCTCGACGCCCTGGATCTCGGTCTTCTCGCGGCTGCCGACCCAGGTGCCGTTCTCGAAGGCCAGGCGCTCGCCGTAGTCGGAGTTCGACTCGTAGTAGCTCAGCTCGAGGCCGTAGCGATCCCAGTCGAAGCGGGCGCCGATCTCGCGGTTGTCGGTGACGATGGGCTGCAGCTGCAAGAGGCCGTCGACGTTCTGGCCGGGGTCACCGATGCCGCGCAGCACGCGGCCCACGTCGGGCATGCCGAAGCCTTCGGAGTAGTTGGCGTAGAGCTGCGCCCATTCGGTGGCCTGATAGACGATGCCGGCGTTGTACAGCGTCTCGTCGAAGTCGGGCGTGCCGCCCTCGACGCTGACGTTGTCCTGGGTGACGTTGCTGCGGTCGATGGTCGAGAAGTCGCCGACGTCGAGCTCGGCGCGCTCGTGACGCACGCCGGCGTGCAGGCTGACCGCCTCGGTCAGGCTGTAGTCGCCCTGCAGGAAGGCGGCGGCGTTGCGGAACTGCGTCTCCGGCACGTAGGTGCGGTCGGTGTGCACCAGCATCTGCCGGGTCTCGTCCTCGAGCAGGTCGAGGCCGGTGGTCAGGGTCAGGCGATCGTCCAGCAGCCCGTCGCGGGACAGGGTGAACTTGGCGCCGACCTTGTCGGACTCGTTGCGGGTCTGGTCGTAGCGGGTCGTGCCGTCGTCGCTCTGGTAGGGGAAGTACGGCGTGGTGCCGAACTGGGCCCGGAAGCGCTGGGTATAGAGCTGGGCGTCGACGCTGTTGCCCAGCCAGTCGTCATGGGAGTACGACAGCCGGGCGGTGGTGACCTCGTTGAAGCCGGGATCGCCGATCGGATCGCCCTTGCGCGCGGTGGTCGCGACACCGGCGTCCCGGTCGCCCGCCACCGGCACATAGTCGCCGTTGCCTTCCAGCTCGAAGCGGTTGAGCGAGACCTCGACGTTCTGGTGATCGTCGATCCAGTAGCCCGCCTTGGCCATCAGGTCGTAGCTCTCGGAGTTCTGGATCTCGCCGGGATAGGCGATGCCGACCTCGTCGTCGCTGCCGTCGTAGAAGACGCCGCGCTCCTGGCGGCTGGCGGCCACCACGTAGTCCCAGTCGCCGGTCTGGCCGCTCAGGCGATAGTCCAGCTTGTGGCCGAAGCCCTCGGACTCGAAGTTGTCGTCGCTGGTCAGGCTGATGCCGGCGTGCTGGCGCACCCCGGCGCCGTCCGGGCGCTTGGTCACGTAGTTGATGATGCCGCCGGTGGCGCCCAGGCCGTGCTCGGCGCTGGCGCCGTGGATGACCTCGATGCGCTCGACCATCGAGAGGTCGATGGTGTAGCTGTCGCGCCCGCTGTCGCGCAGCGGGTTGGACTGGGGCACGCCGTCGACCAGGAACAAGGGGGAGCGACCGCGGAAGGTCTCGCCGGCGTTGGACAGCTTCTGGCGGCTGGGCGAGTAGGAGGGAATCAGGTTGCTGAGCACCTGGCCCGGGTCCTGGGTGATCGCCAGCTGCTGCTCGATCTGTTCGCGGGTGATGACGGTGACCTTCTGGGGCGTCTCGTCCACGCGGCTTTGATTGCGTGTGGCGGTGATCACCAGCGGGTTCATGGCCTGGGCGTCGGACGCGCCCTGTGCTGCGGCGAGCGCGCTGACGGGCAGGGCGGAGCCGAGGACGAGCGGCAACAGCGGCAGCCGCTTGAGGTGCGGTTGTCGGGGAGTGGGCATGTCGTGAAGATCCCTTGGTCGATCCGGGGGGTTATCGTTATGTGTCGAGATCGGTAGAGCGTCTCTCTATTGCAAACGATAATGTTTTTTATTCTGTTGCGCAATTCGGGAGGCCGCGTTCCGCCTCACGCAAGTCGCCGGCGTACCCCGTATTGACGCATGCCCTCACAGACGGACAATGCCTCCCTTCCTCTCGACCGGAACAAGGATTCCTCGTGGAACTGCTGCGCGTCGTCTATCGCCATTATCGCTGGCCCTTCCTCGGCGTGATGCTGCTCAGCCTGGCCAGCGCCGGGCTCGGCATCGGTGCCATCGCCTTCATCAACCGGCGGCTGATCGACCCGGTCGGCGACCCCGCCGGCGTGCTGCCGGCCTTCCTCGGCGTGATCGTCGCGCTGCTGATGGTGACCCTGGCCTCGCAGCTGGCGCTGACCATCCTCGGCCACCATTTCGTCCACGGGCTGCGCGGGCGGCTGGTGAAGCAGATCCTCGATACCGATGTGGAGCGCCTCGAGCGCCTCGGCAGCGCCGAACTGCTGGCCAGCCTGTCGAGCGACATCCGCAACGTGACCATCGCCTTCGTGCGCCTGCCGGAGCTGCTCCAGGGCCTGGTGCTGACCGTCGGTTCGGCGCTTTATCTGGGCTGGCTGTCGCCGGGCCTGCTCGCGGTCACGGCCGCCTGGCTGGCGGTCACCATCGCCGTCAGCTCGTGGCTGGTGGCGCGGGTCTATCGGCATCTCGCGCGGGTGCGCGAGAGCGAGGACCGGCTCTACCGCGACTACGAGGCGGTCATCCACGGGCGCAAGGAGCTGGCACTCAACCGCGGACGGGCGCGGCGCCTCTATGACGAGCGCTACGAGGTCGATGCCCGCGACTACCGCGGCCAGATCATCCGCGCCGATACCTACCACCTGAGCGCGATCAACTGGTCGAACATCATGATGCTCGGCGCCATCGGGGTGGTGTTCTTCCTCGCCAACGGCCTGGGCTGGGCCAGCACCTCGGTGGCGGCGACCTACTCGCTGACCCTGCTGTTCCTGCGCACGCCGCTGCTTCAGGCCATCGGCGCGCTGCCGACGCTGATGAGCGCCCAGGTGGCCTTCGACAAGATTGCGGCGCTCGAGCTGGCCGATGCCGAGCGCGACTTCGCGGTGGCCGAGGCCGAGCCGGGGGCCTGGCAGACCCTGAGCCTGCGCGACGTGCGCTTCGCCTACACCGGCGCGGACGGTGAGGCCGGCTTCACCGTCGGCCCCCTGAATCTGACGCTGCGGCGGGGCGAGATGGTGTTCCTGATCGGCGGCAACGGCAGCGGCAAGTCGACCCTGGCCAAGCTGCTGACGGGCCTCTACCGGCCCCAGCAGGGCGAGCTGTTGCTGGACGGTGAGCCGCTGAGGGAGGCCGCGTCCTACCGGCAGCGGTTCTCCGCGGTGTTCAGCGACTTTCACCAGTTCGCGGATCTGATCGGGCCCGAGGGCGCCCAGGCCGATCCCGCCCTGGTCGAGGCGTGGATGGGGGAGCTGGCGATGCGCGACAAGCTGGCCTTCGACGGTCAGAGCGTGACCAATCCCGAGCTCTCCCAGGGGCAGCGCAAGCGGCTGGCGCTGCTGATGGCGATCGCCGAGGAGCGCGACCTGCTGCTGCTCGACGAGTGGGCCGCCGATCAGGACCCGCAGTTCCGCCGTGTCTTCTACCGCGACCTGCTGCCGCGGCTGCAGGCGATGGGCAAGACGGTGTTCGCCATCAGTCACGACGACCACTACTTCGACCATGCCGACCGGCTGCTGGAGATGCATGGTGGCAGGCTGAGCGAACTGACGGGCGACCAGCGGGCGAGCGTCAGCCGGGATGCGGTGGCCCGGCTCGACGAGGCCGCGCCCTGACGCGAGCGGGAAAGCGGGTGTGGGAGCGCAGACCGACTGCCGGGAAAGGGGGGTAACAAGAGTTAGTGTGATTTGTTGGTGCAAATGCAAACAATTACATAAGCAATCGCCAGCCTCGAACGTGGCGTTCCGTCTTGGCGACCCCTTGTCCCCCGCACCGTAAGGCACCCACCAATGACATGCGTATCCCGCCGCTCGTGGCGGCTGTCTCCCCTGACCGCCGCCGTCCGCTATGGCCTCGGCCTCACCCTCATCGGCGCCGCCGGCACGGCGCTGGCCCAGCAGGACGCCTCGGAGGGCGAGACCGACACCGTCGTCGTCAGCGCCACCGCGCTGAAGGTCGCGACGCCGACCATCGAGACGCCGCGGGCCGTGTCCGAGGTCGGCCGTGACGAGCTGGACAAGCGTGCGGTCAACCGCTTCGACGAGACCTTCCGCTATCGCAGCGGCGTGCTGTCGACGCCTTACGGTAGCTTGCGCGAGACGCTAGCCGCCGAACGGCGAGGGAGAAGACGTGGGGGCGCCCTCGAGCAGCGGCGGCGCGTCGGGTGACCGGGCGCCGGCCACGAACAGTGAAAGCCCCAGCATCAGGATGAGGGCGCCGCCTGCGAAGCCAACGACTCGCAGGCAGCGCGCCAGGTTCATGCTGCCCGCCGAGCGCTGCAGGCGGCGCTCGGCCCAGCCGCGAGCCATCACGCTGGCCAGGGCCAGCGCCGAGACCGTCAGGGCCGTGCCGGCGGCCATGGCCAGCACCGCCAGCACGCCGCTCCAGTAGTGCCCCAGCAGCGAGGCGGCGCCGACCAGCAGCACGCTGCCGCTGCAGGGACGCATGCCGATCGAGGCCACCACGGCCAGGGCGCCGCGCCAGTCCGTGGCCTGTTGGGGCGTCAGATGGTGGGCGCAGTCACACTCGTGCGGGTCGTGGTCGTGGTCGTGGTCGTGGTCGTGGTCGTGGTCGTGGTCGTGGGAGCCCGGCGTGCGCCGGTGGCCGGCCAGGGCCCGCCAGCATAGCCAGAGCCCCAGTGCCACGACGAGCAGGTAGCTGGCCTGCTCCAGCCAGACCACCGAGCCCATGGCCTGGCGGGTCAGCCAGCCCAGGCCATGAACCAGCACCGTGACCAGGCCGATGGCCACCAGGGCCTGCAGCAGCGAGGCCAGGCACGAGAGCAGCAGGGCCCGGCGCAGCGCGCCGCCCTGGCTGAGCAGGTAGGTGCCGAGTACCGCCTTTCCGTGGCCCGGGCCGGCGGCGTGGAAGACGCCATAGCCGAAGCTGAGGCCCAGCAGGCCGAGCCAGGCGGCCGATGTCGGCGCAGCGTCCAGGGCCGCGATCGCCTCCGTCAGGGCGCGATGCAGGTCGCGCTGCCAGGCGACCAGCCGCAGGCTGGCCTCCTGGCCGAAGGTGCTCCAGGCCACCGCCAGCAGCGCCAGGGTGACGCCACCGATCAACAGGGGGCCCAGCCATCGCAGGCGCCGCTGCATCTTGTGGGCGGTATTCATGGACGATCGCATCGTATTTCTCCCGTTTCGGCGAAGAAGCGACCGAGGCCCTCCTGGGCTTGCTCGCCGCGATCCAGGCTGGCCGCCTCGGCGACCTTCGCGGGATCGGGATCCGCGGCGATGATCCGGGTGCTGCAGCCTGCTCTCGTGACCGTCAAGGCGTCCGGCCTGGGCGTCTCGGCGTCCGCCTCGTGCACGACCTCGAGGTAGTAGGTCGGGTCATAGATGCGATAGCGCATCGGCGCCTCCTCCAGCCGCAGGGGCGTGGACAGGGGCAGTCGGAACATCAGCTCGACGCGACCGTCGCGCGCCAGGGTGGTGAAGTCATCGACCTCCCCGAGCGCGATCGGCCGGTCGGCCTGGGTCACGTGGGTGAAGTAGTGCTTCGGGGCCAGGGTGTGGCGGATCTCCACGCCGAGCTGGTCGAGGCGCGCCGCCATCGGTTCATCGCCCTGGGCGGCGCCGAGTTCTTCCAGCACCAGCTGGCTGTAGAACGGGTCGAGCCGCCAGCGCTGCTGAAGGGCCACGGCATGCCCCTGGTCATTCGTCATCACCTTCACCGAGACGTCCACCCAGCCGTGAGGATGCGCGACGCCCGTCAGGGGAAAACATGCCAGGGCAAAGGCCAGCATCGAGGCGATCCGCTGTCGCCAGGAGGCGCGCCATCGACGCGGCCGGGGCTTGATAGGGTTCATAGTCGTCGCATTCCCCACATGAAATAGGCGCCGCCGATCAGCGAGGCGACCAGGCCGGCAGGAATCTCCTGCGGGAACAGTAACTGGCGACCCAGCCAGTCGGCCAGCACCATCAGCAGCGCGCCGGTCAGGGCGGCGCCGGCGAGATGCGCCCGGGCGCGGGTGAAGCCCATCAGTCGTGCCATGTGAGGCGCCAGCAGGCCGACGAAGGACAGCGGTCCGACCACCAGGGTGGCGGCGGCGGTCAGCAGCGCGACCAGCAGCAGCAGGCTGAGCCGCGCCCGGCGCAGGTCGATGCCGAGCGCGGCGGCGGTGGCGCCGCCCAGCGGCAGGATGTCCAGCCAGCGGGCGAGCGGCGCGGCGGCCAGCGCCAGCAGCGCGGCGGTACCGGCCACGGTCACGGCGCTCGTCGCATCGACGTAGTAGGTGGAGCCGGAGAGCCAGGCGATGACCTGCTGGCCGCGGGGGTCGCCGCCGGCCAGCACCACGGCCTTGATCGCCTCGAACAGTGCGGTGATCGCGACCCCGGTGAGCAGCAGCCGCTCGGGCTGGAAGCCGCTCCTGCGGTTGACCGCCACCAGCACCGCCAGCGAGGAGAGCGCGCCCAGCACCCCGGCGCCGACCAGCGTCAGGTTGCCGGGCGAGGGCAGCAGGAAGATGGCGCCCATCAGGGCGATGGCGCTGCCGCCGCTGATGCCGAGGATCTCGGGGCTGGCCATGGGGTTGGCGGTGAGGCGCTGGATCAGGGTGCCGGCGACGGCCAGCATCAGCCCGCAGCCCGCGGCGGCGAGCAGCCGCGGCCAGCGCCACTCGAGCAGGCCGGCATCGAGGGGCGAGGCCCACTGCCAGCCGTCGGCGCCCTGACCGGCGAGTGCGGCCACCACGGCCATCGCGACCAGGGCGAGGGACAGCCCGACGATCAGCCTCCTCGGCGCGGGGTGACGCACGCGAGACGTGGCGGCGTGGCGCGGCGGCGCCGAGCCGTTGAGGCGCAGGCGCGGGATCAGCCACAGCAGCAGCGGCGCGCCCAGGGCGGCGGTGGTGGCGCCGGTGGGAATCAGCGTCGGCAGGGTGCCGGCGTAGCGCTGCAGCAGCTGGTCGGTGGTGGCCAGCAGCAGGGCGCCGAGCAGCGTCGACCACAGCAGCCGCGTGCCCAGCCGGCGGGCGCCGGCCAGGCGCACGATGTTGGGCGCCGCCAGGCCGATGAAGCCGACGATGCCGACGGTGCTGACCACGCAGCCGGTGAGGAACACCGCCAGGCCGAGCCCGGCCAGGCGCAGCCACTTGAGCGACACGCCGAGGCTTCTGGCGCCGGCCTCGTCGAGTTCCAGCACCGCCAGCGGGCGCAACAGCCAGAAGGCGCCGAGGACGCCCAGCGCCAGGCGCGGCGCCAGGAAGGCGGCGTCGCTCCAGCCGTTCTGGGCCAGCGAGCCGGCGCCCCAGATCAGCAGGCCCTTGAGCGCCTCCTGATGGAACAGCAGCAGCACCATGGCCAGGGCGCCGAAGTAGAGGTTGACCACCAGCCCGCCGAGCACCACCACCACCGGCGACAGCCCACGACGCCAGGCCAGCGCGAACACCAGCCCCATGGCCAGCCCGCCGCCGGCCAGCGCCACCCATTCGCGGCCCAGGGCGAGCAGCCCCGGGGCCAGCAGGCTGGCGGCCATCAGCGCCAGGTTGGCGCCGCTGGCCACGCCCAGGGTGGTCGGCGCCGCCAGCGGGTTGCGCAGCACCTGCTGCATCAGCACCCCGGCCAGCGCCAGGCCGCCGCCGGCCATCAGTGCCATGGCCAGCCGCGGCCACCAGGCGAAGTGCAGCACCAAAGCGTCGGCGGAGGCATCCGGGATCGTCACCAGCGACGACAGCCCGGCCACGAGCCCCGTGCTCGACGCCAGATGGGCCACGGCCAACCCCGCGGTGAGCAGGCCCAGCAGCAGGCAGGCGCGGCCCGGCGTCAGCCGGCGTGACGGGAGGGCGTGGGCAGGCGCATCAGCGGACATCGTCGTTCTCCAGGGCGGTCACCAGCTGCTCGGCGAAGCGCTGGGCGGAGGGCAGGGCGCCGAAGCTCCATACCGGCGGCAGGATCAGCGGCTCGTCGCGGCTGCGTTCGACCAGCCGCCGCCACAGGCCACTGTCGGCCAGGGTCTTGCGCACGCCGGCCGGATAGGGTTCGACCACCACCAGCCGGGCGTCGAGGCCGGCCAGGGCCTCGATGCCGA
Source organism: Halomonas sp. B23F22_10 (assembly GCF_043496975.1). Taxonomy (NCBI): domain Bacteria; kingdom Pseudomonadati; phylum Pseudomonadota; class Gammaproteobacteria; order Oceanospirillales; family Halomonadaceae; genus Halomonas; species Halomonas sp. B23F22_10. The sequence continues at coordinate 33,821 of NZ_JBIEKF010000006.1, read as the reverse complement.
CCAGCGAGAAGCCCCAGGCGTTGGTGACGCCGGTCCAGGCGTTCTTGAGCCCCAGGCGGTCGAGCACCGCCTGGTAGAGGCCGTTGTCGCCGAACACCCGCACGTGGCGGGCGTCCATGAATTGCACGACCAGCAGCGGCGGGGCGTCGTCGCTGAGGCGCTGCTCGAGGCGCATCAGGCGCGACTCGGTGTCCTCGATCAGCCGCTCGCCGGCCTCGGGCCGTTCGACGATGTCGGCGACGCGGCGCGTCAGCTCGCGCATCTCCGTCCAGGTGTCCCGGCCGGGGGTATAGAGCGTCAGGGTGTCCACCGGGGCGATCGCCTCGAGGCGCGGGGCGAGGTTCGCGAACATCGGCGAGATAAGGATGCGCTCGGGATCGAGGTCCGCCAGCAGCTCCAGGTTGGGCTGGGAGCGCAGGCCGAGGTCGGTCACCGTGTCCGGCAGCGCCGGCTCGCCCACCCAGGCGTGATAGGCGTCGAGCTGGGCCATCGCCGCGGGCGGCGCCTCGAGGGCGGCCAGGGTCTCGGCCAGGGTCCAGTCGAGGGTCGCCAGCCGCGGTGATGCCAGAGGTGGTGAGTCGGCCAGCGCCGGCAGGGCGATGAAGAGCGTGAGCAGCATGACGAGCGGGCCGGCGAGCCAGCGGCGGGCCCGTCGACGAAGGCGGCGCGGAGGAGACAAGCGGAACTCCATGAACGAGTGGCGAGCGAGTGATGGAATCAGTGGGCGATGGCGACCCGGTGCTCGCCGACGGGATGGTGCATCACGTGCATGGGGATGCCGTAGATCGCCTCCAGGGTGTCGCCGGTCATCAGCTCGGCCGGCGTGCCCTGGGCCAGCACCCGGCCGCCGTGCAGCGCCACCAGGCGGTCGCAGTAGCGCGAGGCCATGTTGATATCGTGCAGCACGATGATCACGCCCAGGCCCAGCTCCTGCGAAAGCCGGCGGGTCAGGGCCAGCACCTCGACCTGGTGGGCGATGTCCAGCGCCGCCAGCGGTTCGTCGAGCAGCAGGAAGCGGCTGCCCTGGGCCAGCAGCATGGCGAGCCACACCCGCTGGCGCTCGCCGCCGGAGAGGGTATCCACCAGGCGGTCGGCGAAGGCCTCGGTATGGGTCAGGGCGATGGCGCGCTCGACCTGCTGACGGTCCTCGCGGGTATGGCGACCCAGCAGGCCGCGCCAGGGATAGCGGCCGAAGGCGATCAGCTCGCGGCAGGTCAGGGTCTCGGCGCTGGGCAGGTGCTGGGGCAGGTAGGCCACCTGGCGGGCGAACTCGCGGTGGCCCCAGTCACCGAGCGGCCGGTCGTCGAAGCGGATGACGCCCTGGCTGGCGGGTTGCTGCTGGGCCAGCAGCTTGAGCAGCGTCGACTTGCCGGAGCCGTTGTGGCCGATCAGACCGTGGACCTGGCCCTCCTCGAAGCGAAGATCGGTGGGGTGCAGCAGGCGTTTGCCGTTGACCTCGAAGGTCGCGGCCTGGGCATCGAACATGGTGGGCTCCGTGGATCGTCGGCGGCGCGAGGCCTCGCGGTCAGGGCGAAGGCGCGCGCACCCGCGTGAGAGTACTCTTGATACGAATGGTTATCAAATCTCCGTGATAGGTGTAGCCTATGTGATAGTGGTTTTCATTTAGGTTTATCGGGCGTAGGCTGAGGTCGTGGTCGTGGGTTTCAGCTTTCGCCGCTCCACGACTCTCTCGCCTCTCTCGAAAAGGAGCCGCCGTCATGCCGCATGCGTTGCCCGAACTGCCCTACGCCTATGACGCTCTCGAGCCGCATCTCGATGCCCTGACCATGGAGATCCACCATTCGCGGCATCACCAGACCTACGTCAACAACCTCAACGCCGCCCTGGAAGGCACCGGCCTCGAGGCGCTGCCGGTGGAGGCGCTGATCGCCGATATCGACCGGGTGCCCGCCGACAAGCGCCAGGCGGTGATCAACAACGGCGGCGGCCACGCCAATCACTCGCTGTTCTGGCGGGTGATGTCGCCCGAGGGCGGCGGGGCGCCGAGCGGGCGGGTGGCGGCGGCCATCGAGCGCGAGCTGGGCGGCGTCGAGGCCTTCCGGCAGGCCTTCACCCAGGCCGCCCTGACGCGCTTCGGCAGCGGCTGGGCCTGGCTCAGCGTGACCCCGCAGGGCGCGCTGGTGGTGGAGAGCACCGCCAACCAGGACAGCCCGCTGATGCACGGCAACACGCCGGTGCTGGGCCTCGACGTGTGGGAGCACGCCTACTACCTCAAGTACTGGAACAAGCGCCCCGATTACATCGCCGCCTTCTACGAGGTGGTCGACTGGGACGAGGTCGAGCGGCGCTATCTCGCCGCCGTCGGCTGAGGGCGCCTCGCGATTCCCAGCAGGCTGGCGGGACAGCCCCGCGACGACGGGGTAAGGTAGCCGTTTGATCGTGACCGCCGGGCCTGCCAGGGCCCGGCGGTCTTTCGTCGCGTACAGGGAAGACCGCCACAGGGAGAGTCCCCATGTCGAATATGAGGAGCTTCGAGGCGCTGGGCCGCCTGCTCCGCTATGCCCGCGGGCACCGGCGCCGGATCGTCGCCGCCACCGTCTGTTCGATCATCAACAAGCTGTTCGATATCGCCCCGGAGATCCTGATCGGGGTGGCCATCGACGTGGTGGTCAACCAGGAGGACAGCTTCGTCGCCGGGCTGGGCTTCACCACCGCCCGGGAGCAGATCCTGATCCTCGGGGTGCTGACCTTCTTCATCTGGGCCGGCGAGTCGCTGTTCGAGTATCTCTATCAGATCCTGTGGCGCAACCTGGCCCAGCGGCTCCAGGCCGAGCTTCGCCAGGACGCCTACGAGCACGTCCAGCGCCTGGACATGGGCTTCTTCGAGTCGCGAAGCTCCGGGCAGCTGGTGGCGACCATGAACGACGACGTCAACCAGCTCGAGCGCTTCCTCGACGGCGGCGCCAATTCGATGATCCAGGTCGGCGTCACCGTGGTGGCGGTGGGGGCGGTGTTCTTCGTGCTCTCGCCCCTGATCGCGCTGCTGGCCTTCACGCCGATCCCACTGATCGTGTGGGGCGCCTTCTACTTCCAGCGCAAGGCCGGGCCACTCTACGCCGAGGTGCGCGAGCGAGTCGGCGAGCTCTCCAGCCGGCTGGCCAACAACCTGGCGGGCATCGCCACCATCAAGAGCTTCACCGCCGAGGCGCGCGAGGCCGAGCGCCTCAAGGCCGCCAGCGAGGCCTACGTGCAGGCCAACCGCCGCGCGATACGCATCAGCTCGGCGTTCATTCCGGTGATCCGCATGGCGATCCTCACCGGCTTCCTGGCCACCTTCACGGTGGGCGGCATGATGGCGCTGAACGGCGAGCTCAACGTCGGCGCCTACGGGGTGCTGGTGTTCCTCACTCAGCGGCTGCTGTGGCCGCTGACCGGCCTGGCCCAGGTGATCGACCTGTTCGAGCGCGCCATGGCCAGCACCCGACGCATCCTCGACCTGCTGGCCACGCCGATCCGGGTGCGCGACGACGCCGGCCAGGCGCTGGCGGAGCCGGTGCGCGGCGAGGTGCGCTTCGAGGGCGTGGCCTTCCGTTACGGCGAGTCCGGCGCCGGGGTCGAGGGCATCGATCTGGCGGTGCCGGCGGGCCACACCCTGGCGCTGGTGGGCGCCACCGGCTCCGGCAAGTCGACGCTGATCAAGCTGCTGCTGCGCTTCGTCGAGCCGGATGCGGGCCGGGTGAGCGTCGACGGCCAGCCGCTGGACGAGGTGACGCTGGCCTCGCTGCGCCGATCGATCGGCCTGGTCAGCCAGGACGTCTACCTGTTCGAGGGCACGATCCGCGACAACATCGCCTACGGCAAGCCCGGTGCCGATGACGCCGAGATCGTCGAGGCGGCGCGCACCGCCGAGGCCTGGGACTTCATCCAGGCGCTGCCCGAGGGGCTCGACACCGCGGTGGGCGAGCGCGGCGTGCGCCTCTCCGGCGGCCAGCGCCAGCGGCTGTCGCTGGCCCGGGCGCTGCTCAAGGATCCGCCGATCCTGGTGCTCGACGAGGCCACCAGCGCGGTGGACAACGAGACCGAGGCCGCCATCCAGCGCTCGCTGCGCCGGATCGGCCACGGCCGCACGGTGATCATGATCGCCCATCGGCTGTCGACCATCGTCCACGCCGACGAGATCGCGGTGATCGAGGCGGGCCGGGTGGCCGAGCGCGGCACCCACGCCGAGCTCTTGGCCCGCGACGGCCGCTACGCCGCCCAGTGGCGGGTGCAGACCGGCGAGCTCGAGGCGGCGGCGCTGCCGTAGCGCGGGGAGGGCGTCGCCTGCTCGCGCAGGCGCTCGCCAACGGAAGATGCCCCGGCGGCCATGGTGGCCGCCGGGGCATTTTTGTGATCGCTGTGGAAGGCGTCAGACGTCGAGCGACCAGGTCAGGCGGAAGGTGCGGCCCTGGCCGTTGAGGTCCCACAGCGAGGAGGCGCCGTAGGCCTCGTAGAAGATCGCCGCGCGCTGTCCCCAGGTGGTGGTGTACTGCTCGTCGAGCAGGTTGTCCACGCCCAGGCTGAAGGTGCCGACGCCGGTGTCCTGACTGAGGCTGGTGTCGACGGTGGTGAAGCCATCGAGCGCGTTGCCGTCCGCGTCGTCGATGTCGAAGGTGCGGTTGACCTGGAGCATGGCGCGGGTGTCGTCGTCGGCCCAGTTGGCGAAGGCCACCGCCTTGGGCATGCTGGCCTCGGTGACGCTGGCATCGAGCCACTCGCCGTCCTGCTCGACTTCGGAGCGCGACCAGTGGAAGGAGGTGCCGACATCGACGTGCCGGCCGAGGTAGCGCTGGACCTTGCCCTCGATGCCGTAGGTGCGCACGTCGCGGTCGATGGTGGTGGTGCCGATCTCCAGGCCGCCGTCGCTGTACACGTAGTCGAGCGCCTTGTCGGACCAGCTGTAGTAGGCCGCGATCTGGGTGTTCCAGTCTGCCGCGTTCATGCGCCAGCCGGCCTCGACCTGCTGGGTCTTGATCCCGTCGACGGGGTTGTCGGAGATGTCGAAGCTCACGTTGCGGTACGACTTGGCGATGTCGGGGATCTCGAAGCCCTGGGAGTAGGCCAGCCAGGCCTGGTGGCCGTTGTGAAAGTCGTAGAGGGCCTTGGCATTGAACAGCGAGACGTCGTAGTCGTTGCTGCCGCCGTCGTTGCCGCCCTGGGGATCGACCTCGACGTCGGTCTGCTCGACGCGCACGCCGCCGGACAGCAGCAGGGCGTCGGTGGCCTGGTACTCGGCCTGGGCGAAGCCGGCCAGGGTGTCGGCCTGGAAGGACGGGTAGTACGGATCCAGGGTGTCGACCTTGTCCAGCGTGCGCCCGCCATCGTCGGAGACCAGGGTGAAGCGCCGCGAGTCGAAGGTCTCGTGGCTGAAGTCGATGCCGTAGGTCAGGGACAGTGGAGCGGCGAGCTGGGCCGAGAACATGGCCTTGGCGCCGGAGAGGTCGGTGTTCTGCTCGGAGACCGTAAAGGCGTTGCCGCCGCCCGGGAAGGGATTGAAGACCGACGACTCCTGGCGATGGAAGGCCTGGAAGTAGAACTGCTGGCCCAGCAGCGCGTCGTGGCGGTAGTTGGCGTTGAACAGGGTGCGGTCGGTCTCCGGGTCGACGTCGGACGCGTAGCCGTCGCGGACCTCGCTGCCCTGGATCTGCTCCGTGTAGCTGCTGCCCGTGTTGTAGTCGGGATAGACGAGGCCCTTGTCGCCCTCGAAGCGCGAGCGGTACTTCTGCGCCAGGAGATCGAGTTGCTGGTGCTCGGTGAGCGCGACGTCGAGCGAGCCCATCACGTCGAGGGTGCGATTGCCCTGCAGGCCCGACTGAGCGATGTCCGGCTTGATGATCTCGCCGTCGCCGTCGTAGAACCAGCCGTTCTCCTGCACCGCGGCGGAGACGCGGCCGTTGACGCGCTCGTTGCCGAAGGCCATCGCCTGGGCGGCACGCTTCTGCAGCTCATTCGAGTCGTTGAAGCCGGTGGCCAGCCCGACCTCGCTTTCCAGATGGGGCCCGCCGGGTTCGCCGTCCCTGGTGATGATGTTGATGATCCCGCCCGTGGCGCCGCCGCCGTAGAGGCTGCTGGCGCCCGACAGCACCTCGATGCGCTCGATGTTGAACGGGTCGATGGCATCGAACTGGCGCGACAGGCTGCGCGAGCCGTTCATCGACACGCCGTCGATCATCACCAGGGCATCGCGGCCGCGGAAGTTCTGAGCGTAGTTGGTGCGATTCGTCGAGGAGCCGATGTCGAAGCCGGGGATCAGCTTGCCCAGCGCCGATTTCAGCGATTGTCCGGTGTTCAGCTGATCCTGGAGCTGCTGATGCTCCACGACCCAGACGGCGCCAGGGACCTCGCTGATGGACTGGGGCGAACGGGAGCCCACGACCACCATGGTGTCCTGTGGTGTCTGGGCGAGGGCATGCAGGGGCGCGACCGAAGACGCGATGGCTGCGGTGAGCAGGGCCTTTTTCATTGTCGTTTCCTGGAAAGAGGAGCGTGATTTTTTGGCAGGAGGAGCCTACGCAAGGTCGGAATGAATATCAATGAGATTGATTTCTATTAAATGGCTTGTCGCGTCGATGCGCCCAGGGGAGCCTCCCAACGAGGGAGTCATTCCGGACAGCCATCTGATGCAAATGGTAATCTTTTTTATTAACATGGGTGCCATGCCCTCTGACGAAATCCTGCCCATGCCCTTTCCTCTCCCGGCGTCTACCGGCGCGCCTCGCGCTCCGGCGCCGTCGCGGCTGCGCAGGACACGAAAGGTAACGACATGATGATCTGGTTGACCCTGGCCGAGTGCGTGGCCGGTTTCGCGGGGCTGGCGCTGGGTTCTGAGCGTGTCCGGCGTCGACTCGGGTGGAAGCTGCTGCATCGGCGTGGCGCGAGTGCCAGGCTGGCGGGCATCGTGCTGCTGCTGGTGGCCGCCGTGGAGGCGATGGGCCGGCAGGGCCTCGTTGTGGGGCTGGTGAGCTGGTGTGGCCAGCTGAGCCTGGGGGCGGGCGCGATCTCCCTGCTGCTGATCGCACGGGAGCGCATGCTCTCGCGGCGGGCGATGCCGCGTCGAGCGCGGCCAGGCGCGGGCTAGGCGCCGCGTTCGTCGTCCTCAGGCAAGCGCCCCGGGCCGCCGGGCGGTCCGGGGGCGTGGTTCATGGCCTTGCTTGTCTTCACCTGCCTTGTCTTCCTTTACGTCTGTCGCGAGGACCGCGCCTCGCGATAGGTGCCGCTCTGCCAGCGGGCGCCGCCGCCCAGGGTCAGGTCGCGCCAGGCGCCGGGCAGGCGATAGCTGGCGGATAGCTGCCAGCCGCCAGCTCGCCGGCGACCTCGGCCCCGGCGCCGTCGGTCTGGTTGTGCTAGTACTCGTGAGGCAGAAGGACGGAACAGGCGGAGGAAGGGGCACGCGAGGGGAGCGCCGGGAGGACCTGAACGCAACACGCCACCGACAGACATCGGTGGCGTGAACATGCGGCATCGAGGCGGTTTAGAAGTCGTAGCTGACGGTCGCCTTCACGCTGCGCTCGGCGCCGAAGTAGCAGTAGTTGATGCTGTTGCAGGAAGCGACATAGTCCTTATCGAGCAGGTTGTTGACGTTCAGGCGAGCACTGACGCCATTCAGGCCCATTTCGCTGAAGTCATAGCCGATCATCCCGTCGAGCAGGGTGTAACTCGGGACCTTCTCGGTGTTGTCGCGGTCGGCATAGCTCTCGGTGTAGTGGCGGACACCAAGACCCGCCTCGAGGCCGAGCATCGGGCCGCTAGAGGCATGATAGAAGCCCCACAGGGTAGCGGTCTGCTCCGGCACGGAGTTTACCTGGTTGCCTTTGTAGCTGTTTCCAGTCTCCTCGTAGGACGCATCGGTGTAGGTGTAACCCGCATGCACGCTGAACGCTTCCGCCAGCTGGATCCGTGCCTCGAGCTCGATGCCCTGCGACTGGATCTCGCCGATGGTCTCGTATTCGGCGTCGGGGTTTTCCTTGGTCGCCACGTTTTCCTGGGTGATATGGAAGGCCGTCAGGCTGTACTGATCTGACGTGCCGTTGGGCTGGTACTTGATCCCGGTCTCGATCTGTTCCCCTTCCGTCGGCTCCAGGATGGTGCCATCGTTCTTCGCGAGGCTGTTGGGCGAGAACGAAGTGGTGTAGTTGATGAAGGGGGAAACGCCGTTGTCGAAGCTATAGAGCAGGCCGGCGCGACCGCTGAACTGGGTGTCCTCCCGGGAGTTATCGCTGCCGGTCAGTCTGTCGGAGTTATCGATTTCTACCCAGTCATGGCGTCCACCCAGCATCGCATGCCAGTTGCCCCAGCTGATCTGATCCTGGAAGTAGGCACCGATCTGCTCGAGCGTGCGGTCCTTTTCGTAAGTGGGAGTGACCGGGAGAGGATCTGCTCCATATTCAGGGTCGAACACATCAATGGGAGCGAGTCCGGGAACGAGTACCTCGTAGTCTGGTGCTGGCCCGGTAATATCGTATGCATAAGCATCTTCAGTATTGGTCTGACGGTACTGGTAGTCGGCACCGAACAGCAGTCGGTGGTTCACACTCCCTGCGTCAAGGCGGTATTCGAGCTGGTTATCGACCGTCCAGGCCTCGAGACTTTCCTCGGATTCCAGGTAGCCGCGATTCATCTCGGTATCGGTGGCATAGCTGGTGACATAGGCCTGGTGGTTGGTAACATCCGATTCCAGGTACCGCACGTTCTGACGCGCCGTCAGGCTGTCGCTGAAGCGGTGCTCCAGCTCGTAACCCAGCAGCGTCTGGTCGCGTTCGAACCTGTCGTGGCCGGGTTCGCCTTCGAAGGTATCGTTATCGATATGGCGGCCGAAGCGACTGGATACCGTGCCCTCGTAGGGCATCCCCGCGTGGTAGCCCCCCTCCGGTTCACGCGAGATATAGGCGTTGAGGTTCAGGGTGGTCTTGTCCGTGATATCCCAGGTGACGGTTGGCGCGATGGCGTAGCTTTCTTCCTCGACCGGCTCGAACTGGGTCTCCTGTCCGCGGGTGATGCCCGTGATGCGGAAGGCGGCTCGTTGACTGTCGTCGAGGCTGCCGGTGACATCGAAGCCCGCATGGTATTGATCGCGGTTGCCGTAGCCGGCCGTGACCTCGCCGGTCATCTCATCCGTGAACTCGGGGCGCTTGCTGGTCAGCGATACCAGGCCGCCCGGGGAGGCCCGGCCATAGAGCACGGAAGCGGGACCCTTGACCACCTCCATCGACTCCAGCATGTAAGGGTCGATCTTCAGCGAGCTGTAGCTACCCGCATCGCCCATCAGCTTGAGGCCATCGAGGAAGGTGTTGCTGACGCTACCGTCCGTGAAACCGCGCAGCACGATGTAGTCGTAGCGGTTGGAGGCGCCGATCTGGTTGGTAAAGGCGCCGGGCGTGTAGTCGAGGGCGCGCTGTACCGTCTCTGCGCCTTTCTGTTCCCACTCTTCTCGTTCGACCCGCGAGGTGGCCTGGGGCGTCTCGTTGAACGGCGTCTCGGTCTTGGTAGCCGCCTGACCGGTGACGGTCACGGTGGAGAGATTCTCGGTGTTCTGAGACGCGTTCTGGGCCTGGGCGGAGAGAGCGACGCCGGCGGCGGCGAGGGCGATGGCCAGCGCCAGGGGACGTGGGGTCGGCATGCAGAGGTTCCTGTGGCGATTATTTGATTCATTAACTAATGAGAATTATTGCTTTTTGGGTTGCCGGTTGAGGTATGCGCAGCGCTCAATGCTCTATGCGAAGCGATCAGCAGGCTTTCGTCAGGGAACTCGGCGGCACGCCGTAGCGGCGGCGGAAGGCGGTGGCGAAGTTGCTGGCGTGGCGATAGCCGCAGAAGTGGGCGGCCTGCTGCACGCTGAAGCCGCGGCTCAGGTAGTCGTGGGCGAGGCCCAGTCGGCAGTCGCGCAGGTAGTCGAAGACGCTCACGCCGAAGGCCGCGCGGAACTTGCGGCGCAGGCTGGCGGGGCTCATGGCGGCGAGCTCGGCCAGCGCCTCCAGGCGATGCTCGGCGGCGGGATCCTGCTCGAGGGCGGTGCGCACGCGCTCGAGCCGCTGGCGCTCCCGCGGCGCCGGGCGCGTCGCCTCGGCCGCGTGATCGTTCCGGGCGGGAGGCTGTGGCAGGCCGTGGGCCAGCAGCTGTAGCCCCAGGCCTTCGAGCAGCAGCCTCTGGGCCGGGGCGGGCAGCGGTGTCGCCAGCGCCTGTTCGAGCCCCTGCAGCAGCGCGCTCGGCGGGCGCCAGGCGTGCATCCGCGAGCCGCCATGGTCGGGCAGCGCCGGGCCCAGCTCGGCCAGGCGTGACTCGCTGAGGCCCAGGGTCAGGGCACGCAGGCGCTGGCCGGCGGGCTGGGTGGCGTGCAGGCCGTGGTGCGCATCGAGGCGCAGGCTCAGCGCCATGCCCGGGGTCAGCATCAGGGTGCGGTCCTCGAGGCTGACCTCGGCGCGGCCTTCCAGCATGACCACGATCGACAGCGGTGAGGGCGCGTGGGAGCGGGAGTCGTAGCGGTGCAGCACTTCCACGTCGGAGGTCACCAGTTCCATGCCCTGGCCCAGCGACAGCTCACGCACCACGCCACGCATCACCGGCTCCTCCTCGCGCGAGACGAGTGCCGGCACCCGGTAGTCGATGCCGTAGCGCCGCCCGTAGGCCTGCAGGTCGCGGGCGGTGTGCTGGCGCACGCCGGACGCGGCGCTCATGGGGCGGTCCGTTCTACCGTCGCCGTCTGTGCGGCCTTCGCGGCCTTAGCGGCCTTGGCCTTGCGCCGGCACTCCAGCGGGCAGTTGGCGCAGTAGCCGAGGTCGTCGAGCAGGTAGCGAATGCAGCAGGTCTTCGGCATGCGGGTCGGCGCCTCGGGGTCGGCCGGCACCACGTGGCGCACCGCCTGATAGAGCGGGTTGCGGCGCCCGTCGGGCAGGTGGCGGGACGAGATCAGCGCCAGGCCGGGCTCGGCCGCGGCCGGCGAGCCCATGGGGTGATCGGCCATGGCGCCGGCGAAGTACTCGACATAGCTGCCGGCGTTGCTCCAGAACACCTTGGGCGAGGCGCCGGACACCGTGGCCAGGGTCTCGATCAGCGGGATCAGGTGGCCGTCGAGCAGGGTGGCGAAGCGGCCGAGGCCGTCGAGCTCGGCGAGCGGTCGGCCGGCGTGGCGCAGGCTGAAGCCGGCGGTCTGGCCCTCGGGCGTCTGGACCACATGCAGCTCGTCGATTCCCAGCGGCAGGTCGCGCTCCAGCAGCAGGTTGGTCGCCAGGCCGTGCGCGGCCAGGCCGGCGAAGTGCCACTTGGACCACAGCGAGGCCACCGCCCGGCGGTCGCCGTGGCCGTACTGGGCGCCGTAGCGTTCGAGCAGTGCCTCCAGGTAGGCCGGGTCGAGCAGGTGGCTGGCGGCGATGACGTCGTCGCCCGGCGTCGCCTCGATGCGAGGCGGCGTCAGGAAGTCGAGGGGGCCGCGATAGAGCTGTGACAGCGCGAGGGTCATGGCGCATTCACCGGAAGAAGCGTGGTGCCATGGTAGATCAAATGGGAATCGTTATCAAAGATCGCTTCTTCGTGAGGCGCGTCAGGCCATGGCGGGCATCAGCCGGTCGCGACAGTGGACGATGGCCTGCTTGACGTAGCGGCCCGCCATGCGCTCCGAGACGCCGAGCCGGCGGCCGATCTCGGCCTGGGGCACCCCTTCCAGGCGATGCCAGACCAGCGCCTGGCGCAGGCGCGGCGGCAGGCCCGCCATGGTGCGCGCGAGGCCGCGGCGGCACAGCCGGCGCTCGGCGGCCGCCTCGGGGTCTGAGGGAACCGCGGCGTAGGGGCAGGCCAGGCAGGGAAGGTCGTCGTCCTCCAGCGGCCGGTCGGCGGGGCGCGCCTGGCTGCGGCGATGATGGTCGATGAGCAGGTTGCGGGCGATGCGGAACAGGTAGGCGCGGGGCTGTTCCAGTCGCGTGCCGGAAGCGCCTCGGCCGGATGGCTGTTGACCGAGACGCAGGAACACCTCCTGGCACAGATCGTCGGCCAGGTCGGGGCAGGGCAGCTGGTGACGGAGAAAGGCGGTGATGTCCCGGGCGTGGGCGCGGAAGAGGGTATCGAGGGTCGTGGCATCCATTCGTGAAACGCTCCGTTCGTTGTGCCGGAGCGGTGATTCTATTCAATAATAATTATCATTATCAAATATAATCGCCCGGGAGAGGGCCCCCGGGCGAAGTGTGCACTCGCCGACGCCATGACGGGCATGGCGTCGGTGAGCCGAGCGATCAGCTCGGCGTGGCCTCGGTCTCCTCGCGCGCTCGCTCGCGATCTGCCTCAAGCGCCGCGGCGGCGGGGCGGTAGGTGGCGATCGGGTTGTCGAGGGTGCCGGCGAACTGCAGGTTCTTGGCCGGGTCGGCCAGGTCGATCATCTGCTGGTGGTTGTTGAGCTGCAGCCGGTTCAGGCAGGAGCGGGTGAACTCCGGGGCGAACAGGTCGTGGCGGGCGAATTTGTCGGCGAACTCGGGATGGTCCCGCTGGTAGTCGATCACGCAGTCGGCCACCAGCGCCCAGAAGCGCGACTCGCTGATGTCGTCCTGTTCGACGAGGATCGCCGACATGAAGCGCAGGAAGCAGTCGAAGACGTCGGTGAAGATCGACAGCACCTTGAGCGGCTCCGGCACGTCCACGGCGATGCGGGCGATGGCCTCGGGCAGCTCGGCATCGACGTTCATGATGCCGATCTCCTCGGCGATGTCCTTCATGATCGCGCGCACCGGCACGCCGTCCTCGAGCTGCAGGATCAGGTTCTCGCCGTGGGGCATGAACACCAGGTCATAGGCGAAGAAGCAGTGCAGCAGCGGGCGGAAGTAGGCCCGCAGGTAGCGCGACAGCCAGTCCTCGGTAGTGAGGCCCGAGCGCGCGATCAGCCGCGGCAGCAGCGCCCGCTCGTCGCCGTCGACGTGGAGCAGCGCGGCCATGGTCATCAGTCGCTGGCCGTCCTGCTGGTAGTGCTCCGGGCTCTCGCGCCACAGGCAGGCCAGCATCTTCTTGTAGGCGCTGTAGGTGTCGAAGGCCGGCTCGACGGCGTCGCGGCGAAAGCCGATGGCGGCCTCCTCGCGCAGCACCGTGAAGCCCTGGGCGCGGAGCTCCGGGTCGCCGTCGACCAGGCGCTTGATCCAGTCGTTGATCGCCGGCGTGGCGCGCATGTAGCTCGGCGAGAGGCCGCGCATGAAGCCCATGTTGAGGATCGACAGCGCGGTCTTCACGTAGCGCCGGCTCGGCCGGCTGGTATTGAACCAGGTGCGGATCGACTGCTGGGCGCGGTACTGGTCGCTGCCGTAGCCCAGGCAGACGATGCGCTGGCGGGCGACCTCGCCGGCGAAGGTGATGGCCAGCTTGTGGAACCACTGCCACGGATGCGTCGGCATCAGCAGGTAGTCGGCGGGATCGAGCCCGCGGGCCTCGAGGCGGCGGTGGAAGTCTTCAAGCGTCGCCTCGCCGAGTTCGTCGCACAGCAGGGCCTCGTACTCGAGCCCTTCGATGGCGCTGTAGTGGGCGTCCTCGCGGTGCACGGCGAGCCACACCAGGGTGATCGGCGCGGCGGCCTCCGGGGCGTAGGCGTGATAGTCCACGGCGTCGAAGCCCATGCGGCCATTGTTGGCCACGAACACCGGATGGCCCTCGGTCATGGCGGCCTCCAGGGTCTGGAAGTCGGCGTCGACCAGCCCCGCGGCGTCCGGGCGGGTGCCGTCGAGCTTGTAGGCGCCGCCGAACAGGGTGCTGGCCACCTCCTCCAGATAGAGCGGCAGCATCGCCTCGCCGATGCCGAGCGGGCCTCGGAACTCGAGGATGAACTGCTGGGCGTCGAGCTCGGCGGGGGCGCCGTCGATGCGCTTCTCCAGCGAGTCGAGCTCGATCGCCCAGTGATCCAGCGCCCGGCGCCGGGCACGGAAGCGGTACTCGACGTTGCCCTCGGGGGCGCTCAGCCGATAGTCGGCGGCCTCGTCGTCAACCGTGTCGGCGTTCACGGCCTCGGGGGCCAGCAGCCGCTCGTGGCCGAACTCGGCGATCGCCTTGCGGATCAGCCAGCGGTTGGCCCGGGCCCAGAGTTCGGGGCGCAGGTGGCCGGCGGCGCGGGCCGGGTCGGCGGCGAGGGCCGGATCCAGGCGCGGGTTCTGCCGGCTCACCGCCGCGGCGAAGCCCTGGCGGTCGCAGAAGGCCAGATGGGCGGTCTTGTCCTCGAGCGCGACCTCGCGGTCGTAGACGAAGCCGACCCGGCGATTGAGCGGATGGATCTGGCGGTTATTGACGTCCGGCTCCACCACGATGCGACGCGTCGCCGGATCCTCGAACATGAAGGCCAGGATGGCGGTGATCACCTGGGTGCTGAAGCCGGGCAGCGGCGTCTCGGCCGGGGCCACCAGGAAGTGCATGCCGCGGTCGCCCTCGGCCACGTCATAGTGGCGGCCGATGGGGTCGTGGCGCGGGTCGTAGCATTCGACCAGGAAGGCCGGCCGGCCGTCGAACAGCCCCAGGTAGCCCTGGGCGTGCTCGCTCTCCTGGAGCTCGCGATAGAAGGCCTGCACGCGCTCCGGCGAGTGGCCCTGCATGCCCCAGAAATGGGCCCGCAGCGCGGTGACCCATTCGTGGATCAGCGCCAGGTCCTCGGGCAGGTGCAGCGGGCGCAGCGAGAAGGTGCCGAGCCCCTGGGCGTGGCGCGAATAGAGGGGCTGGGTGGTCGGCGTCGGTTGGAACAGGGTCATGGATCAGGTCCTTGCAGAAACGGAATCGGAGGAGGCGGCCGGGCGCGTCTCGGCGCCGGCCAGCAGTCGCCGGTAGGCCAGGGCGCACAGCGCCAGGCCCGTCGCGGCGACGAGGAAGGGGGCGGTCAGCCCGAAGGCCTCGACCAGGCGGCCGGCGCCCCAGGAGGCGACGAGCACGCCGAGGCCCTGGAAGACGTGGACCTTGCTGAAGTCGCTGGCGTAGCGGTCGGGCGTGCTGAGCTGGAACAGGCGCAGCTCCAGGCGCACGGTGATGCGGAACAGCGCCCAGCCGAACAGCACCCGGCCGGCCAGGATGGCGGCGACCTCGCCGCTGGCCTGCAGCAGCAGGCCGACGAGGCCGATGGCCAGCGGCAGCAGGATGGCCTGGCCGGCGGGGCGGCGCGCGAGCAGGTCGATCGCCAGCAGGGCCACCGCCACGGCGCCGGGGATGGCGAACACCGCGCCCGCCAGCACCTCGCCGGAGAGCCCGGAGGCCAGCTCCCAGTAGCGGGCGAAGAACGGCCGTGCCAGATAGGCGCTGAAGTAGAACAGCAGCATCACCAGGCCCAGACGCAGGATGGCGCCGCTGGAGGCCGGCCCCCGCTCGGTGGCCGGTGCCGCATGCGGCGCGCGGCCGCGGCGGATCAGCCAGGCGCAGACCGCGACCTGCAGGGCGTCGCCCAGTGCCATCACGCGGAACACCTGGGCCGCGGCCCAGTGCTCCAGCACCAGGCCGCCGACCATGGCGCCGAGGATGCCGCCGGCGTGCACGACGACCGAGAGGGTGCCGATCAGGGTCGCGTGGCGATCCTGGGGCTCGAAGTGCATCAGGTAGGGGTAGACCAGCAGGTAGCTGGCCTTGGCCACCAGCATCGCCAGCGACAGGCCCCAGAACCACGGCAGCGAGGTGACCACGGCGCAGGCGAGGCTGAGCCCGCCCGCCACCAGCTGGGTGACCAGCAGCAGCGGCAGGGTGCCGACCCGGCGTGCCAGGCGCGCCCAGGCGGGCAGCGCCACCAGCACCACCAGGCAGCTCATCGCCAGGTAGGCGCCGATGTGGGACGGGTCCGTCACGCCGAAGCGCGCGTCGAAGAACTGCGGGTAGAAGGGCAGCAGCATGGCATCGCTGATCACCGCCACCGCGGTCACCGCCACCAGCCAGGGCGTCGGGGTCATGCGGGCTCCGCTTGCTCGGGTTCGAAGACCGCCTCGTCGGGCGCGCCGAAGCGCTGATAGGCGATGCGTCGTTCCACCGGATAGATCTCCTTCCCGGTCATCGCGCGGATCAGGCAGGCGTTGCGATAGGGGCCCATGCCCAGGTCCGGGGCTGCCAGGCTGTGGGTATGCAGCTCGGCGTTCTGCACGAACAGCCGGCCCTCGCCGCCGTCGATGTCGTAGAAGCGGCCCACCGCGAAGCGCCCGGCCTCGTCGAAGGCGATGCGCGAGGCGATCGGCGCCAGGAAGTCCGGCATGTGGTAGCGGTAGCCGGTGGCCATGACCAGCGCCTGGGTGCGATGGCGATAGTGGCGCTGCTGCTCGGTGTGCCACAGGGTCAGGTCGTACTCGCCGCGCTCGGCATCGAAACGGCAGGTCTCGAGCTGGGCGTTGGTGAACAGCGACGAGCGCACCTCGCCGACCAGCTCCTTGGCGTAGCGCAGGTCGTAGATGTCGTTGATCAGGTCCTCGTTGATGCCCTTGTAGAGGCCCTTCTGTTCCCGCGTCAGCGCGTTTCGCGTCGCCTCGGGCAGGGCGTGGAAGTAGTCGATGTAGTCCGGCGAGGTCATTTCCAGGGTCAGCTTGGCGTACTCCAGCGGGAAGAAGCGCGGCGAGCGGGTGATCCAGTCGAGCCGGTAGCCGAAGCGGTCGATGTCGGCGAGCAGGTCGCGGTAGATCTCGGCCGCGCTCTGGCCGCTGCCGACCACGGTGATCGCCGGCTGGCGCTGCAGCTCGGCCTTGCGCTGGAGGTACTCGCCGGAGTGCATCGGCCGCGGCTCGACGTCGCGGCAGCCCTCGGGCAGCCAGGGTGTGGTGCCGGTGCCGAGCACCAGATGGCGGGCCAGGTACTCGCGCGCCTCGCCGCTCCCGGTGTCGCGGCAGCTCACGCGGTAGAGGCCGCTGGCCTCCTCGAATTCCACCCGCTCCACCTCGGTGGAGAAGCGCACGCTGTCGAGCTGTTCCACCGCCCACTGGCAGTAGCGGTTGTACTCGTTGCGCAGCAGGAAGAAGCTCTCGCGGATATAGAAGTTGTAGAGCCGGCCCTGCTGCTTCAGGTAGTTGAGCACGCTGAAGCGGCTGGTGGGGTCGGCCATGGTCACCAGGTCGGCGAGGAAGGGCGTCTGCAGGGTGGCGTCCTCCAGCAGCATGCCCGGGTGCCAGTCGAAGCCGTCGCGGCGCTCGAGGAACAGCCCCTCGAGCTCCTCGATGGGATCGGCCAGGCAGGCCAGCCCCAGGTTGAAGGGCCCGAGGCCGATGGCGATGAAGTCGTGAACGTGCTGGGTCATGGACAAGTCTCGTGGCATCAGGAGGCGACGGCGTGGGCCGAGGCGGTGGCGGCGCCATCGCACCAGGCGCGGGCGTGGGCGCCGATGCGCTCGACGATGGCGCTGAGGTCGTCGACGGTGGTCTCCGGGTTGAGCAGGGTGAACTTCAGGTAGCGGCGGCCATCGACCCGGGTGGCGGCGATCACCGCCTCGCCGTGGCGCGAGAGGGCGGCGCGCACGTGGGCGTTCAGGGCGTCCAGCGCCTCGTCGTCCAGATCGAGGTCCTCGGGCCGGTAGCGGAAGATCAGGGTGCTGAGCGGCGGGTCGAGCAGCACCTCGATGTCGGGCCGGGCGGACAGCCGTGCGTGGGCCTCGTCGGCCAGGTCCATGACCCGCTCGAACATCTCGCCCAGGGCGTCGGCGCCCATGATGCGCAGCGTCATCCACAGTTTCAGGGCGTCGAAGCGCTTGGTGGTCTGCAGGCTCTTGTTGACCTGGTCCGGCGTGCCGGCCAGCGCCTGGCTCTCGGGGTTCAGATAGTCGGCGTGATGGGTGACGTGGCGCAGGTCGCTGCCGCGGCGCACCAGGAAGGCGCTGCAGCTCACCGGCTGGAAGAAGGTCTTGTGATAGTCGACGGTGACCGAGTCGGCGTGCTCGATGCCGGCCAGGCGGTGGCGCTCGCGGCGCGAGCACAGCAGGCCCCCGCCGTAGGCGGCGTCGACGTGCAGCCAGATGCCATGCTCTCGGCACAGCGCGGCGATCTCTTCGAGCGGGTCGATGCTGCCGAAGTCGGTGGTGCCGGCGGTGGCCACCACCGCGATCGGGACCAGGTCGAGGGCGATGCACTCCTCGAGGCGCGCCTTGAGCGCCTGCGGGTCCATGCGGTAGTCCGCATCGGTGGCCACCGGCATCACCGCCTGGTAGCCGAGCCCGAGGATCGCCGCCGACTTCTGCAGGCTAAAGTGGCTGAGCTCCGAGCCGAGGATGCGCAGCCGCCGATGGTCCGCCGGCAGGCCCTGCTGCTTGTTGCCGCCGGGGCGGTCCTGGCGCGCGCCGTGATGGTCGCGGGCGATCATCAGCGCCATCAGGTTCGACTGGGTGCCGCCGCTGGTGAACACGCCGTCGGCGTCCTCGCCGAGGCCGATGCGCTCCGCCGTCCAGTCGATCAGCGACTGCTCGATGAAGGTGCCGCCGGCGCTCTGGTCGAAGGTGTCCAGCGAGGAGTTGATCGGCGCCAGGATCGCCTCGGCGAGCACGCCCGGCAGCACCACGGGGCAGTTCAGGTGGGCCACGTAGCGCGGATGATGGAAGTAGACGGCGTCGTCCAGGTAGACGTGCTCCAGCTCCTCCAGGGCCGGACGCAGCTCGCCGAGCGGCGCGTCGAGGTCGATGGCCTCGAAGCGGCCGCGCAGCTCCTCGGGCCGGGCGCCGGTGAAGGGCCGCTCGACCTCGGCCACCTTGCGACGAACCAGGTCGATGCAGCGGGTCGCCTGCTGCCAGTAGGCCTCGGCGTGCCGGGCGTTGAACAGCTGATGGGATGCCAGCGGGGCGGGCTCGGTACCGAGCCGCGGCCCGGGCGCTTCAATCCGTGATGTCATGGGCACCTCGTTCTTTCTGCCTGGCCGGGCCACATGGCCCGGCGCCTGATGCCTCGCGAGCACGAGACAATGCTCCCTTACGAATACAAATCTTTATCATTAATGATGTGTGCAGGAGTGATGACGCAGGCGAGGCGCGGAACTGAACCGTGAATAAGAATTTTTTTATTCAAGCGGCGGTGGATGGGCGGACACGGGGGAGGGAAGAGGGGGGAGGGAATAGAGAAGAGGGAAGCCCGTGCAGAAAATGCGCAGCGAACAAGGAGACGAACCCGCGCGGGCGCTGTCGTATCGCGTGAGGCCCGCCGGGCGTACTAGCCTGAGCGGGTTCGACATTTTCCGACGGAGACCGACCATGGCCCAAGCCCGGATTCTTCAGCAAGGCACGATCCACTGCTTCCCCGCCGGCCTGCGCGACGACGCCGGCGAGCTCGTCAACGCCGAGATCTCCGCCGTGCTGTATGACGGCGAGCGGCTGTTGATGGCCAGCGACAAGCCGGTGCCCGGCGACGAGCGCTCCGCGGTCTTCGCCCTGCCGCTGACGCCCGAGGGCCCGGACGACGCGCAACTGGAATACCTTTCCGCCGCGCGCCTGCAGCAGGCGGTGAAGTACGAGGACTTCGCGCTGACCACCGACGGCCGCCACGTGCTGGCGGTGACCGGCTTCGACCGCATCGAGGAGCAGGGCCACGGGCTGAACGACTACAACCACCTGCTGATCTGGCCGCTCGGCGAACCCGAGGCGGTGCAGGTGGTGGACCCGGACCCGCGCGACGGCGTGGAAGGCTCGCTGGAGCTGCGGCGCAAGCTCAACCTCGCCATCGGCTACCCCTACTACAAGCTCGAGGGGCTGGCCACGGTGCCCGGCGAGCGCGGCGACGGCCTGCTGCTGTTCGGCGTGCGCGAGCAGGGCAACGCCCACGACGACTTCGCGTACGTCAGCCGCGTGGTCGGCGCGCACTACCAGATCACCGACAGCGGCAACATCGAGTTCATCGATGCCCTGCGCGAGCACTTCCGCTTCGTGCCCCACGAGCAGGACGGCGTGCGCTTCGAGTGCGGGCTCTCGAGCCTGGAGTACGATCCCTACCACGCCCGGCTCTACTTCCTGACCAGCTTCGAGGTCGAGGAGGGCGGCCGGGAGCGCATCGGCGGCTACCTGTGGGAGCTCGGCCTGGAGGAATTCCGCGACGGCGTGACGCCGCGGCTGGTGACCACGCCCGAAGGCGAAGCGCTGGAGTTCGAGCACAAGGCCGAGGGCCTGGCCGTGCTCGACCGCGAGCGGCTGTTCGTGGCCTACGACAACGACCGCAACCTCGAGCTCGGCAGCGTGGACGAGCGCGACGAACGCCACGCCTGCGAGGCGCCCTACACGATACTGGAGCTCACGGCGATTCCTGCTTCTTGAGCTGCTTGGTCCAGCGCTGGCGGGCGTACTTGCGCAGGTTCGCCACGTTGTCGGTCTCGTCGACGATGTCCTGGCCGAGGATCGTCTCGATGATGTCTTCCAGGGTGATGAGGCCGACCCAGGTGCCGAGGTCGTCGTAGACCACGCACAGGTGCTGACGGCCCAGTACCATCATGGTGAACACCTGCTCGACGTTGTCCTCGGCCTGAATGGTCGGCACCGAGTGCATCAGCGACTTGAGGTCGACATCGTCGTCGGCCTGGTAGGTGTCGGCCTTGTGGATGTAGCCCAGCGCCTGCTCGCCGCCATCCATCACCGGGAAGCGCGTGAAGGGCGAGTGGCCCAGCTCGTCGTCGAACGCCTTCACCGTCATGCCGGCCTTCACCGTCACCGAGACGGTGCGCGGGGTCATCACGTCCTTCACGGGGATATCGTGCAGGTTGAGGATGTTGACGATCACGCGCGTCTCTTCCGGGTCCAGCGCCTTCTCCTCCTGACCGATCTGGGCCAGCGCCTTGATCTCGCCGCGCATGTCGGTGTCCATGGCGTCCTTGCCGATCCGCTTGGTGATCTGCTCGGACATCCAGATGAAGGGCTTGAGGCACCAGATCATCGCATCGAGCGTGGTGGTCAGCATGCCGGCGAGCTGCCGCCAGTAAGTGGCGCCGATGGTCTTGGGGATGATCTCGGAGACGAACAGGATCAACAGTGTCATCAGCGCCGAGGCCACCCCCAGCCACGCCTCGCCGAACACCACCGTGACCTGGGCGCCGACGCCGGTGGCGCCCACCGTATGGGCGATGGTGTTCAGGGTGAGGATGGCGGCCAGCGGCTGATCGATGTTCTGCTTCAGGCGATTGAGCCGCGCGTGCAGCCTGGGCTTCGTCTCGCGTAGCTGGGCCACGTAGCTCGGGGTGGTGGAGAGCAGCGCCGCCTCGAGCAGCGAGCAGAGAAAGGAAACGCCGATGGAAAGGACTGCGAAGCCGATCAGCAGGAACATGGGGTCTCTTCTAGTGGCCAAGGAGGGTCGAGCCTGGGCATCTTCTCCCGAGCCATCGCCCCCTCGCAAGGCCAGCGGCTATGGCCTTGTCTCTCGGCTTTCGCTATCATACGCAGCCGCTGATAAGGGCCTATAGCTCAGTTGGTTAGAGCAGGGGACTCATAATCCCTTGGTCGTAGGTTCAAGTCCTACTGGGCCCACCAAAAGCACATCCCTCCGAATTTCAGAACGTGCCATAAGCCCCATGATAAGCGGGCTCAGAGACATTTTCTCGTTTCAAGAAGTGCCATAGAGATTCTTGACATGCCCCTAGTTTAGGGGGCATGTATGGGGGCAAGGCTACTTGTCGCTCAGTAGGTGCCCCCATGAGCCATTCCCGCCAGACGAACAAGCTCACCGCTACCGCCGTTCGCAATGCCAAACCCCGCGACAGGACCTACCGCCTGTCCGATGGGGGAGGCATGTACCTTGAGGTGACGCCGAGTGGGGGGAAGTACTGGCGGCTGAAATACCGCTTCCATGGCAAGGAAAAGCGCCTGGCCATCGGTGTCTATGGAGAGAAGGGCGGGGGTGTGTCGCTTGCCCAGGCCCGAGACGCTCGGGACAAGGCCAAGCAGCTGCTGGCTGAAGGGACGGACCCCAGCACCGCCAAGCAGATTTCTAAGCTGGAGGGTAAGGCCGCGTTGGCCAACACCTTTAGGCTCGTGGCGACCGAATGGCTGGAAGAGGTCCACCGGCATAATGTAGTGCCAGCCCACTACAGTAAGAACAAGCGCCGCCTGGAACGAGACGTATACCCCTACGTGGGCAACCGCCCCGTGGCCGACATCACCCCGCTCGAGTTGTTGCAGTGCCTCCGCAAGGTGGAGAAACGGGGGCATCTGGAAACTGCCATCCGCATCAAGACGGTCGTGGGACAGGTCATGCGCTATGCCATTACCACCGGACGCGCCGAGCGCGACCCCGCGGCCGATCTGCGGGGGGCCTTGCGACACCCGACGGTAAGCCATTACCCGGCCATCACCGACCCCGACGAACTGTCTGGCCTCCTTCGTGCCATTGACGGCTATCGCGGCCAGCCCGTCACGATTGCTGCCTTGAAGCTAGCCTCCCTGTTGTTCGTTCGGCCCGGAGAGCTGCGTCACGCTGCCTGGGAGGACTTCAATCTCGACGAGGCCACCTGGAGTTTCCAGCCGAGCAAGAACTCAGCACCGCTGATCGTGCCTCTGCCCCGTCAGGCGCTGATCATACTGCGCGAACTGTATCCGCTGACCGGTGGTGGGCACTTTGTATTGCCTGGCCTGCGTAGCAGCCAGCGGCCGATGTCCGAGAACACGATGAAGGCTGCCCTGGACTCCATGGGCTTCAAGGGAAGGCAGACCGCCCACGGTTTTAGGGCCACGGCGAGGACGATCATCGCCGAGCGCTTGAACTACCCGGAGCACTACGTCGAGCAGCAGCTGGCCCACAGCGTGAAGGACCCCAACGGCCGCGCCTACAATCGGACCAAGTACCTGGACCAGCGGCGGGAGATGCTACAGACGTGGGCGGACTATCTTGACGAGTTGCGAGATAACACTGACAGCGTTCAGTCGCCTCGCACTGTCACTTGATTCACGCGGCGCCACCACCCCTTAGGCAAGCTAGGTCTGATGACCCTAACTCATGGCCTCCGCCATCCATCCCTTCCATGCAATGCGCGAGGAGGAGCGAGATGTCTGATAACGAGCAGCAATTCGGACTCGATGTCCCCAAGTATGTCAACCAGTACTGCAACATTGCTGGCAGTGAAGGCAGGGCATCACCTCTTCATTTGCTCAACGATGATGGCAGCCTAAGACAAGGTCAGGAAGTTCTCTTGGAGATGCTCGCGCAGATGAGGTGCCTAGAGGCTGAAAGCAACAGTTCTCCGGTGCGGCACTCGGAAACGAAACTGTGCTCTGAACTGATAGAGCGCCTCCTAGCCCGGTCCGAGACGCCAATTTCCGATGCCGAACCAATCGCTGCACTACTTCTAGGCTATCTATACCGTGGACTTACACTCCCTAGCCATGAGAGCTATCAAGCACTTAGCGTGAAGGCAATTCAACTTCTCCGCGCCGAATATAGTCGTGGAAAAAACAACATAAAACAGATACAGCAGCTGGGCCGGAAGTGGATGAGGGATAGGGCTATCCAGATTTGGGATGAGGATCACGCTTGCGAGAAGCGCGTCAAGGATGTCGCCCTTGAAGTGCAAGAAGACGCTCAAAGAGAGGCTCAGCGCCTCAAGGAGTTGGGCGATAATCGACCGCTAAGCTGCTGGGGGATGGGCTTGGAGACGATTAGAAAAAACATCAATACGGTTGCACCGGACTATGCCAGGAAGCGGGGGAGGAGGCTCGGAAATTAGACGGCAGTACTCCCGTCTATTTTTAAGTCGTGCTCGGGCCGATAACCTTGGCCATGCATTCATTCCGAGAGGAATCAAGCATGGCCAATACACCCCACAACGTCAGTCTTGTACGCCGCCCCGAGGTTCTGCGCCGTTGCGCTATCTCGAACTCTACCCTGCACCGCCTCATCAATGCCGGAGACTTCCCGGCGCCGATCCAGATTAGTCCTCGCGCAGTAGCCTGGGTCGCTTCTGAAATCGACAGGTGGATCGACCAGCGTATTGAGGACAGCCACAGGGTAACCAGCAGCGAGCGGGAGGAGGGGGAATGAGCATTTTGCCTCATCGTCGGACCCAGAGCCTTGCACTTGCTTGCCACCTAGCTGCACGCGAGATCAACGTGTGTCGATGGCACGGCCATGGGCTATATATGTTGAGCTTCGGAGATGGCGGTCCTGTCAGCGAGCCTGCCTACTACCATCTGGCAATGTTCCGGTCCCGTCGCGCTCGCTTGCGTCGCCCGTTGGGATTGTTGGACATTTCGGGCGTCGGCACGACCCTGCGCGAATCGATCGTTGAAGAGTTCGCCAATAGCTCTGGGCCATGGAAGACGGTCGCCTTTGCCACAGTGCGTGCGGCACTGTCGCAAAAGGAAGCAGCATAAAGGTTACTGGCATGCGCTAGCCGGAGCGTGAAGACACATACCACCGTCGCAGATGACAGGAGGTGATTATGTCAATTGATCCTATCACTGGGTATTACAAGAGCAAGGGTCACGGGAATGGGGCTTGTCGGCAGGCCGGCCCCCACCCTTCCCGTGTGGATGGCACTTACCTGTTGGCCAGGGGGATCGGCAAGTCCCCCATGAGCATGACCGGGGCGACCCTCCTGAATCCGCTCTACTTCATGGATGGCCAGATCAGCCTCGAGTATGTCGAGGCTGGGGATGGCTCCACTCGGAACAAGCCAGCTCCCGATGGTAGGGATGGTTCCGACACTGCCCCTCTTGTCGAACAGTTGTCGGCGTCCGGTCAGGTGCTGGTTGGTGTGCAGTATTCTGCATGCGCTGCCGCCCACGAGGAAACCGGACTGCCTGTCGTGATGGTTACCGGTCCTCAAAAATTGATGTCGGTCTCTCGGCAACTCCGGAAGCTACTGCCGTCGAATGTTTCTGTGGCCATTTTGGTCGACGATAACTGTGAGAGAGATTGCACCCTTAGCATCACCCGTGATGATTTCACGAAGCAGAGGTGTTGCCAGCACGACGGAAAAGCCGGGGAAGTGGAGGAAGGTGAACGAGAGCAGCTCGAGCGTATCTGCGCCATTCTCGAGTGCATGGCAAAGTGTCTGGAGGAATTCCCTGGCAGTTCCACCCATCACGACCACCGCCGCGAGGCGAAGGAGAAGTGATTGATGAAGTCCGTAGAAACGAAGACGGCTGTGTCGGCCAGGTGGCAGGCGCAAGCGTATGTTAGGGCGACGTCACGCGAAAATTCGACCATCGAGGCCGCCTTGGCTGACGCCTTGGCCGCCTACGGCGTGAGCTTGCTACCTAGGGCGTCAGGCCGCTTCGAGCGGTTCGACGCGCCCGATAAGCCCAAGGGCAACGCCAACGGCTGGTATCTCATCCATAGCCCTCAGGCGGCGAGCTTTGGCTTTTGGCACTCGGGCATTTCTGAGTTTGTGACGCTGCACGGCCCCGCTGATCCCGAGGCCGCAGCCCGGGCTCGTCTGGACGCCATGCGCGACCGCGATCGACGCGACCGTGAGCGCCAGCAGCGAGAGGCGCAGGTAGCCGATAAGGCACGTCGCTGGTGGACCGAGGCCCGCCCCGCTGATCCGGCCCACCCCTACCTGGAGCGAAAGCGGCTGCCGTCCCACAACCTGCGCAAGCGCGGCGAGATGCTGCTGATGCCGATGTACCACGATGGGGAGCTGGTCAACTTGGAGCGCATTTTCCCCGACGGCAGTAAGCGCACCCTGGCTGGAGGTCGCGTAAGAGGCGTGGCAAGCCTGATCGGCCGCCGGGCTGGCGCCGAGCGCCTGCTGGTGGCCGAGGGCTGGAGTACCGCCGCCGTCTTGCATGACGCCATGGGCTGCCCGGTCGTGGTCGCGCGCAACGCCGACAACCTGACCCCGGTCGCTCTTCGCCTGCGCCAGCGGCTCCCCGATGCTGACATCACCATCTGTGGTGATGATGATCGCCATCTGCCGGCCCGGGGGCTCACCAACAAGGGAAGAGTCGCTGCCCGACATGCTGCACTGGCCATCGACGCAAGGTTGCTGATGCCGAGCTTCTGCCAGGGCTGCAAGACCTGCACCGACTTTGCCGACGTGCGCCTTTGTCGGCTGGGAGGTGGCCATGGTGAGTGAGTACCGCGACTCCGAGACCGCCATCTGGCAGCCGGACTCGCCTGAGTCTGCCAATACGCCGCCGGACGTGTCCCACTTGACCCCAGTGTCCCAGCCCAGCAATGACGCGGCTTCCAACCGGGACACTACCGAGACGCCTTTTGTCCCGTTGTGTCCCATCGCCCGCGAGGAGGACCCTAGCGCGGCCGAGCCGACCCAGGCCAAGGCGCCCAGCAGGCCTTCTTTCGCCTGCTATCTGACCCCTACCCAGTACGGGCCGCCGGGGCTTTACTTTCACGGGCAGCGCTACCCCCGGGGTGGTGGAGACGCCGAGCCCTTCGAAAAGCGCGTATGCACCCCCATCGAGTGCCTGGCCGCCACCCACGATGAACGCGGCAACAACCACGGGCTTCTGCTTCGCCTCAAGCCGTTGTATGGCCCGTGGCGTCAGTGGGCGATGCCGTTGCGGCTGCTGAAGGGTAGCGGTGAAGAGATGCGCGGCGAGCTGCTGGACATGGGCGTTCGCATCGAGCCCGACGCTTTCAAGGAGCTGAATCAGTGGGCGGCGAAGCAGGTGCCTGATGAGGTAGTGGTGGCGGCGACGCGCGTGGGCTGGCATCAGATGGATGAGAGGCGGGCGTTCGTCATGCCCCGGTGCACCATTGCCCAGGGCGAGTTGGCGAACCGCATCATCTTCCAGAGCGAGAGCTCCACTCAGGATCACTTCACCACCGCCGGCAGTCTGGCGAGCTGGCAAGAGCAAATTGGACGGCTTTGCAGCGACAACCCGCTGATGGTGCTAGCCGTGTCCACGGCCCTGGCAGGTCCGCTGCTGAACCTGACGCACCGCCAGGCCGCCGGCATTCATCTGGTGGGCGATTCATCCAACGGCAAGACCACTCTGCTGGAGGTCGCGGCGAGCGTATGGGGCGGGCCCGACTTCAAGCGCACCTGGCGCGCCACCAGCAATGGGTTGGAGGGTGTAGCCGCCGCCCTGAGCGATACAGCGTTGATACTCGACGAGATCGGCGAGGCCGATGGCCGCGAGATTGGCGCCACCGTCTATGCCTTGGGCAACGGCACTGGCAAGGCCCGCGCCAACCGCAGTGGCAGTGCCCGTCTCCCCAATCGCTGGCGCGTCGCGCTGCTAAGCAGCGGCGAGCGCACCCTGGCTGCCCACATGACAGAGTCCGGAAAGCGGCCTCATGCCGGGCAGGCCGTCCGGCTGCTAGACATCCCCGCCAGGCGTCGCCACGGGGCGTTCGACTACCTGCACCACCTGGCCAATGGTCGCGCCTTCGCGGATCACCTGAAAAGCGAGGTGACTCGCCATTATGGCCACCTTGGGCCGGCGTTTATTGAGCGGCTGGTGGCCGAGAAACGCGACCTGGCAGCTGAGGTGGATCGCTTCGCACAACTACCTGGCTTCGCCGCAACGCGATCACTCCACGGTCGGGCCGCCAAGGTGCTGGCGCTGATCGGCCTGGCCGGTGAGCTGGCCACTGAGTTCGGATTGACGGGCTGGCAGGAAGGCGAGGCGATGGCCGCCGCTATCCAGGCATTCCACGCCTGGGCTGCCGGGCAGGGCGGCGTCAGGTCCGAGCATGAGCAGATTTTGGCCAACGTGTCCGGCTTCATCGAGCGACATGGCGATTCCCGTTTCAGCAGCGTCGAGAGCGACCCGGCCCGTACCCCGACGGTCTACAACCGGGCCGGCTGGTGGCGTGAAGATACTAAGGGTCGCACCTACCTGTTCAATAGCGAGGGGCTGATCGAGGCGCTGGGTGGCTTCGACCTTAAGCGCGGTACCGAAGCCCTTGAGACGGCCGGCTGGCTCGTCGAACGCGATGCTGGCGCGCGGTCCGTGCGCGTGCGGATCAACGGCAACCGCCGCCGCCTATATGCGGTCCGCCCAAGTGAGAGTGAGGAGGGACTGGCATGAGCCTGGAAGACGTTTATCGCGCCTTCGCTGGGACGCCGCGGGACACCCCCTGTCCCCCACGCGTCCCGCCACAACCCCCCGCAGTTGAGCCGTCGGGACGCATGGGACAGGTGGGACAGCACGACAAGCAGGCAGAGCAACGCGAAGTAGGACAAGAGCGTGAGATCGAGATGCTGCTTGCCGCCCTGGCCGATGCGGGGCGCGACCTTGGGCCCAAGCTTGCGCATCGCCTACGCGAGACACTAGTGCCTCTGAGTCAGCAGGTGCGGGCCGAGCTGTTGACCGTGGTAGATGACGCCTTCGAAGTAGCACTCGATGTTGATGACGCCCGCCGGCATGCTGGTCACCTGCTGGGGGATTCCGCTGCTGTGGAGGCTGCCAAGGCGGTTTGGCCGGCTTACCCCGCGCCACCGCCAATCGAAGCCCTGGCGGCAGCATCAAGCGACGTTGAGCCGCCCTGGATGACCTATGTTGCCCGCCACTGCGAGCTGGTGCCGGATGACTGGTGTTACCTGCTGCACCGTCTGACGGGCCGGCCCGAAGTCGAGGCCGACAAACTGGCCCGCCAGTATGTCGAAGCATGGGCGGCAGCGGCATATGCCGAGCCCCAGGCCCACCGCCGCGCCAATGCCGGCAGGAGGGCTGCTAATGCGATGCTGAGAGGGGTGACAATGTAAACTAGAGCAACCCTGAGGGCTGTCTGCCAACAGCTATTCGTTACGCCTATTGATGACTGATGGCTGATGATACTCCCCGACAGTTACGCTCATGTCGGTGCACCTTCAGTCCTACAGTAACTTTGGACATTCTCATCACGCCATCCGGGAGGATCGCATCATGAGCAAGCACGATTGGGAGGCCTGCCAGCGCGACTACCGCGTCGGCCAGCTCTCCATCCGCCATCTCGCCGCCAAGCACGGCATCCCCGAATCGACCATCCGCAGCAAGGCCCAGGCCGAGGGCTGGCAGCGTGACCTGACCGAGCCCGTGCGCGAGGCGACCAAGGTCAAGTTGAGCCGCGCCCCTTCGCGCAGTGGAGTCGCGCACCAAGAGGACGACGTCCTCATCGAGCAGGCCAGCGACGAGGCGGTCTCGCTGCTTCTCGAGCACCGCCAGGCCATCGCCCGCTGGCGCAGCATCTCCGACCGGCTGGCCGCCACCCTGGCGATCATGCCCATCACGGAAGAGAACTACGATCGATTCGGGCGCAGCCTCAACAGCGGCCTCGAGGCCTTGGCCAAGGCCATCCGGCTGGAGCGGCAGGCCTATAACCTGAACGATGCCCCCACCGATGGGCTGAAGAGCTTCGCTGAGCTGATGGCCGAGGTTGCCCCCGAGGAGTATTGATACCCGCCGTCGCTCAAAGGGAGGGCAGGCTTGTATGGGTGGCGGCCTACCCCTGCCCCTCACTTCGCTTCGCTGTGTATGATGGCCACAATCAACATCACCAGATTCATCAACGTGGGGAAGCATCGTGAACACGGACAGTCACTCTCAGACGGCGGCCTTCATCTGGTCCGTCGCGGACCTGCTGCGCGGCGATTTCAAGCAGTCCCAGTATGGGCGGGTGATCCTGCCGTTCACCCTGCTGCGGCGCCTGGAATGCGTGCTGGCGCCGACCAAGGCGGCGGTGCTGGCCGGGGCCCAGGAGCACCAGGCCAAGCCCGAGGCGGTGCGTGAGAAGCTCTTGCTTAGGGCGGCCGAGCAGCAGTTCTTCAACGCCTCGCCGCTGACGCTGGGCACCCTCTCGGATACCCAGACCGCCGACGACCTGATGAGCTACGTGCAGGCGTTCAGCCAGGACGCCCGCGAGATCTTCGATCACTTCCACTTCGAGGACTTCGTCCAGCAGCTCGCCGCCAACGACCTGCTCTACCAGGTGGTGCAGCGGGTCGCCAGCATCGACCTGAGCCCGGAGCGGATCACCAACTACGGCATGGGGGTGATCTTCGAGGAGCTGATCCGCAAGTTCGCCGAGAGCTCCAACGAGACCGCCGGGGAGCACTTCACACCCCGCGACATCGTGCACCTGACCACCTCGCTGGTGCTGACCGGCCAGGACGAGACCCTGCGCCCGCACCGCATCGCCACCGTCTACGACCCCACGGCGGGCACCGGCGGCTTCCTCTCCGAGAGCGACGAGTACATCCAGCAGGTCAGCGACCGGGTCACGGTGTCGCTGCACGGCCAGGAGCTGAACCCGGAGTCCTACGCCATCTGCAAGGCGGACATGCTGATCAAGGGCCAGGACGTGGCCCAGATCAAGCTCGGCAACACCCTCTCCGACGACCAGCTGCCCGCCGAGCGCTTCGATTTCATGCTCGCTAACCCACCGTTCGGGGTCGAGTGGAAAAAGGTCCAGAAGCAGGTCACCGACGAGCACAAGCAGAAGGGCTACGACGGCCGCTTCGGCCCCGGCCTGCCGCGCGTCTCCGATGGCTCGCTGCTGTTCCTGATGCACCTGGTCAGCAAGATGCGCAGCCCCAAGGACGGCGGCTCGCGGATCGGCATCATCCTCAACGGCTCGCCGTTGTTCACCGGCGGGGCCGGCAGCGGGGAGTCCGAGATCCGCCGCTACCTGCTGCAGCACGACCTGGTCGAGGCGATCGTCGCCCTGCCCACGGACATGTTCTACAACACCGGCATCGCCACCTACGTGTGGGTGCTCTCCAACCACAAGCCGGCCGAGCGGCGGGGCAAGGTGCAGCTGATCAACGCCACCGAGCGCTACACCAAGATGCGCAAGTCGCTGGGCAGCAAGCGTCAGTACGTGACCGACCGCGACATCGACGAGATCGTGCGTGGCTACGGCGCCTTCCAGGAGACCGAGGAGAGCAAGATCTTCCCGGTGGAGGCCTTCGGCTACCGGCGCATCACCGTCGAGCGGCCGCTGCGCCTCAACTTCCAGGCGAGCCCCGAGCGCCTGGCCAGGCTCGATGACGAGAAGGCCCTACAGAAGCTCTCAGAAGCCGACAGAGAGGCCCTCAGGGCCGCCTGCGCCACCCTGGGCGCCGAGTGCCGCTACACCAACCGAGACGCCTTCACCAAGGACCTGAAGGCCACGCTCAAGCCCACCGGCCTCAAGGTCGGCGCCCCGCTGCTGAAGGCGATCCTCAACGCCCTGTCCGAGCGCGACCCCGAGGCCGAGATCTGCACCGACAAGAAGGGCAATCCCGAACCCGACAGCGGCCTGCGTGACAACGAGAACGTGCCGCTGGACGAGTCGGTGTTCGACTACTTCGAGCGCGAGGTGAAGCCTCACGTCCCCGACGCCTGGATCGACGAGGACAAGCGTGACGAACTGGATGGCCGCATCGGCATCGTCGGCTTCGAGATCCCCTTCAACCGGCATTTCTACACCTTCGAGCCGCCGCGCCCGCTGGAGGCCATCGACGCCGACTTGAAGGCCTGCACCGACCGGATCAAGACAATGATCGAGGAGCTGTCGGCATGACAAATTTGAAGGGATCAAATTTGAACAGACGCGAAGCGGCTGGCCCGAAGGGCGAGGGCAGGGACAGCCCGAGTACCTTTCCCGCGTATCCCGAATACAAGGACTCCGGCGTCGAGTGGTTGGGAGAGGTGCCGGCGCACTGGCAGGTAGAGCGAAATAAACGGATGTTCCGCATTGTCAGCAGGCCTGTCGGTAAAAGTGGAAGTCAGTATCAGCTTCTTTCTCTGACACTTAGAGGTGTGGTTCCCAGAGACCTCGATGGTAAAGGAAAGTACCCGGCAGAGTTTGATACTTACCAAGTTGTTCAGCCTGGAGACGTCGTTTTTTGTCTATTTGATATTGATGAGACGCCACGGACTGTTGGCTATTCTAGTCTCCACGGAATGATTACAGGAGCTTATTCTGTTGCGAAGGCATTGCCAGAATCACACCCCGGCTATGTTTACTATTATTACTACCACATTGACTTGAGGAAAGGGCTGAGGCCTTTTTACACTGGCCTCAGAAAGGTTGTTCGCCCGGAAACCTTCTCTAATCTTGAAATGCCCTGTCCTCCGGTACTAGAGCAGGTAGCTATTTCCAACTTCCTCGACCACGAGACTGCCCGCATCGACGCCCTGGTGGAGGAGCAGCAGCGCCTGATCGCGCTGCTCAAGGAGAAGCGCCAGGCGGTGATCTCCCATGCCGTGACCAAGGGCCTCGATCCCGACGTGCTGATGAAGGACTCGGGCGTGGAGTGGCTGGGGAAAGTGCCGGCGCATTGGGAGGTATGTAAGCTCGGTCATGTTTGTCGCCTACAAGGTGGGTACGCCTTTAATTCATCCAGATTCTCACAAGATGGAGTGACGATCGTTCGGATGAACAACCTTAAAAGAGGGAGGCTGGATCTTGAAAATTCAGTCAAAATACCTCCTGAGGATTGCGATTCCCGGTTTCAGTTAGCTGGAGGTGACATTCTTTACGGCATGTCTGGAAGTATTGGCGACACAGGGAGTCTTGGGAACTATGCGATAGTGAATCGTGACGACCTGCCGGCACAGCTGAATCAGCGTGTAGGGCGCTTCGTGCTTGAAAGAGGGCTGCTAGGCAATTACCTGGAACTTGTTATCCAAAGTTCGTCATTTTATGAGCAGGTGCTTGATCAAGTCACGGGTACTGCTCAGTTTAATGTAAGCTCAGACCAAGTCGAATCCTGCAAAATAGCATTTCCAGAAATGGAAGAGCAGGAGCTAATCGCCCAAGGTGTTCAAGCCAGGCTTGTAAAGATGGATAGACTAATGGAGTTGGCTGCCGATCAAATCCACTATCTCCAAGAACGCCGCTCTGCCCTGATCTCCGCCGCTGTTACCGGCAAGATCGACGTTCGTGGCTGGACGCCGCCGGCCGACGCGGTGCCAGCCGATCAGGACGCCCCCATGGAGGCGGTATGACTCAGGGACGCAGCATCCGGCTCTTCCTCGTGGACGGCACGCCTAACGGCCTGCTCACCGCCGAGATCATGAACTGGACCGGCCACGTGCTCACCGGGCCTCGCAGCAAGCTCAGCGAGCTGGTGCAGCGCCCGGAGTGCGGCCGCACCGGGATCTACTTCCTGGTCGGGCCGGACCCCGAGAACAGCCTGCGCCCGCTGGTCTACATCGGCGAGAGCGACGACGTGGCCACACGGCTCAAGCAGCACAACCGCCCCGAAGAGAAGGGCGGCAAGGACTTCTGGGAGAAGGTCTGCCTGGTCACCAGCAAGGACCAGAATCTGACCAAGGCCCACGTGAAGTACCTCGAGAGCCTGCTGATCCACAACGCCGGCGAGGTCGGGCGCAGCCGGCTGATCAATGGCACCGCCCATGAATACATCGGCCTTCCCGAGGCCGACAGGGCCGACATGGCCTTCTTCCTGGAGCAGATCCGCACCGTGCTGCCGGTGCTGGGGCTCGATTTCCTGCGCGACCGCCCGATGCCCTCCAGCGCCGCCTCCGAATCCGCCGAGACCGAGCGCCAGCCCTCGCCGCGCTTCGTCGCCGAGGTGCCCCGTTTCGGGATCAGGGCCCTGGGCCAGGAGATCGACGGCGAGTTCTACGTGCTGAAGGGGTCCCTGGCCCGGGGTAGCTGGACCGGCGCCGATGGCGGCTACCAGAACCTCTACCAGCAGCTCTGCGACGACGGCGTGCTGGTGGAGGCCGAGCAGGGGCTGCGCCGCTTCGCCAGCGACTATGCCTTCTCGAGCCCCAGCGCCGCCGCTGCGGTGGTCTCTGGACGCAGTGCCAACGGGCGCGAGCACTGGAAGGTTGAGGGCAACGGCCAGACCTACGCCGCCTGGCAGGATCAGCAGGTGAGCGCCGCTGCCTCTATCGAGGAGACTTGCCTAGACTAGCTGTAGGGTCCCGGATGATCAAATCGCCTATAGAAGTTATCCTCTGCTAGCCGCCAGAGAGCTTCTTCAGCAATTCATCCGGGAGCAGATTCATGGACATCAAGCTGCATAAGCAAGCGACGACGACACCGAAGATCCGTGCCGAAATC